>JAYVNA010000610.1:0-11442 GCA_043758715.1 Archangium sp.
CTGCGCAGCACCTCGGCCGAAGGCGTCAGCCAGGTCGTCATTCAGTTCCTCCTCGAGAAGAACGTCGACGTCGCCTCGCAGGAAGTGCAGCAGAAGGTGAACACCGTGCTGGCCGAGCTGCCCAAGGGCATCGACCCGCCCGTGGTGCAGAAGATCGAGCCTGACGCGCAGCCGGTGCTCTTCATCGCCCTGCGCGCGCCCGGCAAGACCGTGCGCGAGGTGACCGACATCGCCGACCGCGTGGTGCGCCGCCGGTTGGAATCGGTCAACGGCGTCGGCAAGGCGGTGCTGCTGGGTGGCCGCAAGCGTCAGATCGACGTGTTGGTCGACCCGGTGAAGTTGAAGGCCCTGGGCGTCTCACCCCTCGAGGTCGCCGCGTCCATCAACGCGCAGAACATCACCCTGCCCGGCGGGCGCGTCGACACCAGCCGCGACTACTTCACCTTGCGCGTCAACGGCCGGGTGCAGTCGGTCGACGAGCTGCGCGCGATCATCATTCGCGACACCACCGGCCGCTCGATTCGGCTCGACGAGCTGGCCACCGTGGTGGACGGCGTTCAAGACGCCGACACCGGCGCGATGTGGAACGGCGAGCGCACCGTGCTGATCTCGTTGAGCAAGCAGTCGGGCACCAACACCGTCGCGGTGGTGGACGCCATCAAGGAGCGCATGCTCGACCTGCAGAAGGAACTGCCGGCCGGCTACAACCTCGAGGTTCAGCGCGACGGCTCGGCCGTGGTGCGCACCGGCACCGAGGCCGTCACCGAACACCTCATTCTCGGCGCCATCTTCGCGGCCATCATCGTGCTGTTGTTCCTGGGCAACCTGCGCAGCACCCTCATCGCCGCCCTCGCGATTCCCACCTCGATCATCGGCACCTTCGCGCTGATGAAGCTGCAGGGGTACACCCTCAACTCCATCACCCTGCTCGCGCTCGCGCTGGCAGTCGGCATCGTGATCGACGATGCCATCGTCGTGCTCGAGAACATCTTCCGCTTCGTGGAAGAGAAGGGCATGGACCCCAAGCAGGCGGCCATCGAGGGCACCCGCGAAATCGGCACGGCCGTCATGGCCACCACGCTCTCGCTCATCGCGGTGTTCTTGCCGATCGCCTTCGTGGCCGGCATTCCCGGACGCTTCCTGGGCAGCTTCGGCATCACGATGTCGTTCGCGATCGCCGTCTCGTTGTTCGTCTCGTTCACGCTCACCCCCAGCCTCGCCTCGCGCTGGCTCAAGGCGAAGAAGCCGGGCGATCACTCGCGCTCGCTCCTCGAGCGCATCACCGACGTCTTCTACCGGCCCGTCGAGCGCACCTACACGGCCATGCTCACCTTCGTGATGAAGCACCGGTGGATCGTGGTGCTGGCCTCGGTCGCTTCGCTGGTGGCGATGGTGCCCCTGGCGGGAAAAGCACGGAAGGGCTTCCTTCCCATCGACGACCGCGCGCAGTTCGAAGTGGTGGTGCGCCTGCCCGAAGGCCGGTCAGTGCCGGCGACCGAGCTGGTGGGAGAGCGCGTGGCCCGCATCATTCGCGCCATGCCGCAGGTGACCGCGACGCTGGTGACCATCGGCGACGACGCGGCGAAGACGCCCAACCTCGCGCGCATCTTCGTGAAGCTGGTGCCGCCCGACAAACGTGACATCTCCCAGAACGACCTGAAGAACGTGGTGCGCGAGAAGATTCTTCCCACGCTGCCGCCCGAGCTGAAGGTCACCATCGCCGACGTCAACGAGTTCGGCGGTGGGCAGGCCACGCAGCGCGTGCAGTACATTCTCGCGGGGCCTGACCTGAACGCCCTCACCACGGCCACCCCGAAGATCCTCGAGCGCATGAAGAAGGAAATTCCGGGCATCGTAGACATCGACAGCACCCTGGTGCTGGGCAAGCCCGAGCTGGGCGTGTTCGTCGACCGCGAGCGCGCGGCCGACCTCGGCGTGCAGATCGTCGACGTCGCGCAGGCGCTGCAGTACCTGGTGGCCGGCCAGAAGGTGTCGACCTACTCGGAAGGCGGCGAGCAGTACGAAGTGAGGCTGCGCGCCACCCCGGAGTACCGCAGCAGCGAAGACGCGCTGCGCCTGATCACCGTGCCCAGCAAGAAGCTGGGCCTGGTCACCCTGGCCGACGTGGTGAAGATCAAGAGCGGCTCCAGCCCCTCGGCGATTTTGCGCTACCAGCGCGAGCGCCAGGTCACCTTCATGGCCAACGCCGGCCCGGGCGCCTCCGAAGGCGGCATCGGCGAAGCGGTGAAGGCCATTCTCGATGAAGAAGTGCCGAAGCTGGGCAAGGGCTACGCGGTCAAGGCGCAGGGCCAGACCAAGCTGATGAAGGAGACGGGCATCTCGTTCGTGCTCGGCCTGCTGGCGAGCTTCGTCTTCATGTACCTCATCCTCGCGGCGCAGTTCGAGTCGTGGCTGCACCCGGTCACCATTCTCATCTCGCTGCCGCTGACGCTGCCGTACGCGATCGCCTCGGTCATCCTCTTCGACCAGGCGCTCGACATGTACAGCTTCCTCGGCATCTTCGTGCTCTTCGGCGTGGTGAAGAAGAACGCCATTCTGCAGATCGATCACACCAACGGCTTGCGCGAGAAGGACTCAGACGAAGTCGAGCGCGCGCTCGACGAGGCCTACAAGCACAAGACCGAGACCGCGCGGCGAAACCTTTTGCACGAGCTGCTCGACAAGGTGATCGGCCGCGAACGGCTCGAGAACGCCCTGGCGAAGGCCCACTTCGACGACTTCTCAACGGTGGAAAAGGCGACACGCAAGGCGGCCCGGCTCTCGGCGATCATTCGCGCGAACAAAGACCGTCTGCGCCCGATTCTGATGACCACCGCGGCCTTCGTGGCCGGCATGATTCCGCTCGTCACTGCGCGCGGCATCGGCTCTGGCTTCAACCGCGCCACCGCAGGCGTGGTGGTCGGTGGGCAGACGCTTTCCCTGGTGCTGACGCTGCTGGCCGTGCCGGTCGCGTATTCGTTGTTCGATGACATCGCGATGGCCGTTCGCCGCCGCAAGCAGCGCAACGTCACCAGCCTGGTGACAAACCCCATTTCCAATGACGTAGGCGTGGCTGAGGTGAGCAAGTGAAGCGCGTGATGTTGGGCGTGGCGCTGGTATCGATGAGCGCCGCCGCTGAGGACGTGAAGACCTTCCTGAACGCAGCCGAACAGGGCAGCGTCGATCTGCGCATCTCCATCGAGCAGCGCAACCGCGCCGCCGCAGAGTACCGCCAGGCGTGGACCGGGCTGTTTCCCACGCTCTCTGCCTCGGCGGGGTGGACGCACAACCAGTACAAGGCCGAGTTCAACAACCCCCTGACCGGGACCACCGCGGTGATCGTTCCCCTCGATCAGTTCGAGGCCGCCTTCCGCTTCGAGGTGCCGTTGATCGACACCACCCGGTGGTTCCGCGCCTCGGCCTCCGCCACGGCGGAAGAGGGAGCCGTGCTGCGGGAGCAGGCGATGCGGGACGCCATCAAGCGCCAGGTGGTGGCCTCGTATTACGGCTACGCCGCGTCGCTGGCGGTGCGGGAAGCCTCGAAGCGCTCTGCGGCGGTGGCCCTCGAGCAGCTCAAGCTGACTGAAATTCGCGCGAACGTGGGCACGGTCACCGAGCTCGACCTGCTGCGGTCCAAGGCCGAGGCGGCCCGTACCAAGCAGACCCTGGCCGACACTGAGGCGTTGGTCGCCACCTCGCGGCGCACGGTGCGCACGTTGACCGGGTTGGAGCCGCCCGAGGCGCTCCCCATGCCCATCGATGACCTCACCCCTGCGGCCCCGCTCGCTGACCTCGAAGCCCGCATCGAGCAGCTGCCTGCGGTGCAGGCAGCCGACAAGGACGCACAAGCGTCAGGGAAGCTCGCCACCGCCTCCCGGCTGGCGCTGGTGCCCCTCGTTTCCGCGCAGTTCACCGAGCGCATCACCAACGCCACCAGCTTCACCGGCCAGGCGGCCGCCTACAACGCGGGCATCAACCTGGCATGGCGCCTCGACGTCCCCACCTTCATGGGGATGCAGGTGCAGTCGTCGAACGAGCAGGTCGCGCAGCTGGCCTCGGAGCGCAGCCGCTTGCTGGCGCGCGACCAGGTCAATAGCGATTGGCAGCGCCTGCAGGCAGCGCTGATCAAGGTGGAGGCCGCCCGAGCGCAGTTGGAGGCCGCCCAGCGCGCCACCCAGGTGGCCCGGGATCGATATGCAGTCGGCGCCGCGACCCAGCTGGACGTGATTACCGCCGAGCGCGACGTCTTCGGCGCCGACGTCAACCACATCCAGGCGCGCACCGAGCTGTCGACGGCGCGGGCCTCGCTGCGAATCAGCGCGGCGCTCCCGCTGGAGTAAGTCGAAACGCGACGTCAGACGACGGCGTCGCACAAGAGAGCCTCTCTCTCACTCGCAACGGTTGCTGCGCTCCACGCAGGAGCGCGCGCGCTTTCGAAGTGACGAGCTGATTCGAGCCACAGACCTCCACCGCGGCTTCAAGACCGCGTGGAATCAACGCCGTGTTTGCGCAGCTTTCTCGCGCACGCGGTGACGCGTTCCCGCTGCGTCAGAACTGGCGTGCTCGATGCACAAGGCGGCACCCGGCCAGCGAAGTCTCCCGGCCAGCGACCCGCCCCCGCGGGCCACCCAACCTTCAAACCCGAAGTCGAACCCAAAGGGGCTTCCCTTGAATCTCTCCGTCCGTGTTTTTTGGCCGTTGTGCGCAGTGCTCGCCCTCGCAGCTTGCGAGCGGAAAAATCCCAAGCTCGATCACGACAGCGACTTCATTCCTGAAGAGCCGGCTGCGGTCGCCCCCAGCTGTAGCGACTTCGCGCTCAACGGTGAGGAGACCGACGTCGACTGCGGCGGGCCTTCCTGCACCCCGTGCAACCTGGGCCAGCTGTGTGCGCTCGACGCCGACTGCAGCGCGGGTCGCTGCCTCGCGGGCGCCTGCACCCTGCCCCCCAGCTGCACCAACGGTTTGAAGGATGGGACGGAATCCGACATCGATTGTGGGGGCAGCTGCCTCGCGTGCCCTCCGGCGGCGGCCTGCACCGGCCCCAACGACTGCGCTTCGCGCGTGTGCACCAACGGCGTGTGTGCCGCGCCGAGCTGCACTGATGGGGTGAAGAACGGCGCCGAGAGCGACGTGGACTGCGGCGGCAGTTGCGGCACCTGTCAGGTCGGCGGCCGCTGCGAGGTGCCCCTCGACTGCGTTTCCGGCGTCTGCATGCGCCACCTGTGCGTGGCGGGCACCTGCAGCGACGGGGTCAAGAACGGCGACGAGACGGCCATCGACTGCGGAGGTGCGAGCTGCTCCGCCTGCGCCGCCGGCCAGGGGTGCATCACCGGCCGCGACTGCAGCAGCGAGGTCTGCATCGCGGGCACCTGCGCGGTGGCCACCTGCAGCGACGCGGTTCGAAACGGCTCGGAGACCGGCGTCGACTGTGGCGGAGGGGCGTGCCCGGCCTGCGCTGACGGCGGCGGGTGCATGAGCGGGGCGGACTGCGCCTCGAACGTCTGCACCAACCGGGTGTGTCTGCCGGCCGCCTGTGGCGACGGCGTGCGCAATGGCCAGGAGACCGGCATCGACTGCGGCGGGCCTTCGTGCGCTGCGTGCGGCACCGGGGGCGGCTGCGCGAGTCCGAGTGACTGCGTCTCGGGCGTGTGCGCGAACGACGTGTGCCAGGCGCCGACCTGCACGGACGGCGTTCGAAACGGCACCGAGACCGCGACCGACTGCGGCGGCCTCACCTGCACCTCGTGCGGCCAGGGGCTCTTCTGCGTGATCAACGCCGACTGCCTCTCGGGCAACTGCGTGGGCGGCACCTGCGGCCCGGCGGTCATCACCTCGATCGTGGTGACGCCCGGCTTCACCTCGGTGCCCGCGGGCCGCACCTCCGGCTTCAACGCGATCGCGACCTGGTCAGACGGCACCACGCAAGACATCACCGCGAGCGCGTCGTGGACGAGCTCCGACATCGCCCTGGCGCGCATCTCAGCCGGTGGCCTGCTCGAGGCGCTCTCGGCTGGCAACACCACGGTGCAGGCGGCGTACTTCGGCCGCAGCGCCGCCGCGACGGTCACCATCACCAACGCCGCGCTCGATCGCCTCGAGGTGACGCCGCTCACCACCTCGCTGCCCATCGGGATGTTGCAGCCGTACCGCGCCACCGGCACCTTCAGTGACGGCAGCACCGCCGACCTCACGGCCACGGTGAGCTGGTCGAGCTCAGCCACCTCGGTGGCGAGCGTGTCGACCAACGGCGTCGCGACCGCGTTGAGCGCGGGCACCACCAGCATCACCGCCACCCTGGGCATCGTCAGTGGCTCGGCCTCGCTCGAGGTCAGCACCATCGCCATCACCTCGATCGCCGTGGCGCCGGCGCGGCTCACCCTGCCTGTGGGCGTGCGCGCCGCCTATGTGGCGACCGCGGTGCTCTCTGACGGGAGCGCGCGTGACATCACCACCGCGGTCACCTGGTCGAGCAGCGCGCCCGCGATCGCCTCGGTGAGCCCGGTCAACGCCGGGCTGGTCACCGCAGTGAGCGTGGGCACCACCACCCTGACGGCGAGCCTGGGCAGCATCAGTGGGAGCGGCACGCTCAGCGTCATCGGCGCCACCCTCACCGGCCTTCAGGTCTTCCCGGCGAACGAGACGATGCCGAGGGGCTTCGAGGTTCGGTACGCGGCGGTCGGGCTCTACACCGACGGCAACGCGTACGATCTCACCCTGACCGCCAACTGGAGCAGCAGCGTTCCCACGGTGGCCACCGTGCAGAACCTCTTCCCCAACCAGGGCCTGGTGCGCACGTTGGACGTCGGCACCACGCAGGTTCGCGCCACGCTCGGCACGTTGACCGGCAGCACCTCGCTCACGGTCAACGCCGCCACCCTCACCTCGCTGTCCATCACGCCCGCCGCTCAGACGCTGCCGATCGGTGCCCCGCTCCAGTACGCCGCGACCGGCGTGTTCAGCGACGGCCTGGCGCGCAACGTCACCACGCTGGTCGATTGGCAGAGCAGCAACGTCTCGGTCGCCACCATCAGCAACTTCCCCGGCAGCCGCGGGCTGTTGATGTCGGTGGGCGCGGGCAACGCAATCATCCGCGCGTCGCTGGGCGGGCTGGTCAGTGAAGGGCAGCTGCGCGTCACCAACGCGAGCTTCGAGAGCTTGACCCTCTCGCCTCCGCTGGCGCGCATCGGCCTGCAGGGCGTGGTGTCGTTCAGGGCGACCGCCATCTACACCGACGGCACGGCGATCGACGTGAGCGAGCTGTCGGGGTGGACCTCGAGCAACGCGGGCATCGCGACGGTGCGCAACGACACCGGCTTCCGCGGAGTCACCGTGGGCCTGAGCCCGGGCAACGTCACCATCACCGCCAGCTTCACCGGCCACCTCGGCACGGCGAGCCTCACGGTGAGCAACGCGACGCTGCTCGACCTCTTCATCTCGCCCGCGGTGGTGCGGACGGGCATCGGCATCGACGTGCAGTTCAGCGTCTCGGGCATCTGGACTGACGGCAGCACGGCCGAAGTGACGCGCGTCGCCAGCTGGACCTCGTCGGCCAACGCGGTGGCGGTGATCAGCAACGCCATCGGCAGCCACGGCCTGGCCACCACCCTCAGCGCCGGCGTCACCACCATCGGCGCGGCCTGGGCGGGGAGCACCGACGAGACCACCCTGACGGTCACCAACGCGACGCTCACCTCACTCGCGCTCACCCCCGCCACCCTCACCACGCACATCGGCCTTCGGGTGCCCTACCGCGCCGTGGCGACCTTCAGCGACGGTACGCTCTTCGACGTCACCACCGCCGCGGCCTGGTCGTCCTCCAACGGCGCGGTGGCCTCGATCAGCGGAGCGGCCGGAACCATCGGCGTCGCCACCGCGCTCGGGGGCGGCGTCACCACCATCAAGGCGCAGCTGCGCACGGTGAGCGGCACGGCGGTGCTCACGGTGAGCAGCGCGGCGTTGACCGGCCTGACCCTGACGCCTTCGACCGCCACCATCCCGGTGGGGTACTGGGTGCGCTACGCGGCGATGGCGCTCTACGCCGACGGGCTCTCGGTCGACGTCACGGAGCAGGCGACGTGGACCACCAGCGCGCCCCTCGTCGCGGGGGCGGGCAACGGCGCCATCTACGGAGGCCGGGTGACGGGGCTCTCGCCCGGAAGCAGCTCGGTCACCGCGCGCTTCTTCGGGCTGGGCGGCACCGCGTCGGCCACGGTGCTCGCGATGAGGCTCACCAACGTCATCGTCACGCCGGACAACCAGAGCACTCCGGTCGGCGTGCCGATTCAGCTCACCGCCACCGGGGTCTTCACCGCGGGCAGCATCACCATCTCGATCGACATCACGCTGCAGGTCGGCTGGAAGGTCGCGCCCAAGAAGAACGGCACGGTCTCGAACACCGACGGCAGCCGCGGCGTGGTGACCATGTACAACACCTCGTCGGCGGCCAACATCCTGGCGCACGCCTGGGACTTCAACTCCTCAGGCTCGATGACGGGCAACACCAAGGTCTACGCGCCGTAACGAATTCAAAACGCGCGAAGGCTCACGTCTCCTCCACCTCTTCGTGAGGTGGGGGAGATTGTGTTTTTCATTCCACGTACAGCGCGCTGGTCATCACCCACGGGCGCTCGGCGGTGAAGAAGGCGCGCCGGGTGCCCGCGAAGTTCTTCAGGTGCCGGGGGATCATTCGCACCTCGACCCGGTACGCGCCGGGCTGGGTGACGGGGAACTCGAGCGTGCCCTCGGTGATCACCGCGACCTGGTCCCAACCGCCTTCACGCGCCTTGAGCAATTGAAGCTTGAGCACCGGCGCTTCCACCGCGGGGTCGAGGTTCTTCACCTTCGGCATGGTGGCCTTCAGGGTGACGCCATTGGCGAGCACCGCGGTGTCACCGATTTCTTTGAGGGCCGTGGGCTCCTGCGCGACGAACTCGAAACCTTCCGCGTAGCCGAGGAACTCGAACACGCCGTAGTTGCGGCCGCCCTTGAGCGCTTCCTTCAAGCTGAGGTCGTCCCAGCTGCCGTCGGCCTTCGGCTTGACCAGCAGGTGATTCGAGAACGCGCTCATCATGCGGCGGTAGCTGTCGATGCGTTCCCCGTCCTGCAGCAGCTGGGGAAAGGTGTTGCGGTGACAGTCGCTGCCCATGGTGGTGACCCGGTGGTGGCCCCGCGCGAGCACGGTGCCCCACGTCGTCATGTACGTGTCGTCATCGAGGTTGAAGGCGGCGAGGAAGAGATCGGGGTGCATCAGCCCGTCGAGCAACCCCTTGTCGACGTAGTTGAGCAACAGGTCAGCCGCGACGCCGCCGTTCTTGAGCGCGTTGCGGTGCAGGTTGAACATCTCGAACCCGTCGAGGTGCATGTCGATGAGCTGCTGCACCGTCCAGTCTTCGGTGTGGGCCACCAGCGTGACCGCGCCGATCGCATGAAAGCCGTCGAGCGCCACCGCCTCGCCGCTGCCGTAGAGGCTGCGATTGCTGACCTGACGCTCGAGCCCCACTGGCATCGTCTGGGTCTCGGTGCCCGCCATCACCAGCGCAGGCGAAGCGCCCGGACACGACAGCCAGTTCGCCGTCGGCCCCGCACCGCGTTCGACCAGCACGTCACCGCGCGCGCCGTTGAACAGCAACACGTCGGGGAATTCGTTGTCGGCGAAGCTGCCGCCGTGGTCGGTGAGAAAGAAGAAGTCGTCCTGGGTGGCGCAGACGCCGGTGCGGAAATCTTCGAGACAGCTCTGGCTGTAGACACCCGCGTCGTCGTGCGGCTGCCCGTCGCAGGCGTCGTGCGAATAGATCGAGTGCACGTGCACCAACCCGCGCAGCTCGAGGTAACCGCGCGCATTGGGGACCCGATCGAGGCGATAGACCGTGCCGGGCTGCCAGGGGGCCGGGGGCTCGGGAGGGGGAACCGGCTTGCTGCAGGCCACCAGGGAGAGGCCCAACACAAAGAGAGCGTGTCGCATGGGGCCTTCTGAGCACACAATCAGGCTCCTCCTCACCCCCTCACGCTCAAAATGGCCCGCTTCACCCGAAGACAACTCATCGCCCTCGCTGCCGCGGGAGCCCTCTATGGGGGCTATCGCTACGGCCATCAGCGCGTCGCGAGGCCCGCTGCCCCGAGTGGCCCGCTTTCCAGAGAAGCGCTCGCGTTGATCGAGCGCGCCTGGGCCGGGCTCGACCCTGCCCGGGTGCTCGACTCCCACGTGCATGTGGTGGGGCTGGGGTGTGGCGGCACGGGCTGCGAAGTCGGTGAACGCCTGCAGTCGGCGCTCAACCCGCTCGAGTCGCTCAAGTTCAGCATCTACCTCGAGGCCTCGGGCGTGAACGACCTGACGCGCGCCGACCAGCAGTACATTGAGCGGCTTGCGGGGTTGATCAAGAGCCAGTCACCGCACGGCCGCGCGCTGCTGTTCGCGTTCGATCACGTCTACGACCAGAACGGCCAGCTGCAGCAGCAGGCTTCGGAGTTCTTCACGCCCAACGCGTACGTGGCGGCGCTGGTGAAGGCCTCGCCCGAGCTCTTCGTGGCCTGCGCCTCGGTGCACCCGTACCGGGCCGACGCGGTCGAGGCGCTGGAGAAGGCCGTCGCCGACGGCGCGGTCTCGGTGAAGTGGCTGCCCAACGCGATGGGCATCGATCCTTCGAGCGCGAAGTGTGACGCGTTCTACGCGGCGATGGTGCGGCTGCAGCTGCCGCTGATCACCCACGCAGGCGAAGAGAAGGCCGTGCACGCGGAAGAAGCGCAGCGCCTGGGAAACCCGCTGCACCTGCGAAGGCCCCTGGAGCACGGCCTCAAGGTGATCGTCGCGCACTGTGCCTCGCTCGGACAAAACCCCGACCTCGACGCGAGCGGCGCGCCGTGGGTCGACAACTTCGAGCTCTTTGAGCGGCTGCTCGAGGACCCGAAGTTCGACGGCCTGCTCTACGGAGATCTCTCCGCCATCGCGCAGGTCAATCGCATCGGCCGGCCGCTCCGGTACCTGCTCGAGCACCCCGAGGTGCACCGGCGGCTGATCAACGGCAGCGACTACCCCCTGCCCGCGATCAACGTGCTGATGCAGACCGGCGCGATGGTGGAAGGTGGCTTCATCACCGAAGACGAGCGGCGCTGGCTCAATGAGATCGATCAGCACAACCCGCTGCTCTTCGACTTCGTCACCAAGCGCACCCTGCACCTGGGTGACAAGCGCCTGGCAGACGACGTGTTCATGATTCGCCCCGAGCTCTTTCCCCGCCTCGCCTGAACGGCAGCCAAAAAGAAACCCCGCCGGCTCCAGAGGAGACGGCGGGGCTCTTTCACAAGGAGTGAGGGCGGAAGATAAACGCCCTCATGAAGGATTGTTCTCAGCTGCGACGGCGGCGAGCGAGGGCGAGCAGACCCAGGCCGAGCGCGGCGAGCGAAGCGTCCATCGGGATGGAGCTGCAGGCCATCGCGCCATTCTTG
>JAYVNA010000611.1:0-3723 GCA_043758715.1 Archangium sp.
GCAGCGCTGCACCACGGGCAGCCCCTTCAGCAGCAGCCCCACCTGGTACTTTTCAGTCTGCGACTACGATCCCGCGGGCAACTACACCGGCCAGAAACCGTACTAACCACCGGCGCATGTTCACCGATTCGTATGGCCCCTGGGCCGTGGTCGCAGGTGCGTCCGAAGGCATGGGCGCGCAGTTCGCAAAGCAGCTCTCGGCCCGCGGCCTCAAGGTGGTGCTCATCGCCCGGCGCGAGCAGGTGCTCACCGAATTGGCCGCCACCCTGAGCGGCGAGACGAAGTGCCTGGCCCTCGATCTCGCCTCGCCCGAAGCCCCGGCGCGCATCGCGGAGTTCACCCGCGAGCTCGACGTGGGCCTCATCATCTACAACGCCGCGCTCTCCCCCATCGGCCCCTTCGTGGAGCAGTCGCTCGCGGACAACCTGCGCGCCATCGACGTCAACGTGAAGACGCCGACCGCGCTGGCCCATCACTTCGTGCCGAGGCTGGTGAAGCGGGGCAAAGGCGGCCTGGTGTTGCTCTCGTCACTGACCGCGTTCCAGGGCTCGCCCTTCGTGTCCACCTACGGGGCCACCAAGTCGTACAACCTGTCGCTGGCTGAAGGGCTGTGGGCCGAACTGCGCGGCACCGGCGTCGACGTGCTCTCGGTGTGCGCGGGCGCCACCGCCACCCCCAACCTGCTCAAGTCCGTCAAGAAGGCGCCGCCCGGCATGCAGCAGCCTGAAGAGGTAGTGCGGGAAGCGCTGGACGCTCTCAAAGACGGGCCGGTCCTCATTCCCGGGCGCTTCAATCGCTTCGCTTCGTTCCTGATGCGCCGGCTTTTGCCCCGCCGATCCACCATTCAAATCATGGCTGGTCAGACTCGAAAGCTGCAACTTCCACCATGATTCAACACGGCCTGCTGCTGCTCCTGCTCCACGCTCCCGCAGACTTCACGCGGGTCGAGGAAACGGACGGTGTGCTGGTCGAAGCGCGCCCGGTCGCGGGTTCCAGGTTGGTCGAGCTTCGGCTGACCACCACCACCCGCAAGTCGCCCGAGTCGCTCTGCGCGGCGGCGTTCGGAGACGGCAAGGCTGACCCCGAAGTGCCCGATCTGAAGCTGCGCAAGGTGCTGTCCGAGACCGATGACGAACGCGTCACCTACGAGCAGGTGAGCCCGCCGATGGTGGCCGCCCGCGACTACGCCTCTCGCGCCCGGCGTATCCGCTCCGGCGAGGACGCGTGCAGGGTGACGTTCGAGGCAGCCAACGAGGTAGCGCCACCCAAACCCGAAGGCTGGGTGCGCATCACCAAGCTGCACGGCGAGTGGAAGTTCGAGCGAACCGAAGACGGGCTCACCCGGGTGACCTACCTCGTGTTCAGCGACCCCGGCGGCACCATCCCCACGTTCATGCTCGAGGGGGGCCGCCGGAAGTTCGCCTTACGCTTCCTGAAGCTGATCATTCGCCGCGGGAAGGAATGAGTCAGAGCCCGTCGTCCGGCTCTTCGCCCTTCTTGGCGGGTGCGGCGGGCGCAGGCGCGGGGGCCGGCTTGGCGACGGGAGCCGGGGCCGGCGCAGGCTTCTTCGCCTCGGGCCTGGGCTCTTCCTTCTTCTCGACCGCGGGAGGCGGCGTCTTGCCATCGCCCTTGGGCTGAGGATTCTTCGCGTCTTCCTTGGTCTTCTGGAACTCCGCCTCCTTCTTCTTCTTCTCTTCTTCGGCGGCGGCCGCTTCCTGCTTCTTCATGTCCTCTTCCATCTTCGCGGCCTCGGCGGCGATGCGCTTGTCTTCCTCGCGCTTCGCGATGGCCGCTTCCTGCTCGGCGATCAACGCGTGCACGGGGTGATCGCCTGCGACCGCCTCGCCCTTGCGAGCGATGTACGTCTTGAAGAGCTGAATCGCCTTCTCGGGGTCGCCCTTGATGCCGATGATGATGCCGCGGTTCAGGTACAGCTCAGGCATCTCGGCGTTGAGCTTCTGCACCTCGTCGTAGGTGGCCATCGCCTTGTCGAGCTGGCCCATGCCCTTGTACGCGACGCCCAGGTTCAGCAGCGCGTCGGCGTTCTTGCCGTTGCTCTGGAGGATGTGGCGCAGGTGCTCCTCGGCGCTCTGGTAGTCCTCCTTCTCGAAGGCGATGGTGCACAGCTGGTAGTGCGCAGGGAGGAAGTCGGGGCGCGCCTCGACGGCCTTCTTGAACTGAGCGCGGGCCTTGACCGGGTCCTTCTCGGCCATGTTCATCAGGCCCAGCGTGTAGAAAATCTCAGGGTCGGAGTCGTCGATCTTGCTGGCCCGCAGCGCGATCAACCGCGCGAGGCTGAACTGCTTCTGCTCGTAATAGACCTGCATCATGGTCTTGTAGGCCTGCAGGGTCTTCGGCTCGCGGAACAGCGCCTCGCGTGAGAGCTCGATCGCCTTGTCGAGGTCACCCTTGCGGCGGGCGATCTCGGCCAGGCGCGCGCGGCTGCCGGCGTCGTCGGGGTAGCTGTTGAGAATGTCGGTGTAGATGCGGGTGGCGCCGGCTTCATCGCCGTTGTTCTGCGCGATCACGCCCAGGTTCTCAGCGGCCTGCCGCAGGGTGGGCTTCCTCGAGAGCGCTTCCTTGTAGAGCGCGACGGCGTCCTTCACCTTGCCCTGGCGATCAGCCAGTACGCCGAGGTTGTAGGTGGCCTCGGCCAGGTTCGGGTCGGCGTCAGCCGCGGCGCGGAAACGCTTCTCCAGGCCCGGGTAGTCGACCTTATTGATCTTCTTCTGCTGCTCGTATGCCTTGAGGGCTTCGTCGAAGATCAGCTTCGCCTTGCTGGAGATCTGCGGGACGACTTCACCCTGCACTTCTCCGTTGCCCGAGGTCTGCTGCACCTTGGGGCCCGTGACGATGGGCTTGCTGCCGCCCGTGCCCGAGCTTCCAGTGGTCGCACAACCCGAGAGGGCGAGACCGACTCCGACTGCTGCTGCGAGAATGCGGGTCTTCACAGTGTGTCCTCCGGCTCATCGCTGGGATCTTTGCCCTTGGGAGTGGGCTTCGGAGCCGGCGTGGGCGCAGGCGCAGAGTCCTGCTTCTTGGCGACTTCTTTCTTCGGCGCGGGCGTCGGGGTCGAGAGATCGACTTCCGGCATGGTGTCGGCCACTTCACGTGAACCGACCTCCCGGGTGTTGTTGCGCAACTCCTGCGACTTCTCGGGCGAGATGGTGGGCACCGACTGCACGGCGGTGAGTACGTCGCCTCCAATCGAGATGTTCTTCTCGTTGGCCTGCTTGAGCTCCATCACGTCTTCACGCATCTTGGGGAAGGCGTCGGGGCGGTACTTGTTCCGCAACATCTCCAGCGCCGCGATGGTGCACGGGTTGAAGACGTCGAGCTCCTGGCTCTTGGTCACCACGGCGGTGAAGGCCTCGGCGGCGTTCTTCTTCACCGGCTCGGCCTGTTGCTCGAACTGCGGCCGCAGCTCGATCAGCACCTCTTCCGGCAGGCCCTTGGGCACCGGGAAGTTGATCAGCTGGTCCGCGAGCTGGTCGTACGCGAGACCGATCTTGTGGAGCGCGCAGATGGCGGGGTCGGCCGACTTGAAGGCGACGGTCTTGGTGTACGCCTTCTGAATGTCATTGAGCGCGTTGCTCTTGCTGGTGATGGAAGCCTTGAGCTCGCCGACGTTCTGCAGCTTCGACCACCGCAGCTTCATCGCGTTGTACTTCTTCCAGTCGTCTTCGTTCTCGAGGAACGAGGCCTTGGCCACGCCGTCGAGCG
>JAYVNA010000612.1:0-3722 GCA_043758715.1 Archangium sp.
CAACACCAGCAGCGCGTCATCGAGGGCGCGAAAGCCGTTCTTCAGTTGAGCGAGCGCACGCAGGGCCGGGGGCAGCCGGGTCGCCGGAGCCGGACCCGAGAGGCGCCCCAGCGCCATCGACGAACGGTTCACGAGGAAGGTGAGCATGGACCCCGCCCTTTCCAAGGTCCGTGCCGTACGTCGTCTCGGGGACTTGCGGCCCTCCCCGAGGCCAACCGGACTGACATTGGCGTCAGGGGCCCACGGATCTAGCGGTACATTCGCCGGACTGTGACGGTCCACGAATTCCTCGATCTCATCATCCGCTGGGTTCACCTGATCGCCGGGATCATGTGGATCGGCAATTCGATGCTCTTCAACTGGCTCGACCGCAACCTCGAGAAGGCTGCCGGCCGGGAAAAAGAGGTCGGGTACGAGGGCAAGATGTGGATGGTCCACTCCGGGGGCTTCTACGAGGTGGAGAAGCGCCAGCTCGCCCCCGGTGAGATGCCGGCGAAGCTGCACTGGTTCAAGTGGCAGAACTTCACCGCCTGGGCTTCCGGCATCTCGCTGTTGATCGTCGTCTATTACTTGAACGGCGGCGCGTACCTGATCGACCCCTCGGTGCAGGCGCTCGGGTTGCCGCAGGCGATCGCGATCTCGGTGCTGGGCCTGCTCACCGCCTGGGTGATCTACCACTCGTTGTGGAGCGTGCTGGGCACCCGGGCCCCCAAGGTCGCGGGCGTGCTCTCGGTGGCGGCGTTGCTGGGCATCTCGTTCGCGTTCACGCAGCTCTTCTCCGGGCGCGCGGCGTACCTGCACGTGGGCGTACTGCTCGGCACCGTGATGACGGGCAACGTCTGGTTCGTGATCGTGCCCAGCCAGCGCAAGCTGGTGGCGGCCACCGAGTCCGGCAAGGAACAGGACTACGCGCTCAACCAGCGGGCCAAGCAGCGCAGCATTCACAACAACTACATGACGTTCCCGTTGCTCTTCATCATGTTGAGCAACCACTTCCCCGGCACCTACAGCCACCCTCTCAACTGGCTGGTGCTCTTCGTCGTGATGTTCGGCGGCGCGGGCGTTCGGCACTTCATGAACATTCGCTACTCGCTCAAGAGCACGGGCGCGTGGCTGGGGCCGATCATCGCGATCGCAGTGGTGACGACGGCGCTCCTGTTCGCCCTGACCGCGCGGCCCGCGGTGGCGACGCCGGTGCCCACCGCACAGACCCCGAAGTTGCCCGCGGTGCAGTTCGCCCAGGTGCAGCAGATCATTCGGACGCGCTGCGTGGCCTGCCACTCGGCGACCCCGACCGAGCCGATGTTCCCGCTCGCGCCCACCGGCGTGATGTTCGATTCACCTGAGCAGATTCTCATTCTCGCGCCCCGCATCAAGGAACGCGCGGTGGTGACCAAGACCATGCCCTTCATCAACAAGACGGGCATGGCTGACGACGAGCGGGTGCTGCTGGGCCGCTGGGTCGACGAGGGCGCCAAGGGACCCTGAAGATGAGTGAAGAAGAGCTGCTGAAGACGCTCTCTCCCGAAGCCCGGACGTTGGTGCGCAATCCCGGCTCCACGGTGGCGCCGCCGCGCGACTGGGCCCGCTCTCGGTGCCGGTGCTGACGGCGTACTGGTTCATCATCAGCGGGGTGATCGCCGTGGGTTGATGCCTTCGGTCTGGCCGATCGCGTTGGCCTACCTGTTCACGGCGCTGGGCTCGCTCTTCGATCCCACCCTGCGGCACGAGTTCCTCGCGGGCGGAAGCCTCATCTTTTCCATCACCGCGTTGTTCATTTCCGCCGCGAGCAGGCCCAGGCCGTGGCGCGCGGCGGCTGAGTTTGCACCTGGGGCACCGGTCGGGGGTGAGGCCGACGCGTGTGCCGCCTTCTTCCCCTGATGCTGTTGATCGCCTGCGCGAAGCCGCAGGTGAGGGCGTTGCTCGACGACGCCAGTGGGCTGACGAAGGGAAGTCGCGTCTACGCCGCGGGCGTCACGGTGGGTGAAGTCGAGGCGGTGCGCGTCGAGGACACCCAGGCCGAGGTGAGCATCGCGCTGCGGCCGGGAAACTCGCTCTCGCTTCGCATCGACGCCTGCGCCTTGAGCCTGCCCGACGCGACCGGCGCCCTGCTGGTGCTCTTCCCGGGCAAAGAACTCGAGCGGCTCGCCGCCCGCCCGCTTCCTCAATGCAGCGCCGATGAGCCGCGCCTGGTGGCCCTCAGGCAGCTCGCAGGATCCGGCGGTGGAGCGCTCAGCCAATCGATTCGCCGCTTCCTGGAAGAGCTGGCGAATGTCGCGCCGCCGCCTCAGGCGCCTTCAGATGGCGGCGTGACCCGGGCCTGCGGGGCGCTGACGGTCAGAGCGCTGCGCATCGAGCCGGTGAACGCGGTGCCGTTGTTGTTGCCCTCGGGCGGCAAGCGGCTGTGGCTCTCGGTCGAGAACCTCTCGGAGAACTCCGTCTCGCTCGAGACCGCGACCTTCCTCGACGCGCGCGGCACGGTGGCGCTGCAGGCGCGGGTGCCCGAAGCGGCTGACCTGTTCATGTCGGTGTCGATTGCGCCGCACACCCGCCGCGAGGTGAGCGCGATCTTCGCGGGCAGCAAGGCAAACCAGGTCAGCGCCGTGGAGATGAAGGCGTCCTTCGTCGACTCCGCGCCCGGAGCGGGCTGCAGCGTGCGCTGGCCTTTGTGATTCAGGGACCGGCGTCGGTCGTGCCCGCGTCGCTGTAGTCACCCGCGGGGCGAGAGGTGAACGTCGCGGTGCCTGCGTCGCCGCTGATCACGTTCGCCTCGGCCTGGGTCATCAGCGCGAGCGACCCCGTCGAGCCCTTGAGCTGGGCGTTGAAGAAGGCGACCGCGAAGTGGTTGATCAGCGGCTGCGCGATGGTCGCCGGGGGCGAGGTGGGCCCACAGCCGTCCTCGAGCACCTTGCGAATGTCGGTGCCGGGAATGTCGAGCATCACGCGATCGACGATCGACCCCAGATCGAACGCGCAGAGATCAGAGAAGGTGAAGTGCCCGCCCTTCGTGATGTCGAGCAACCAGAGCGGGTCCCTCATCACGAGAAGAGTCGGGTCGATGTTGGTGTCCCAGGGGAGCGTGCGATCGGCGTGCGCCGCCTGAATGTGCACGGGAATGCCGAGCACCACCGGCTGCGGCAACCCCAGCCACGCCAGGTTCGCGTCGACCGGGGCCTGCGGAACGATCGCCTTGACCCGCTTGTCGGTCGCCGCCACCCGCAACGAGGTGAGCGCGCCGAACGAGTGACCAGTGACGCCGATGCGATCGAGATCGAGCAGGCCGAAGAGCGGGTCGTCTTCCTTGAGCCGCGACATGCGGTTGATCAGGTAGGTGACGTCGACGGGCCGAGTCTCCACCCCGACCGCGACGTTCTGCAGCTGCCCGCGCACCACGTCGTAGAGCGTGCCGCCTTCGTGATCCGTGGAGACCACCACGTAGCCGTGCGAGGCGAGCAGCACCGTGTAGTAGGTCGACTGCCACCGAATGGCCGCCTGCCCGTGGCTGAAGATGATCAGCGGGAACTTGCCGTGCAGCCGCGCGGGCTCAGCGTCGCGCACCGCCGCGGTCTTGAGCAGCGGAATGCCAGGGCCGATGGAGGCCTGCTGCGCCGGGGTGAAGACCGTGAGGATGTCGTAATCGACGGTGGGCTGACCGCGGGTGGTCTGCACCGCCGGGTACCAGATCTCCGTCACCAGCTGGCGCGGGGTGCCGTCGGGCTTCC
>JAYVNA010000613.1:0-11431 GCA_043758715.1 Archangium sp.
CTGATGCTCTCTGAATAGGTAGTCACGTCGTTCTCAGCTCATCGCCCCCTGGGGACTTCGCCTCAACTCGAGGCGACAACTTCCCTGACACAGGGGGCGGCCGACCAGCCAATCAGGGCCTCACGGGACCCCGGTGTCACAACGTCACACGAGGACCAAATTGAGGGCGATCGCCCTGCCCTTCCACTTCCGAGCACATCGATCGCCTCGGTGCTGTCGGAGGCCCTGTCCGCGTGGCTGCGAGAGCCGGACAGCGGCCAGCTCCGCGCGCGCCTCCTCGACGTCATCGGCCGCCTGGACACCCCGTCGGTGCCTGCTCAGGAAGAACCAGAATGACCTCAAGGTCGCTCCACGTCAGCGGAGAACCTCATCGACACCGGAGCGAGTTGTGAAGAAGTCGGCATGCAACAGCTTGACCTCTGGCAACTGACGCCCAACTACCGCAACAAGGCGGGCACAAGTCTGAGCATCGAATTCGAGGCGATTCGTCATGGCGAGGTCCGCCCCACCGTCGTCAACGCCAAGCGTCAACCCGTGTCGCTGCATCAGGCTCAGCGCGCGCAGCGCGCCCTGAGGGAGCGGCCCGACGAAGCCCTCCGTTTCGCTTCGTTCCCGGGCGAGCGGGTTTACGAAGGTCGCTTGGGAAACTCCGTCCCGCGTGAAAGGAGTGATCTCAGCCACGGTCGTCGCGAACTGGGTGCAGACATGATCCGCTGCGGACGCCATCTGCCTGAGCGCAACCAGTTCCGCAGCATCGACCTCCTGCAACACCGCGCCGAGGCTCTTGAGGAAGCCATCGGGCTTGCGACCTTTGTAGTGCGAAGTGAGCTTCGCGATCACAGGGACCACGCTTGGGTCGAGAGCGTCGATCGCTCGTCTAAAGTTCTGAAAAACAACCTCCGCGAACGGCTCGTTCTCGTTGAGCAGGCGAACCAGCGCAGCTTCGTCCTCCCCGCCGAGTTCCGCTTCGAGTGCTTGCTCAAATGCGTCCTGCCGGCGCGCGAGGGAGCGACTCAGCGCCCCACGCACTCCGGCGATGATTCCTTTGACCATGACCCCACCGACTGCCCCGGCGACCGCGAGCACAGGATCTCCAGCGAGCGCAGCTACCAGCGCCCCTGGGACAGCAGCGGCCCCCTCTTCGGCAACCACGGTCAGCACCCCGCTCTTGGACACTTCACCGTTGTGATCGACCATGGCCCTCTTTCAACTCGCCCCAGACAACGAATCAAGCGGTTCAAATGTGCTGGGCGTGGGCCAGTTCGCCGACGTGCTCGCGCGAGGTCGGTCGGGGCGAGTCAGGAGCAGAAGGTCGGAGCGTGTATCATCGACCCATGACCACACCGACCCCGCACCAAGTGAAGTGGTCGCTGCTGGAGAACGGTGTGGACTTCATCCGGTCCGGCATCGAGTCGTTCATTCTCAAAGAGAAGCCCGAGCCCCGTGATTTCAAGTACGCACTGCTGCACCTCTTCTCAGGAACGTTGCTTGTCCTCAAGGAGCGCCTGCGTCGCGAGCACCCGTCGCTCGTCTTCAAGAAGGTCGAGCACCACAAAGAGACGGTCGACTTCACCGATGTCCAAGCCCGCCTGACGGCGTGCGCCGGCATCTCGTTCTCGGAAACGGACACCCGAGCGCTCAGGAATTCACGCGAGCTGAGAAATTCGATCGAGCACTACGAGTTCGACATGAACCTCCATCAGGCCGAGCGTGTGGTCGTTGAACTCACGGTGTTCTTGGAGTCATTCTTCGGCAATCACCTCGGAACATCTCTCGAACAGCAACTACCGCTGGTGGTGTGGCGCCGGCTGCTGCGGCTGAAAGAGGTGGTTGAAGCTCGTCGCAACAGCTGGCCGGCCCGAGCCGCAGCGTTTCAGAACGTGTCTGACGATGTTCTCAAGGGCCTCGCCGCACCCGTCTACGAGAAGAAGATCGGCTACGTCGATCCGGAACTCTTGGAGTGCGTCGAATGCAATCGCGATTCCGTCGCCGTCATGAGCGACTCAGACATTGGCCTCTGCACCCGGCTGGAATGTCGGGCTGTCAGTGAACTGAGCTGGTGCCGCAGCTGTCATACACCGTCGATTTCAGATCTTTGCCGGTACCATCGCCAGGAGGAGGACGCTTGCTGGGACATGGCCTACGAGACAGCCCAGAAGCAGAAGGCTGGCGCAGAAGCAGCCCTCGAACTTCTCGCCTGTCGCGCTGGAGGGGGACCAGACGGGGGGGCGCCATCAGACTGATTCTTCCCCGATGGAGGCGCCGGGAATCGAAGACGCGCAGTGGGGAGAAGATCTCTCAACGAGGTCGAGTGCTTGCCCAGCATCCCTGCGAAACGTCTCGACCCGGGCCTCCGCTCAGTGCCGTCGTGATCAGTCTGGATCCGGGGGGCACATGCGGGAGCAACGTCGCTACTTGCCCGGCTTCGAGGCGGGCTTCGCGGACTTCTTCTTCGGACTCGCCTTCGGATTGAAGTGGAACTCGGCCTCCAGCTTCTCCAGGAGATCGAAAGTGCTCACGAATCCGACCTTCTCGTCGACGCAGATGTTGGGGAGTGGAACCCGCTTCTTGGAGCCGGGCTCAGCCACCTCCAGCGTGACGACCGCCGCGCCGATGGTCTTCGCCTTGGCGACAAGCCAAGGGTCAGCACCGCTCAAGAACTCGTTCTTGGCGGCAGTCGAGTAGGGCCCCGCCTGCACGTCTGTGGCGATCCGGGCGAAGTGCCCTTGCGTGACCACGTCGTCCTGCTTGAGAAACCACGAGGCCTTCTTGCGACCCTCGATCCAGTCGGCCAGTTGATCGTCTCCGTTCAGCAACTCGTCCCGAACCATCTCTATCGAGAGAACCTCACCGGCAGCGACGATGTGGTCCATCCAGATCCAGAAGCCGGGGCAGATCTCGAACGAGTAGTACCGATTCTTCGCCTCGATGAAGACGTTGGAATCTAAAAGGTAGCGCATCACCCACCCTCCTCCTGCCGCCTGTAGGCCTCGCGCACGATCTTGGGCTTCATGTCGAGAAGACGACCGGCTTCACGAAGGAGCAGTCCGCCCGAGGCGGCGGCCCCAAGGACCGCGCGGACGAAGCCGTCGCCATTCCTCGATCGAGCGGTCCGGTAGTAGTCGCCACCACCCGGAGAGTCCTCCCGCTCCTGGCGCCACCGGGCCCGCTCGCTCGCAAGGAATTCCTGAAAATCAGTCTCGGCCACCATGTTGAGAACCCGGGCCCTGATGGCGATGACGATCCGGCTTACGCGAAACCGCGTGGAGAGCCGGGCAGCATTCTCAAGCAGGCCGACATCAGCGTCCCATTCACGGCGAAACTCCTCCCGGGGCACCAGGAACTCCGCTGCGATGGAATTGCACAGCGACTCCACGCCGGCTCGGCCCGTCATGGGCGTGGAAAACGCATCAGAGATTCCGCTCTCTCCGATCCAGATGTGCGCGAGTTCATGGGCGAGAGTGAAAATCTGAGCAGCGCGCGCGTCGCGTACGTTCAAGAACACCAGTGGCACGATCGGGTCGCTGATCGCGAAGCCCCTGAACAACTCCACGCTCAGCGGTCGGGACGAGTTGGTCCCGACGACACCGCTTCGCATCACCCAGATGCCTGCGGCCTCGGCGCGCTTCACCAGCTTCGTAAGGAACTCGTCAAAGCTCCGCGCGCGCTCGGACTCGGCGCCACCCAGGACGCGCCGCATGTCCTTCGCCACCGCATCGACGGTGGGCGAATCTCGAAATCGGCCGACGAATGGGAGCGCAGATGCTCCTAGCTCCTCCCTGTAGACGCGGTACCAGTCCATCTTGAACTGCACGTCCCGCAGCGCGTCGAGAAAATCCGCGCTCTCTCCGGGCGAAGACGCGCGCTGCACTGTCCGCAAGTCGGGGATCGGCAGCTCCTCGCGGGGCGGCTCTGTCAGGAACAGGTAGCCGAACGGCACGTGGGTCACGTTGGCCCAGCGCGACGCCTGCTTGAAGGTCGGGCGCGCGTCACCGGCTTCCCATGCACCGGCCTTGGCAACGGTGGTCCCGGCTCGCTTTGCCATGACATCAACGGGCAGCCCGGCCCGCTCGCGAGCCCACGTCAGTAGTCTGGGGGTGACCAGCGCCTCGCTCATTCGATTCCCACACTACCGCGCGGGTCTGACTCCGCTGCCTACCTCAACAGCGTTTCACGCTATCCCGTTGAGATTGCCAGTTGATTTTCGAGTTGCGACTCAAGTCGAGTGGGCGGCCTACCAGTCGACTCGCCCCCCGAAGGCCCTGAGAGCCGCCCGCCTTGAATCGACGTCGGGCAGCACCGAGCCGAGCGCCGACCAGAACGCCTTCGTGTGGTCCGGGTGGCGGAGATGCAGCACCTCGTGGGCGACGACGTAGTCCACGAGCCGGGCCGGCGCCTGGATCACTCGCCAGTTGAAGCGCACCACGCCGTTTCGCCCAGCGCGCCGACAACTCCAACAACTAGGGCACGGGCGACCCGTCGGTCAACGATCGACCTGGCTCACGCCGAGCCAGCCGACCGAGCGCAAGGACGGCTTCTCACCGGGTCGGCCGGTCCTGAGCAACGAGGTCGCCGGCGTCTACACCCAGCGCTGCCGCCAGTTTGCCGAGCCACTTCAACGTCGGGCTCTTCCTACCAGCCATGACCTCGAAGAAATGACTCCTGCTGATTCCCGCGCGGTCGGGCAGATGGGTGACCGGGATCTTGCCCCGCTTCGCCCTCTCCCTGATGTGCCGGACCACCCGGCGATGCAGCTCGTCCACGGTCGCCACGCTGCGCGAACCGTAGGTTCAGTCCTCCATGGCGGAGTCCGCTATGGAGGACTACCTTCACCTGCGCCGCGTGAGCACCGTCGAGATCCACGGCGAGTCGAAGTGTTGTCCTGCGGAGGAGGCACAATGCGAACGATCAATCCGGAGCGCGTGTGGTTCGGGCTTGTGAACGCGTGGTCCCACTACGGACGCGCTGAAGCTGGCCCATGTGGCCTCCAGACGGACGCTTCGAGTACACGACAGAGCACGGGGTAGCATTGAGATGATGGCGGAGAGCGGAGCGCGACTTCGAGCTCTGGAGGAGGCGAAGCGGCACACCGATGCTTCGACGGCCGTCAGGCTGCTCGAATTCGCTTCAGTCCTCCGCGAAGACCAACACGTAGGGAAACGTCACCCACACGGAGCCTCCGCCCTTAGGCGCGGGGAACACCATGGTGCTGTGGACGTCGATGATGCACGACTCGAGAGCGCGCTCGCGGCGAGTCGCGGCAACGACGAAGGACCGTCGCACCTTCCCTTCGCTGTTGATGACGAACCTGACCGCTAGGCCCAACGCCAGCCCGTGGTCCTGCTGCAGCACCCGCTCGTAGCATTCGCGGACCTCGCCAGCCTTCGCCATGATGATCTGGCGAAGCACGTCTTTGTCGAGCCCGCCTGCGTCGCTCAACGTCTCGGGCGCCCTTTCATCGGTGAAGAACAGGCTGTGGCCCGACTGCTGATCCCGCACCCCGCCCAGCGCAGGCAAGAGCCGCAGCGCATCGCTCACTCCCAACTCCCAGGTCAAGATGGAGAGGTGCAAGTCGGCAAGGCGGCGGTTCCTATCTCCCGCGTCGAGTCCCTCGGGCTCAGCGAAACAGGCCTCAGGCTTCGGCGCGGCCAAGAGGTCACAGTAGGGGCGCCCGCAAGCCTTCGCCACGACGCGAGCCCGCTGCTCGAGCGGCGTGCCGAGGATGATCGCCTTCGTGAACACCGCACCGCATTCCGGTTCCGCGTAAAGCTCCCGGCAGGCATCGAGGGCCCGAGCGAAGCGCGCATCGCTCTCGAGCAACTCCAGGCCCTCGAGTCCCTTCTTGCAGCGGTCGAACGCGCCCTTTGCGTCGGGGTGGCGGTCTGGCTTGGTGAAGCTGGCAAGGGAGAATGGCCGCGGCGCTCGCGCACAGCTGATCAGCATGAGGCCCACCGCGAGAAGTACGAGACGAGGATTGGTGCGCATAGGCGCCGTAACTATCTCCGGTTCCGTTGGATCCACTCATGCTTCTGGCGCTCCAAGAACAAGATGAAGAAACCGGGATGCCGAGCGGCCGGCCTGGGTGGAAACGTGAGCAACCGGGCTCACGGGATGACGAACACGCGCCCCAGCGTAGGCCGGTTTGGTGGTGCTGCTGTGTGAGCGCGCACACGGGTGACCGGGTGCTCCCGCGAGTGGGCTACCGGCAGTGAACGTTGAGCCTCCCGAGGTTGGTGCGCTTCCTGGTGGCGAAGAAGCCGAAGCTGCTCAAGCGAGTCGAGGTGCGCCTGGTGAAGGCGGTGTGAAGTTGGCAACGCCGCGAGTGCGTGACGTGTGGTCCGCTCCGGTACCAAGCCCGCCTTGGTGCGCTGCCCGACGTAGCTCTCGACCGCGGCCTCCGTGACTCGAAGCGACCGTTCGCCGATGACCACGTGCTGCATCTTCTTCGTCTCGCGGTAGGCCGCGGCGCGACTGATGCCGAGAAACACTGCGACAGCGGAGGCGTCGAGGAGGGGCTTCATGGCCAAGGTGCACTGAATCCTCGCCGCCACGCCAGTCTTTCCCTGCTCGCTCGCCCGCCATGGCGTTCGCACTCCGAGCCCGCGCGAACATGGCCGCGACGGCACACCCGTTGACGACTACCGTGCGAGGCGATGGAGGCGCGAACACCCTGCGACCGCTGCGGAACTTTCAGCGAGATGCTCCAGCTGCGGGTAGACGGGGTGCGGTTGTGCCCAGAGTGCTGGCCCCAGCACTCCCTTCTTCCGCTTCGCTTCACGCCGCGCACGCTGTGGGGGCTACTCTGGCGCCCGCGGGCGACGCTGAACGGCATGCGGCGAACAGGAGCCGGGGTCGTCGATGTCCCCTGGGTGCTCATTGTCGGCGACGGGGGCGATCTCGCCGCGTTCATGATCGGGATCGTGTCCCGAGCCATAGCGGAGAGTTTCAGTGAACGGGTCGGGCGACCCACCGCGCTTCCAGCGCTCATTCAGATCGCAACCGACCTCTGGGCCTGGTCTGCTTTCTGGCCCCCGATAACCGTGTTGGCGTCGTTGACGCTCGTCCCCTGGTTAGACTCGCGGCTGCTTCGAGCGCTCGGCGAGAAGGTGAGCTTCCCCGAGGCGGTGCGGTGCCCGATGGCGAAGCGGTTGGCGGCCAGTCTCAAGGCGCAGCGACATCGGGTGCGGGAAGAGGTCCTGCATCGTCCTGAGGGTGGCCAGGCCACGCGAGCCACGGTGCACAAGTGGCTCATGCGGGCGGAGAAGAAGGCGGGGCTGCCACCCCTTGGTGCGCTTCACACCCTGAGGCACACCTTCTGCTCGCGGTTGGCGCGGCAGGGAGCACCGGCAGCAGCGATTCAGCAGCTTGCCGGCCACAGCACCTACTCGACCACCGCCAGGTACGTTCACCTCTTCGAGGGCGCGAAGGAGAGCGCCATCCGACTGCTGGAAGGGGAAGAGTTTGGAGACATACTGGAGACGAGCGTTTCCAAACCGGCCCCGTAGGCCCCAAACGCAGCGAAGCCCCGGAGACCTTTCGGCTTCCGGGGCTTCATTTCTGCGAGGAGTAGGGGATTTGAACCCCTGACCTTCGGCGTGACAGGCCGACGTTCTAACCAGCTGAACTAACTCCCCATATGGGACCTGCAGACTACACCAACTTAGGCGGAGCAGGGTTCGAACCTGCGACCCTCGCCGTGTAAAGGCGACGCTCTGCCGCTGAGCTATCCGCCCAGATGCTGCGGAGAAACGCGACGCCAGATATGGGATTTCCCCTGAGTGTGTCAACAGTTGTTTGGACGGCGCGATTGAAAGAGAGTCGCTTCCCCCCCGTGAGCGACCCCAAGAAAGGCACCGAGTCGACGCTGCTGGGCTTGCCGGAAGTCGGCAACAACGCCACCCAGGTGATCGATTCGCCGGTGCAGAGTCAGCCCACGCTCGAGCCGCTCCCTGAGGTGGCCACCTCGCCCAAGCTCGAGCAGGTGACGTCGCCGTCGCTGCCCCCGGTCGTGGTGGACACCGTCATCACCCCGCCCCGCACCAAGACCGCCGGTGGAGTTCCCAAAGGCGACTCCAACCCCCGCCGGCAGAGCCGCATCGCCCACGTCACGCCTCAAGAAAGCATCACCACCGGCGAGAACCCGGTGCTCGAGACCAACCCCTCCTTCGAGTGGACGATGCCCCGCGTCGCCGCAATCGCGGGCACGGTTGGGCTGCTCTTCATTCTCACCTGGGTCTTCTGGCCCTCGAATGCCCCGAAGCGGCCCGTCGCGCCCACGCCCGTCGCGGTCGAACCCGAAGTCGCCGTCGCCCCGACGCCGAAGCCCGTCGCGCCCGTGCCCACCACGCCAGTGGTGGTGGCGCCTGCCAAGCCCACCCTCAAGCTCGACGCGAAGACCCACGTCATCGATCCCTACGCGGCCCACCTCGAAGATCTCGAGCTCGACCCCGCGCACAAATACCGCCTGCGCATCGAACGCGACGACTCGCACCTCGGAACAGCGCTCGCTCGCCTCGACGAGAGAGACGGCTGGGGCGTGATGCGCAAGATGGCCAGCCACGCGATGCTCCAGTTCGGCGGCGCCAAACACCTGCGGCTGCACTGCGAGCCCGGCTCTCATTTCCAGGACGGGCAGACCCTGCCCCTCGAGCTGGTCGATCTGGCGACGAAGAAGAAGACCGTGCTGCCCGTGAACCCCGCGCTCCACTGTTGGGACTTCGAGGTCGCCCGCGTGCTCGACCTGGGCGAAGGCGTGAGGAAGCGCGTGCGCGTGCCCACCGATTCCAAGGTGGTGCTGGGCGAGAAGCAGTCGCTGCGCGTGGCGTACGTGCTCGAGTCCCTGGGCGATAAGAAAGAGTGGCGCACCGGCGTGCTCGCGCCCGGGGAGAGCGTGCTCGCCGAAGGCCGGATGGCGCGCTTCGCGATCCTCGACTCCTACGCGGGTGACAACGAAGGCACGCTCGAGCTCGAGCTGCTCCCTGGTGACACCGAGAACTCCGGGCTGGTCACGCCGTCGGCCACCGGCGCGCAGTTCGTCGTGCCCAAGTGATGAGCCTCGTCCTCATTACGCTGATCGTGACCGCGGCTCCGTGGGGCCCGATGACCGAGGCCGAGCGGAAGGCGAAGGTCACCCAGATGAGCCGCGACGAAATCGAGGCCGCGCTTCGCACCACCCCGCCCGACCTGCTCCTCAACCTCAGCGCGCAGGCCATCGTCGCGATGGGGCCCTACCAATACGTGATGGTGAAGCAGGAACGCATCAACGGCACGCTTCAGGGCGAGCAGACGATTCGCACCACCATTCAAGAAGTGCCCAACGCGATTCGCCTCGAGTACCTCAAGGGGCCCGCGGCCGGCCGCAAGCTCGTCTACAACTCGACGGTCAAGAAGAACGAGTTCCGCGTGCGAGAGGCCGGCTTCCTGTCGATCGTGGGCAAGTTGTGGATCCCGCTCGACTCCGATCTCACGCGCAACGACAGCAACCACACCGTGGCGGAAGCAGGCCTCGGCAGCCTGGTGCGCCGGCTCCAGGCCGATCAGAAACGCGCGGGCGCGGCGATCGGGGTGCAGCACGAAGGCTGGAACGCCGAGGGCCACTTCTGCTCGCTCTACGTGCTGCCCGACGGCGGCAAGGGCTTCGACAACGCCAAGACCCGGGTCTGCACCGATCCCCAGGCGGGCGTACCGATGAAGATCGAAGGCTTCGATGCCAGGGGCGGCCTGATCGAGCGCTACGCCTTTTCAGAGTTGAAACCGGTCACCATCGACAAGACCACTTTCGATCCGGAGACGGGGCTCTAAGCTCCGCCGCCGCATGATCGACTACGACCCGCACCACTGGCGGACCACTTTCTTCGCCATCAAGGGCTCGATGGTGAAGGTGATCTCCCTGCGCTCGGGGCTGGTCACGCTCAGCGCGCTCGCGCTCACCTGCGTGCACTTCTACCTGCACAAGTTCGACTACCCGAACGCCGGCATGGTGCACACCATGGTGGGCACGGCGCTCGGCCTGCTGCTCGTCTTCCGCACCAACCAGTCCTACGACCGCTGGTGGGAAGGCCGGAAGTTGTGGGGCGGGATGGTGAACACCTGCCGCAACCTCGCGCGCAGCGCCTCGGTGCACCTGGCCCACGATCCCGAGCGGCTGCGCCGCGTGCTCACCCTCACCCAGTCCTTCCCGGAGGCCTCGACCTGCGTGCTGCGCGGCCAGGGCTGGGCTCCGAGCCGTCTGGAACACGAAGATGTGGCGGCGATCACCTCGCACAACCACGCGCCCACCGCGATCGCCCAGCGCATCACCTTCCACCTGGCCGAGGAGCGCAAGGCCGGCCGCCTGAGCGACATCGTCTTCACCTCGATCGATCACAACGCCCAGCAACTGGTGGACATCATCGGCGGCTGCGAGCGCATTCATAAGACGCCCCTGCCCTTCGCCTACGTGGTCCACCTGCGCCGCGCGCTGGTCCTGTACTGCGCGACCCTGCCAGTGGCGCTGGTCTCGAGCTTCGGCTGGGCGACCGTGCCGATCGTCTTCGGGCTCACCTACGTCATGCTCGGCATCGAGGAGATCGGCGTGGAGATCGAAGATCCTTTCGAAGGCGACGACAACGATCTCCCGCTCGAGCGCATCACCGACGGCATTCAGCAGAGCGTCGGCTCGTACCTGCCTCCCGCTTAACGGAAGGCGTACTTGAACCCGACCTGAAACAGCAACGGCGCCTCGGGCCGCGCGCCGAAGGGCCTCCTTGCGACCAGCGCGGGCTGGTTCGTGAGGTTGGTGGCGGTCGCATAGAAACGCGCGGCCCCGAAGTCGACCGAGGCGGTGGCGTCGAGCAACACCCGCCCCGGCACCAGCACCGCGGCGTTCGGCTCACCCACGCCCGCGAGCTCCCGGGTCTGCCCGTAATACGCCGCGCCCACGCCAAGCTCGACCGGCCCCTTCGCCGCGCGCAGCCGCAGCTGCCCCTGGTGCGCGGGCACGTACGGCAGCTCGGCGCCCGCCATCACGTTGCCCCAGCTGGGGTTGTCCGATTGAAAGTCCGAGAGGAAGTGAGCGCTGGTGAAGGTGTACGCGAGCTCGACGGCGCCGGTGGTGCCCCAACCGAGTTTGCCCTTCACGCTCCCGAGCACCTCCACGCCCAGCAGCCGCGCCGCGCCGCCGCTGAACTGCCGATTGAGGGAATCGTTGGTGCAGCCGCTCGAGCCCGTGCAGTCGCCGGTGATGTTCGAGTACTCGCTCCAGAAGCCGATCGCCTCGAGGCGAATGCCCCGGCGCCCGTAGCGAAAACCCAATTCGCTGTTGAGCGCGCGTTCAGGCTTGGCGTCGACCTGCCCCGGCGGCGGAGGGCTGAAGCCCTGGTTCACCCCAGCCAACACCGAGAGCCCGAAGTCGAAGCTGTAGACCGCGCCGATGCCCATCAGCGGCACCACC
>JAYVNA010000614.1:0-11380 GCA_043758715.1 Archangium sp.
ACGATCGCTTCAACTTCAAGGCGCCCCTCTCCTTCGACGAGGACGAGGGAGGCCCGTTCATGATGATGGGCAGCACGAAGTATTGGCCGCTCACACCGCCCACTGAAGCGGGCCTCGGAGGGACCTGGCGCACCGCCGGCGGAAAATTCGTCTTTCGCAACGATGGCACCTTCGAGTCGGGCCGGGTGGACGTCGACGGCGCGTACACCCTCGCGGTCGGCGGCCAGGGCCGCTTCGTGCTCGATGGCTACCTGCTGCAGCTGATCCCGAATGGTGCCCCGGGGTGGATCACCCTCATCGGGGCCACCGGCGACCACTTCCTCGTGATCGGCTCGAGCCTCTACGACCGCGAGTGACCTTCGCCGGTGGCTGTGCTCGGCTCACGCCATGGCCACCATTCGCCGCAGCACCGCAGTCGCCCCCGTCCGCGCTTCCACTGTGAAGTCAACCGCCGCCGCGGTGAAGCTCAGCAGCATCAAGTGCGCCGACACCGGCCTCAAGACGAAGTTCGACGGCAAGAACCAGACGCTCACCATCTCGGGCGCCGCGCACGGCGTGGAGACCCGGATCCCCGGCGACCACACCTCGACCTACGCAGAGCGCCAGCGCCAGACGGACTACGAGAAGACCGAGCAGTTCGGCGGCGCCATCAGCTTCGACTTCGATCGCGATCGCATGCCGAAGTTCGACACCAGCGCGGGCTTCACCGAGAAGAACAAGTGGTCCTTCGCGCACGGCGCCGAGGTCGGCACCAGGAAGGGCCAGACCGCGAAGCAGGTGGCCGAGGCCCTCGCCGCGAAGGTCAACGCGAACGGCAGCTATCGCGCGCAGGTGAAGAGCAACCCCGACGGCAGCGCGACCGTCAGCGTCAGCCGCCGCTGATCAGGGTGCTCCGCCGTCGAGCCCCGAGGGTGGCCAGACTTCGAGCTGCTTCTCGAGCCCCTCGGTCGCGTGCACCTGGCCATCGGGCGTCACCCACACCGCCGCCGCGCCGAACTGCCGCACCAGCTTCTGCCCTTCTTTCGGCCCGAGGATGAAGGCGGCCTTGGTGAGGAACTCCGCGTCGGTGGCGCTCTTCGCGAGCACGGTGGTCGAGACCGAAGCGCGCGCGGGCCAGCAACTGCGCGGGTCGATCAAGTGGTGGTAGCGCACCCCGTCCTTGATGAAGAAGTGCTCGTAGTCACCGCTGGTGGAGAACGCCGCGTCTGACAACTCGATGCGCGCGAACGAGGCCGTCTTCTCGCCCCGGGGATCCCGAATGCCCACCCGCCACGGCCGGCCATCGTTCATTCCCCCGACGTACAGATCGCCGCCGGCCTGCACGTAGAAGTCCTTGAGGCCGCGCTGGCGAAACGCCTTCACCACGCGATCGACGCCCCAGCCTTTGACCAATCCGCCCAGGCCCAGCTGCATGCCGGGCAGCCCGAGCTTCACGGTGCAGCTGCCATCGGGGCGCGGCGTGAGCGTGACCTGCTGCCACTTCACCTTCGGGCACAGCGCAGCGACCTCCTTCTTCGCAGGCACCACGCCGTCTTCCGACGACCCGAACTTCCACACGCCCCGCAGCGTGGCCCAGGTCGGGTCGAACAAGCCGTGGGTGCGGCGGGCGCCCTCGAGGGAGAGCGCGACCACTTCACAGACCAGCGCCGGGGCCTCGACGGGCTTGCCCGCGCCCGCGTTGATGCGCGCGAGCGCCGAATCGGGCTTCCACTCGTTGAGCTCGGCCTCGATGCGCTCGAACTCGCCGAAGCCCTCGGTGAAGGCGGCCTCGCGCACCTCGAGCGGCACCGACTCGGGCAGCGCGAGCGTCACTTCGGTGTGCATCAACTCGCGGGTGCGGCGGTCATTCGCCACGCCGGCATCAGGCGCCGCCGCGAGTGCGAGAACGAGCCAGCAGATCACGGCGAGAGGTTGATCTTTCCCATCACCACGTCGTCGTTCGGCCCGCCGTCCAGCCCGCGGGTGCGATCGTTGCCGAAGCCATCGACCAAGCCGAAGGCGAAGGTGATGACGCCCGCGTCGGCCGAAGGCGAGCGCCAGAAGAAGTTCCAGCTGTTGATCGACACGATGGTGGGGCTCGAGATGTAGCGGCTGAACATCACGTCGCAGCGCCGGTACATGTGGGTGGTACCGGTGGTGGGCGCGACGTTGTTGGTCGGGCAGTTGCCACCGTCGATGCCGGTGTCCGTGGTGAAGTTGCCCACGCGCACGCCGGTGCTGTCTTCGAACACGCCCGCGAAGTTGTTGCCGTTGGGGCCGCCGTCAGGCTTGAGCAGGTGCTCGTTGAGCAGCCGAATGTTGACCGCGTAGTTCGTGTTGAGCGCGTAATTGCCGCCGTTGAGCACGAAGCCGTTCACCCCCCCGTCCCACACCGGAGCGTTCGCCATCGGCGGGTTGAAGGTGACCAGCACGCGCATCGGGTTCGCGGGGTTCACGTTCTGCGGCGTGTGGCAGTGGACGCACTGATAGCCACCTTCGTACTGGCTGCCGGTGCCGAACACGCCGCCCCCCCCGGGCTTTCCGGCGGTGGTGGGCGCTGCGGGGTCGTACCAGGCGTATTCGTAGTTCCACGCGAGCGCGGTGGTGGCGAGCAGCGCGGCGGTCAGAAAGAGAGTTCGCGTGAACATGGTCAGTTCGCTCCCGAGTTGCAGGTGGCCAGCGTCATACCGTTGAGCCAATTCTGAACCACGAGGTAGTCGGCGTTCGTCGCGGTCCACGGCTTGAGGCTCGAGTGCACGTGGCTGCTCCCGCGCAGCGGCTGTTGCAGCAGTTCGTTTTGCGCGGTGGGCACCCCCAGCGCGAAGGCCCGGGCGCTGTCGAAGTTGATCTGCCGCTCGGTCGTGGTCAGCGCGATCGCCGCGTAACAGCTCGCGGTGGCTGAGACGTTCGGGAGGTAGATGCTGATGGTGCCCGTGCCGTTGCACGACGCCGGCACCACCACCGTTTCGTCATTGCGTTCACGCGCACGGCTGAACACCTGAAAGGGGCGAATCTGCGGGTCGCGCGTTCCATGACACCCGATCATTCCGCAGGACTTCGCGAAGACCGGCTGCACGTTGCAGCGAAAGAAGTTCGCGTCGAGGCTGGGCAGCGCCATCGGCCCTTCGCTGGGTTTGGTGCTGGTGGTGCCGCACGCGTTGGTGTCGATGCACGTGCGCGTCGCCTGGCCCGGAGCCGAAGGCAGCCAGTTGCCGCAGACCCAGGCCTCGGTGCACGCGCTGCCACCCCCGGTGCCGCCGCCCGTTGCAGCTCCGCCGCCCGTTGCAGCTCCGCCGCCTGTTGCAGTCCCGCCACCGGTTGCAGCTCCGCCGCCTGTTGCAGCTCCGCCGCCTGTTGCAGCTCCGCCGCCCGTTGCAGCTCCGCCGCCGGTTGCAGTCCCGCCGCCTGCTGCAGCTCCGCCGCCCGTTGCTGTTCCGCCGCCCGTTCCGCTGCCTCCGCCGGTCGCCGCTCCGCCTCCGGTTCCCGAGCCTCCGCCGGTGCTTCCCGCGTCACAGGGATTGAGGGTGGTGCACAACATGGGGTTGTCGACCGCGCTGCAACCCGCCTCCGTGAGCAGCAAGCCCAACAAGACAGCGAACCTGAGTTTCAAGAATGCCCCCGGGGGGAGTGAGCGGCCCGAAGCACGAGCCTACACCGCTCGACTCTCACGTCACGCGTGCTACTCGGCATGCATGTCAGAGACCCTGATCTGCGCGCCCACGAAAGACCCTCGCCAGGTGCGCGCGCCCGATGGCCGGGTGTTGCAAATTCCCCCAACGTGGGGCTGCCTGCCGCCGGGTGACGCCGGGCTCACCCGCAGGGTGAAGGCCGCAGGCCCGAGCTGGGCGGTGGTGGAGAAGGTGGGCCGAAAGACGTTCTCGAAAGGCGTGTGGGCGCCCGCGGAAAATATCGTGGCGGCGAAAGCAGCGCTGGAAGCCGAGCGTGCGACTCCGGCCTACGCGAAGCGGCGCGCGGCTGATGGCAAGCGCCGGCAAGAAGAGCAAACGCAGTACGAGGTCGACTTCGAAGCGAGCGTGCGAGCGTTTCTTCGCTTCCTGCCGCAGTTTCGCGAGCTCGAGTCCCGCATGAGCAAGGCAGTCGCGCAGCACGCCACGCCGGTGGGCAGCGGCACGGTGGCGCGCACCGAGCGCATTCCGATCGAGCAGCGCGCCGAGGCCGCGGTCATCGCGTGGATGCGGCACCAGACCACCGCCTACGACTCGCTCAAGGTGGCGCGGGTGAAGGGTGCACGGCGGGAAGTGCGGCGGCAGCTGGCCGACGTTTCCCGGGCGGTGCTCGATCTCCATCGGGGGAGAGTCCTGCATCCTCCCGGGGGGTGCCCCTTGTGCAACGCGCTCCCTCCGTAAGCGATGCGACCGGGCTCTTCAGTCGCCGGTGACTTCTGGGGCGCATGGTGGAGCCACGGTCATCGCGATGCTGTGGCACGCTGCAGTGCATGTCTGGACTGGTGAGGCTGATGGGGCTGGTGCTGGCCGGGGTGGTGGGCTTCGCGCTGGCGTTCCTGATGCTGTCGGAAAGGCCCGCGTCGACGCCTGATCCCGCGGCGCTGGTCGAGCAGATCCGCGAGGTGGCCCGCCTCGAGACCCTCGACGTGCGGCTCTACAAGCGGGTGTCTTTCGCGCCCGAGCCCGGCCCCGCGGCGAGTGTCTGGGGTGATGTCCTCAACTGGGTCAAGCAGTCAGTGAACGCGAAGGCCGGCCGCGCGCTGGTGTTCGCCGACGTGAGCCTTGGGCTCGACCTGAACAAGCTCACCGCTGATCAGATGCGGGTCAGCGGGAGCCGCATCGAGCTCGCCCTGCCGCCGTTGAAAGCGAAGGTCTCGCTGCGACCCGAGGACACGGAAGTCATCGACAGCAACCTCGACTCCGCGCAGACGGCGAAGTTGTTCGAGCTCGCCAAAGACGCGTTCGAGCGGGAAGTCTCGGCAGACGCCGGGTTGCAGGCCCGCGCACGTGCGGCGGCCGAGCGGCAGGTGCGGGCGCTGCTGCTGACGGTGGGCTTCAAAGAAGTGGTGTTCGTGCCGTGGCCGCTCACCGCGCGCGCGGGCTGACGGGGCGGGGTGCGCTGAGGTGGGCGGATTCTGGTGCGGGGAACTTTCGCAATCGCGCAAGAGAATGGGACACTCGCCTTCCCCATGCTCACTGTTCCTGCTGGTTCCGGGTTCCGGCTCGGCCTCGTGGTGCTGCTCGCGATCGTGACTGGCTGTGCAGCCAACCCCAGTACGGGTTCCATCGAGGTACTGGTGAAGCTCGAGCCCGGGCTGATCAGCCGCTGCGTGAAGGTGACCGCGCGCGACGGCGTGAACGCGAAGGAAACCAAGGCGATTCCCCTCGAGGGGAAGATGTCGCCGCTGAAGATCGGCATGAGCGAAGACGGGCTGGTCTCGCCGGTCACGCTGCAGGCGTTCGGCTACACCGACGTGGGCTGCACCATTCTGAGCGCCGATGAGAAGAGCGCGACAGAGGTCGCCAGCTACGAGACCCCGACCCGGGTGGTGACGCTGACGTTGGCGCCGGCTGCAAATGGCGATGGCGGTCGAGATGGCGGCACCGACGGTGGCACGGACGCAGGTGTCGACGCTGGCATCGACAACGACCTCGACGGTTACCCGGTCCCCGCGGACTGCAACGACGCGAACCCGAACATTCACCCGAACGCGTCGGAGTCGTGCGCCGACGGCATCGACAACGACTGCAACAGCCTGGTCGATTGCGCCGACTCGACTTGCAATGGCTTTGCTTGCCCGAATTCCGGCACCTGCGTGGGCACCACCTGCATTTCCTCGACGGAGATCTGCACCGACGGCGTCGACAATAACAACAACGGCCTCATCGACTGTGCCGACCCCAACTGCGTCATGGGCACGATGTGCACCGACTCGAACGCCTGCACCACGGGCGATCGCTGCGTGGGCGGCGGCGTGTGCCAGAAGACGGGCGACGTGGCCTGCACCTCGCCGCCCGCAGCGCAGTGCTACTCGGCGACGGGCATGTGCCTCGCCGATGCGGGCGCCAGCTGCTTCTACGCGCCCACCACCGGCAACTGTAACGACAACCTCGGCTGCACCCTCAACGACACCTGCGACGGCGATGGCGGCTGCGTGGGCACCCCGAAGGCCTGCACTCAGGCCACCAACACCTGCGTGGCCACCACGGGCTCGTGCGCGGAACCGTCGGGCACCTGCGCCTTCGCCGCCCTGCCCTCGAACACTGGCACTTGCAGCGATGGAAACAACTGCACCACCGGTGACACCTGCGACGGCGACGGCGGCTGCCAGGGCAACGTAGTGAGCTGCATTCCAAACCAGTGCCAGACCGCGAGTACGGGCTGCACCGGTCCGGGCGCGTGCATCTTCGGCAACAAGAACGGCCAGGCGTGCGACGCGGGCACCGGGGGACCTGCGACCTGCGACACCAGCTTCAACTGCAACGCGGCGCCTTCGAGCCTGTTCCCCTACCCGCCGAGCAACTTCGCCGAGAGTGATCTCCCCACTGACGGCGGGCTCGCGTTGACCCTCGGCGCCAGCCGCACCCTCAACACGGACAACACGCCCACGCTGTCGGGCACCAGCATGCCGCCCTTCAGAATCTTCACCCCGACGGGCGGCGTACCGACCGTGCTGGTCAGCCTCACCGGGCTCAACGTCACCGGCACCAACGTGCTCACCATCACGGGCGCAAGGCCGTTGATCATCGCGGTGGTGGGCAACGTGCAGATCGACGGGAAAATCGTCGCGCGCAACGCGGGCACTCCGGCCGCGTGTGGCAATGGCGGCAACGGGGGCTCGGGCTCGGGCAATGGCATCGGCGGCGGCGGCGGCGGCGGGTTCGGAAGCATCGGCGGCGTTGGTGGGACCACCGGCGGCACGGCGGCGACGGCCGGACCCGTCAATGGAGGGGCCACCCTCACTCCCCTCCGAGGCGGCTGCAAGGGAGGTAACGCCAGCGCCGCCAACGGAGGCACCGGAGGGGGCGCCTTTCAACTCACGGTGTCTGGAACATTGTCGCTCAACGGCTTCATCGCCGCGCCTGGAGGAGGCGGCAACGCCGGCACCAACAACTCGGACGGCGCCGGCGGTGGCGGGAGCGGCGGCGGCATTCTCCTCGAGGGGGCGAGCGTCACCTTCTCGGGCCTCACCCGGCTCACCGCCAATGGTGGCAGCGGCGGAGAAGGCGCCGCCAACAATGGCACCAACGGGAGCGCTGGCAGCGAAGGCAACGACAACAGCACCACCGCGACCCCAGGCGGAAGCGGCAGCAGCAGCGGTGGCAATGGCGGCGCGGGGGCGGCGGGCACCACCGCGGCGGGTTCAGGCTCGGGTGCCGGTAGCGACAACGATGGCTCGGGTGGCGGCGGTGGCGGCGTGGGGCGCATTCGGGTCAACGCCACCACGTGCATGAAGAATGGAACCGGTCAGGTCTTCAGCCCGGCGTTCACTGGCGCCACGTGTAACTGAGTCTACGCCCCGAGCTTGTCGAGCCAGTCCATCACGTCGTCCTTCACCTTCGCATCAGCACGAATCGGCGCCTGAACCCCAGCCTGCACCCGCACCGGCTGGCCTCCGTTGAGGGCGACCAGCTCGCCGTCGTCGAGGAAAACGCCGAAGCATTTCGTGCAGAACTCCACACGCAGCCCCGCGACCTCGGCGGCCTGCATCGAGAGTGAGTCGACCGGGCACTTGCGCGAGGTGACCACGTCGGGGTCGAGCTTCGCCGGCAGCTTCTTGCCCAGCAGCGTCTCGAGCTCGCCGCCGTCGAACCACAAGCCGCTGCAGAACGTGCAGCGATCGAGCTCCACTTTCCCCGCAGGGAAGGTGCGCATGGGGGCGGTACAGCTGGGGCAGGTCCGTGCAGTCATGCGCCGGAGCTAAGCCCGTCTCCGTCTCCCTGAGGGGGCGAAAAAGAATTCGTGCGACTCGGGCGATCGAGATGGGTCTGGGGGCAACGACGCTCGATCCGTCTCACCCAATCACCCAAGCCCCGGAAATTTCGATGAACCGCAACCTCCTCACCTCGCTCTTCGCCGTCCTTTCTCTCGTCACGCTCGGCTGCGGCGCCGTCGACATGGGCGCCACCAGCTGCGCCCGCGACACCGACTGCAAAGGCGACCGCCTCTGCACGGCTGGCCTCTGCGTCAGCCCCAGCGGTACCGGGGGCTCGGGCGGCAGCTCTGGCACGGGGGGCGGCAACGCCGGCACGGGCGGCGGCAGCGGCGGCTCATCTTTCTCCTGCTGCCTCAACAACGCGTTCTACGGCTGCGCCACCAAAGCCGCCTTCGATGCCTGCGCAGGCTTCGACGTGGGTGCGTGCCTCTCGGCGTGCAGCCCCACCGACATCATGTGCCCCAACACCTGCATTCAGAGGGGCGCCAACTCGACGCACGACGCCTCGCAGTGCACCCGCGACGCGTCGAAGGACGGCACCTGCAGCAGCAGCACCTGCAATGACGCGCACGGAGCGGCGTGCGTCGTCTCGGGCGACTGCAGCTCGGGCAACTGCACCGGGGGGTATTGCCGCACCAACAGCGCCGGCGCTGCGTGCGTGGTTTCCGGTGACTGCACGTCGGGCAACTGCACCCAGGGCTGCTGCCGCAACCGCACCGTCGGTTCAGCCTGTGTCGTCTCGGGCGACTGCGACTCGCGCAACTGCACGAGCGGTGTCTGCAGCGGCAACTCGTTCGGCTCGGCCTGCGTCGTCTCGGGTGACTGCACCTCGGGCAACTGCACCAGCGGCCACTGCCGCTGAAGCGGCTGTCTTCCCCTCACCCTGACCCTCTCCCCCGCGGGGGAGAGGGAACAAAAATCAGAACAGGAACTCGCCGCCCTGTGATCGCACCGCGGTGACCGCCGCCAGATTGACGATGTCCTGCACCGAAGCGTTGTTCTGCAGCACGTTGACGGCCTGGTTCATTCCCAACAGCAGCGGGCCAATCACCTCGGCCCCGCCGAAGCGCCACAACACTTTGTACGCCGTGTTCGCCGCGTCGAGCGACGGGAAGATCAACACGTTCGCATCCCCGGTGAGCCGGCAGAACGGCGCCCGGCTGCGGCGCTCCTCTTCCACCAACGCGGTGTCGACCTGCATCTCGCCATCCATCTCGAGCTCAGGCCTGCGCGCGTGCGCCAACTCCATCGCGTCACGCATGCGCTTGGGTGACGGGCCACCCGAGGCGCTCCCGAAGTTCGAGTACGAGAGGAACGCGATCCGCGGCGTGACGTCGAAGCTGCGCGCGAGATCCGCGGTGGCGATGGCGATGTCGGCCAGGTACTCCGGAGACGGCACCGGGTTCATCGTGCAGTCCGCGAAGAACTTGAACTCGTTGCGCTGCACCATGATGTACACGCCGCCCGCGCGCCGGCCTTCGCGGGTGCCGATCACCTCGAGCAACGGCCTGACCGCCTCGGGGTAGCTCTGGGTGAGGCCGTTGACGAAGCCATCGACTGCGCCGTCTCTGACCAGCATCGAGCCGAAGTAATTGCGGCGCGCCATGTTCACCACCGCCTGCTCGGCGCTGATGCCGTGGCGTTGTTTGAGCGCGAGGTATTCCTTCGTGTACCGCTCGAGGTTCGTGTCCTTCGTGGGGTCGATGATGGTGATGCCCTTGAGCTCGTCTTCGAGCCGGGTCGCCACGATGCCGCGGGCGATCGCTTCGGCGTTGCCGAGCAGCACCGGCTCGCACAGCCCCTCTTCCTTCAAGATGCGGGCGGCCTGCAGCACGCGCGGGTGTTCGCCGTCATTGAACGCGATGCGCCGCGGTTTGGCCTTGGCGCGCGCGAACACCGACGACATCACCTGGTAGCTGCGTGACTGCATCCGGTGCAGGCGCTCGCGGTACTCGGCCATGTCGACCGGCACGCGCGCCACCCCGGTGTCCATCGCCGCCTTGGCGACCGCGGGCGCGACCCACATCAGCACGCGCGAATCGAACGGCTTGGGAATGATGTAGTCGGGGCCGTACGTGAAGCGCTCGCCACCGTAGGCGTGGCTGACCGCGTCGGGCACGTCTTCGCGGGCCAGCGCCGCCAACGCGCGCGCGGCCGCCAGCTTCATGTCTTCGTTGATGCGCCGGGCACGCACGTCGAGCGCCCCGCGGAAGATGAAGGGGAAGCCGAGGACGTTGTTCACCTGGTTGGGGAAGTCGCTGCGGCCGGTGGCCACGATGGCGTCGGGGCGAGCGGCCCTGGCGTCGTGGTAGTCGATCTCGGGGTCCGGGTTCGCGAGCGCGAAGATGATGGGGTTCTTCGCCATCGGCATCAGCATCTGGGGCGTGACGAGGCCCTTGACCGACGCGCCGAGGAACACGTCGGCGTTGATCAACGCGTCAGCGAGGGTGCGCGCGCTGGTCTCGCGCACGAACGGCTTCTTCCACTCGTTCATGCCGCCTTCGCCGCGCCCTTCGTAGAGCACGCCCTTGGTGTCGACCATCAACACGTGCTCGAGCTTCACGCCCAGGCGGATCCAGAAATTGATGCAGGCGATCGCCGCCGCGCCCGCGCCCGACACCACCACGCGCACGGCCTCGAGCTTCTTGCCCGCGAGCTCGACGGCGTTGAGCAGCGCGGCGCCCGAGATGATGGCGGTGCCGTGCTGATCATCGTGAAACACGGGAATGTTCATCTGCTCCTGCAGACGCTTCTCGATGATGAAGCACTCCGGAGCCTTGATGTCTTCGAGGTTGATGCCGCCGAAGGTGGGCTCGAGCGCCTTGACCACCGCGCAGAACGCATCGACCTCTTTGGCGTCGACGTTGATGTCGAACACGTCGATGTCGGCGAACTTCTTGAAGAGCACGCCCTTGCCTTCCATCACCGGCTTGCCGGCGTAGGGGCCGATGTCACCCAGGCCGAGCACCGCGGTGCCGTTGCTCACCACGCCCACGAGATTTCCGCGCGCCGTGTACTTGTACGAGAGATCAGGATCTCTCGCGATCTCGAGGCAGGGCTCGGCGACCCCCGGCGTGTACGCCAGCGCGAGATCACGCGCGGTGGCCGTCGGCTTGGTGGGGATGACCTCGATTTTGCCGGGGCGACCCTGCGAGTGGTACTCGAGGGCGTCTTCTTTCCGGACCTTCTTGGACATCGGCGTGAATGAAGTGGCCATGCCGTGGGCATGGGCCACCGAGGTCATTCGGTCGAGGGAATTCAGGCTGCGCGGCGCGTCATGGGCACGGCGCCTCACTTCTCTGCGCGAGAAGGTTGCTCATTCCAGCGCGAGCGCACCGCAGCCGCGGCTCCAGACTTCTCTGAGCCGCTCACCTTCGAGCGTCTCGAGCCGGCTGAAGTTCAACGGCAGCTGCGAGGGCCTGCCACCCGGGGCCAGCACCTTCCACGGCACCGACAGCTCGACCACCCATTCCTCGTCTTCTTCGGCGTCAGCGTCGA
>JAYVNA010000615.1:0-3703 GCA_043758715.1 Archangium sp.
GCTGGATCGAGCTGACCACGCAAAGCCGCGGGGATCTCCGAAGCGCTTTCGTTCAGCAGGGCGTCGAGCACGCTGGAAAGATCGCCCGCGCGGACCGCGAGGAAGGCGTTGGTGAGCGGGGCGGTGGCGTCGAAGCGCGTGTTGCCCAGGTGATCAGGCGCGGCCACGACGAAGCCGTAACTCGCCAGCCGCTCAGCGAGCGAATGCATGCTGAAACGAAAGCACTCGGTGCAGTGCGACATCAGCAGCACGGGCCACGGCCCTCCCGCAGCGGGAGCGGCGTTCCGTGCCGAGTGAGCCAGCCGCGGAGTGCACAGCGCAGGGGCCTGCGCGATCCACCCGGCGAGCTGCGTGCGCCGGGGCTCGACCTCGAACGCTTCGAGCGGAAAGCCAGCCAGCGCCTCAGCACGTACGGACTCTGCTGCCGGGTACCAGAGCTCGACGGTGAGCGTCCGGCCGGCGTCGTGGTCGGTGATGGTCAGCTGCTGCGAGCCCACCGCATACGGCCCGGGTGCATCGAAGTTCGGGCCTGCATCGGGCTGCGCGGCCGTGACGCAACCCGACGCCAGCAGGGCGATCCAGCTCGTGAGAATCCTCATCAGGGAATCAGCGTCGGGGCGATCACGCGGAAGTCGCGCGGGCCCATCGTCGCGTAGGACGAAAAGCTCGTGTACCCATAGAGCTCGACACCCACCGGCTGACCCGCGGGAGTGGTCGAGACGACGTGCGAGCCGGGGGCGACGGACACGTTCGCGAACACCAGCATCGAGCTCGCGACCGTCACCGGCGTCACCGCGACGCCATCGACCGACACGCCCGTCACCGTCGCCGAGTCCCACGCGAGGCGTACGTACGCATCGCGGTGCCCGCTGATGGTGGTGAACCAGGGCACTCGCGTCCACTGCTCGAGAGGTGTCACCAGCGCCATCGAGGGATCTCCCGTGGCGGCCGTGGTGCCGCTCGCCTGCTGCCCGGGAATGAAGTGCATCACCTGCACCGGCTGGTTCGAGGTCATCGCCAGCGCGGTGGTGGTCGAGAACTCCATCGATGCGCCGCCCGGGAGATCGCAGTCGTTGGTGCTCAAAAAGCCCGAGCTGCAGCGGTTGGGAATCGTCACGTTGGCGAGGGCCGGCGTGGTGCTGAAGGTCAAGCGCGTGCCTGCGGGACACTGTGACGCTCCGCACACCGCCGTGACCTTGAAGTACTGCGGCGCGCCCGGCAGCAGCGTTCCGCTGGTTGAGCGCACGCCGGCGGCAGGCGTCAGCAGGTGAGTGCGCCCCAGGGTGTTTACCGGCGCGAGCTGTTCTTCCAGGTGATCGCACGCGGCCACGTTCTGCGGCTTGATGGCGCAGGGCGAACCGACGAACACCGCGATGGGCTGATCAGCGGTCACCACCGTGGCCGAGAGGTCGTTCGCCTCGCGGCAGATCTTCTGACAGACCCCGCTCACCGTGCAGGCTGTGGTCATGTCATTCGGGTTGCTCACGCACTCCACGTACGGGCGTGCCGTGTGCATGCTCGACAGCTGGAGCACGTCGCTGGCGTTGAGCTGGTACGTCATCGTCTGACCGGCATCGACCTGCGCGATGCTCCCGCCACCCCGCAGCTGGGTCGAGGCGCGCACGGCCACCGTGGTGTTGGCCGTGGTGGCGACGATGGTGAGCTCGCTGTTGAGTTCACCCGTGGGAGCGACACCGGCATCGGCGGACGTCGTGAACGCCGCGTTTTCGGTGACGGTCGCGATGTACGAGTTCCCCAGCTTGTGCCGAGGGATCAGCAGCGTGCCGTCCTGCGAGTAGTTCGGCTCGCCGCACACCCGCGGCAGGCTCGTCAGGCAGACGTTCGGCACGGTGCAGTTCGAGTCCGACGTGCAGCTCAGGGTGCCGCGCAGCTCCGGGCGCAGCGGGTTCATCTGCTGCACGCTCACCGGACGGCTCGCGGTGATGCGCCACGCGTACGACTTCTGGCCGGTCCAACCGGCACCGAAGCTCGCCGTGCTGGTCGCGCCGATGGATTGCCACGGAACGAAGACGTCTTCGCTGGCGTCGCCTCCGATCGAGACTGTCGCGGCGAGATCGTTGACGCCATTGAGCAACCGAAACACGTTGAAGGTGAGCGGTGCACCCGGAGTCGCGAGCACGCGGAAGCCGAAGCCAGAGATCGTCGTGCCCTGCGTTCCATTGGTGATGCCGCCTCGGAAACCAGAGGACACTTCGTTGTCCATCGTCACGCCGTAGAACTCGCAGCCCACGTGATCAGGGAGCGACGCGAGGTTCGTGCAGTCGTAGGCCACCACGCCTCCGCCTCCGCCCGTCGCCGTGCCACCGCCCGTTGCGCTGCCGCCGCCCGTCGCGCTGCCGCCGCCCGTCGCGCTGCCGCCACCCGTCGCACTTCCGCCGCCCGTCGCGTTGCCGCCGCCCGTCGCACTTCCGCCGCCCGTCGCACTTCCGCCGCCCGTTGCAGTGCCGCCGCCCGTCGCACTTCCGCCACCCGTCGCTCTTCCGCCACCCGTCGCACTTCCGCCACCCGTCGCACTTCCGCCACCCGTCGCGCTGCCACCACCCGTCGCGCTGCCGCCGCCTCCGCCCGAACCTCCCCCAGCGGAGGACTGCGGAATGCACTGGCCCGTGGCGCAGATCGAACTCGCAGAGCAGCTGACGCAGGCGAGGCCACCCACGCCACACGCGTTGGCGGTCGCGCCGAACTCACAAGCACCACTCGCCGAGCAGCAGCCCGTGCAGCTCGACGGATCGCACTTCTTCGCGGGAGGGCTGCAGCCACTGACGAGGAACACCGCTACGCACAGCACTGAAGCTCGGAGCATCGGGGTGCCGTACTCAGACACCCTCTCGTGGTCCAGTGATCAGGTGCGGCGGACGTTTTCGTGAAGCCCCCGTTCCCCGCGCGGAATAGCGTGCGCACCTTCTTTCGAGGGAGAGACTCATGGCCACCCGTCGCTACGTCTTGTCGGTCGATCAGGGCACCACCAGCAGCCGCGCCACCGTGCTCGACGCGAAGCTGCGCGTCTGCGGCGCGGGCCAGAAGGAATTCACGCAGTTCTTCCCGAAGCCGGGTTGGGTCGAACACGATCTGACCGAGATCTGGGAATCGACCGAGTGGTGCATCGCCAAGGCGCTGCGCACCGCGGGCATCAAGGGCACCGAGCTCGCCGCCATCGGCATCACCAACCAGCGCGAGACCACCGGCCTGTGGCACCGCGGCACCGGCAAGCCGCTGCACAAGGCGATCGTCTGGCAAGACCGCCGCACCAGCGCGCTGTGCGGTGAGCTCAAGGCCCACGGCCACGAAGCGAAGGTGAAGGAGACCACCGGGCTCGTGCTCGACCCGTACTTCTCCGGCACCAAGGTGAAGTGGCTGCTCGATTCCGTGAAGGACGCCCGCAGAAAGGCCGAAGCGGGCGATCTCGCGTTCGGCACCATCGACACCTGGCTCGTCTACAAGATGACCGGCCACGGCTCGCACGTGACCGACGTCTCCAACGCCAGCCGCACCATGTTGATGGGCCTGCAGTCGCTCGAGTGGGACGAGGCGATGCTCTCGATGCTCGACGTGCCGCGCTCGGTGCTCCCGCGCATCGGGGCGAGCGCCGAGGTGTACGGCATGACGCGCGGCATGAAGTCGTTGCCCGACGGCATTCCGGTGTCGGGTATGGCCGGTGATCAGCAAGCCGCGCTCTTTGGCC
>JAYVNA010000616.1:0-3702 GCA_043758715.1 Archangium sp.
TCTTCGAGGAACATCGGCGCGCGCGCAGCCTGAAGCTGGCCGGCCGCGAACAGCTGCTCCGCGACCAGCTCGCGAAGAGCAATGAGCGGAGTACGGCGGAGGCGCTCATCCAACTCCTCGACGAGGAAGATCGCATCGACGAGGCCACCCAGGTTTATCGCCAGTGGCTCGGCCCGACCCCGACGGCCTCGTCGCTGGCGGGCTTCGGCCACTGGCTCGCTACCAACAACCTCACTGAAGAAGCGGTGATCGAGCTCCAGCGCGCCACCACGATGGAGCCCCTGGTTCCGCTCGGCCAGACACTGCTCGGCGTTTCGTTGCAGCGGCTCGGGCGTTTCGAAGAAGCGCGTGAACACCTCGAGCTCGCGTTGTTGGACGACCCAGAGGACGAAGACGCGGAAGAAGCGCTGCGCTTCGTGGAAGGAAAGGTGGGGCGCCTGCCCTCGCACGAGCGCGCCGCGATTCAGAAACGTTTTGAAAGCTGGCGAAACGACGCGGGACCGCGCTGAGCGCTGCCCGATCGGAGGAATGCGATCGGACCAGACGTGTTGGGCAGGTGGGGTTGCTGCCACCGGGCTTCCCGGTCTCTTCTCCGGCGTCGTCTTCCCCCCAGCCAGCAGGTGCCATGACCCGTCTGACTCGCCGCCGCATTCTTCAGGCCCTCGCCGCCTCGGCCCTCGCGCCGATGACCGCGAGCGCGCATCGCAAGCTCATCGACTCGGAGTACTACGAGGTCAACGAGGTCGAGGTCTTCCTCACCAGCCTGGACCCCGCGCACGACGGTCTGCGCATCGTGCAGTTGTCTGATCTACACATCGGCAGTGGCGTGCCCGATGGCCGCATCATCTCTGCGGTCCGCGAAGCCAACGACCTCAAGCCTGACCTGGTCGTGCTCACGGGTGACTTCGTGACGAACAAACGCGACCCGCTCTCCCGCGTGCCGCAGCTCCTCGAGCCGCTCAACGCGCCGCGGGTGGCGGTGCTCGGCAATCACGATCACTGGAGCGGCGCCGGCGTGCTCCACGATGGTCTCGAGCGCATCGGCGTCAACGTGCTCGAAAACGAGAACACCTCGCTGCGACTTCGGGGAGTCGACTTTCACGTCATCGGCATCGACGACAGCACCACGCGCAACGACGACGTCGAGAAGGCGTATCGAGGTGCCGGGAAGGCCTCGCGGCTCGTGCTCACGCACACCCCTTCGTGCGCGAAAAACCTGCCCGCGTGGGAAGACGTGCTGTGCCTCTCAGGCCATACGCACGGGGGCCAGTGGAACGTGCCCGCGCTGACGAAGGGGATCTACAAGGCGGCCGGCCAGCCGTGGTTTCGCGGCGGGTACACGGTGCGGGGCAACCAGCTCTACGTGAACCGCGGCATGGGGTTCGGCAAGGGCACGCGCATGCCACGCATCAACTCTGATCCTGAGCTGAGCGTGATCACCTTGCGCTACCGCGAGCCGGCGTAACCCGTCTCCCTCTCCCCAGCGGGGGAGAGGGTCGGGGTGAGGGGCTAAAAGGTCACTGCGCGGCGGGAGCATCCGCCGCGGGAGCCGACCCCATCAACGGCTTTGCCGCCTCACGTGCGGCGCCGAAGTGCGCGCGCACGCCGAAGTTCAGGCCCCAGGCACCCGAGGTGTAGATGCCGTTGCCCACCGCGCCGGGCGTGATGGCCGGGTTGGTCTGGCCGCGCACCACGATGCTGTCTTCGACCACGGTGGTGACAGTCGGCGTGAAGATCGCGCCGGCGATCAGATCGACCGGCCCCAGGTGACCCGTGAACCCCCCGGTGAAGATGAACCGCGTCGGGTGAGTCCAGTCGACCGAGTACGTCCTCGTCGGCGCCGCGCCCGTCTCGTACATCGCACCCAGGCTCGCCGAGAGGTACTTGAAGATGCGGTACGTACCGCCGATGCGAACGCTCCACGTCGGCAGCCACTGCTTCTGCACCGCGAACGCCGGAATGGGGGTCGGCTCTGCGCCGGGGTTCGCCTTGAGCGCCACGTTCTGCGGCGTCAGCAGCAGCTGATCAATCGAGTTCCAGCCCTGGTAGATGAAGTCGAGGTTGATCCCGAGGTTCTCCACCGGGAGGACCCGCGCGCCGAACTTGAGCTCGAGCGGCAGCGTCATCACCAGCTCGGCTTCGCAGTTGGTCTGGGTGGTCTGATCAGCCGTCGCGCACGAGCCGCCACCGGCGCCCACCACCGTCGCGCCCGCGTCGGTGAAGAACTTCGGCAGATCGACCGTGATCTTCCCGCGCGACTTGAAAGGAATCGGCGGCCGCACCGAGGCGCCGAACGAGAGCCAGCTCGTCGGGCGGAACATCAACCCCAGAATGCCGGTGAAGCCGACGCGCCCCGGCAGGTTGATCGCGACCAACGCGTCGTAATTGGGGTTTTCCTTCAGCTGCTCCTGCGGGTTGTCGTTGAGCGCGTCGCCGCCGTACATCATCTGCGACTGCGAGAAGTTCGCGACCGTCAGCTGCGCCGAGACGCCGACCTGAAACATCGGGTGAATGTCATACGCGAGCGAGAGCGTCGGGTACGCGATGATGATGTCGTTGCTGATCAGCGCATACCGCTGCGGCGCCGAGCGACGCGGCGACTCCACGAAGGTGCCCATCTCGTTCTTCACGTAGCTGGGGCTCGGGTAGTCGTACTTGCCCTGCGAGGGCGGCGCGAAGAGCCCCACGCCGATGGTGAAGTTGCGGCCCGCGATGGGGAAGCCGTAGGTCGCGGCGAAGAACGGCAGCAGAAACGGCGCCGGGTTGTTGTGGACGGTGTTGATCAGCGTCGACGGGTTCGCGGGGTCGAAGCCGGGGTCCTGGCGCAGGAAGGTGACGTCGTGGCGAATGAGCTGCAGGTCTCCCAGGAAGGAAAGACCCGGCTGTGCCGCGAGGCCGGCGGGGTTGTGCTGCATCGCGGTGGCGTCGTCGGCCTGCGCTGCGAACGCGCCGCCCTGGAGCATCGCCTTCGCGCCGTTGTCACCGAGATAGAAACCAGAAGCCTGGGCGACGCCCGCGGCGCACAGCGCACACAGCTTGACGAAACGATTCACGAATGGCCCCCTCGGGCTTGCCTTCACCGAAGCGGGGGACCGTAGCAGGCTCGATTGAAACCAAAAGCGCCGACTCCGTGAGGAATCGACGCTTCGGGTGCTTCAGGGCTTTGAGCGCCTCAGCGGGGCGGAGGCGGAGGCGGCGGCGGCGGGCGACCACCGGGGGCCGGCGCCGAGGGGCCAGGATTCGAGGGACCGGGCATCGGCTGCGGCGAATTGCGACGCGGCGGAGGCGGGGCGTTGGTCGGCGGCAGCTGCGGGTTGACCGTGTACGGCAGGTCACGCCGCGGCTCCGGGTAATACGGGCGCGGAGGAATCTGCGGCTGCGGGTTGTACGGGTTGCCGGGGTTCGTGTTCGCGGGGGGCGGCACGTAGGTGTTGTTCGAGCTCGGGTTGACCGGCACGTAGGGGTTGGAACGCGGGGGCGGGGCCGGCTGATACGTGTTGTTGCCCTGGTTGCCCGGGTTCACCGGAACGTAGGTGTTGCTCGGGGGCGGCGCGGGCGGAGGCACGTAGGTGTTGTTGCCGCCGTTGGCCGGCACGTACGAAGGAGGACGGTTGCCCGGGGGCGGCGGCGCGTTGCCGTAGCCGTTGTTGCCGCCATTGCCATTGCCGGTGTTCGGAGGCGGCACGGTGTAACCACCACCAC
>JAYVNA010000617.1:0-11364 GCA_043758715.1 Archangium sp.
TTCGAGCGCGAAGCCTTCACCTTCGTCAACTTCGGCACCGACGAGAAGGGCGGGCACATGACGCTCTCGCTCGCCGCCCGCATGTTCGGCCGCGAAGCCGTCTGTCTCAATGGGGAAGGCCCCTGCGAAGGCCGACCGCAGGCCATCGCGTGGGTCTCCCAGGTGAACGAGACGCTGCTCTATGGCCACAGCGAAGGCCTCTCCGTGCTCGCGCAGTTGATGCACCTGGGTCGGGTGTCGCCTTCTGACTTCGGCGCCGAGCGAGCGAGCGGGCTGGCGATCAACGATGCCCTCGCCGACGAGCTCGCCTACTGGGCGGCGACGCAGAGCATCGAGTCGGTGCACGCGCACGATGAGGGCTTCGCGGCGAAAGACGTGATGCCCTTTCTCGCCAAGGCGCTCAAGCCGGGGAACGCGGAAGCCTTTCGACTGCTCGTCGCCATTCGTGACGAGAACACCTTCAAGGCCGGTCATGGGCTGGTGCCCTTCGGCTACTTCAAGGGCGATCGCGACGGGCTGTATTATCTGCGCGTCTACGACAGCAACATGCCGCAGGCAGAACAGCGCCTGGAGATCGACACCACCGCCAACACCTGGCGCTACGAGGGAGGTGTCGACCCCTTGTTGCCGCGCTCGTATGTGGGCAACGCCGCCAACGGCAACCTCTTGTGGTTCTCTCCGGTCACTCAGCGCACGGGTGTGCTGCCGGCGCCCTTCGCTGCCGATGCACCGCTCGCGTTCGTGGCGTCGCAGGCCACGCTGCTGATCGAGGGTGAAGGCGCGACCATCGGCTTCCGTGACGGTGCGCTGCTCGAGCAGGGCGGCCACGTACGACCCGCTTCAGCCAACGCCTGCTGCGGGCTGCCCTCGGAGATCATCTCGGTCAGCCTCAACGCAGACGCCGGCACCGGCGCGCAGACGGTGAAGCTGACTGGTAACCCGGGAGCGACGCAGCCGGCGACCGTCAACGTCAGCGGCGGCGGCGTCTCAGTGAGCGTCTCGGGAGCCCAGGTCACTGGCTCTCCCGATCTGATGGTCGTCGACACTTCGGCCAAGACGGTTACCTACAACTCCGGTCAAGACGGGCCGCTGACCATCACCACCACGGTGCCGGGCGCCGACGGTGGCACGCGCACCATCACCGTCACCGTGAGCGACGCTTCGAAGTCGATCACCGTCGACGCGTCGAACCCCGACGACATCAGGGTCGGAGTCGATGACGCGCCGAGCGGTACCACGGTGACAGTCACCGTGAGCGAGGGCCAGGCGGGGGCGGACGGCGGCATGCGTTCGACGACCGCGACGGCGACCACCACGGGCAACGACGTGAAGGTCGGCGTTCAGCCTTCGACGGGCGGCACCACCGTCGACACCAGCGTCAACTTCGAGACCTGCCTCAACAACAAGAAGGACATGGACGAGAGCGACATCGACTGCGGCGCAGCGTGCGGGATGGCCGACAAACACGTCGGCACCGGTAAGTGCGGGCTCGCTCGCGTCTGCACTGCCGACGCCGACTGTGACAACGGCAACTGCCTGGGCGGACGGTGCCTGACGCCGACGTGCTCCGACAGCAAGAAGAACGGCGGCGAGACTGACGTGGACTGTGGCGTCAGCGGCTGCCCGTGCGGTTCGGGGAAGGCGTGCACCGGCTCTCAGAACTGCGTGACGAGCGCGCGCTGTCTGACCAACGTCTGCGTCTCGCCCGGAATGCACACGTTGCTGGTGCAGGGGCTTCCGCTCGCAAAGAAGGCGACCGTCAACAGCCTCATCGACGGCGCCTTCAAGACCGACCAGTTGGTGGGACGCTCGGCCAGCTTCACCTGGCCCATCAGCGCCCTCGAGCGATTCTGGGTCGCACCGCAGAACGCGGCCAGTGATGACGCCCGTTGCGCGCTGGCCCGTGAAACCAGCGCGGGAATGTGGGAGTGGAATCGTCTCGGCGACGCAGGCGTCGGCAATCAGCAGAACACCCTGAACTGCGCGCTCAGCTCGGCGCCCCTCAACTACGTCACCAACGGTGACGCGTGCCCGGTGGTCATCTCGGGCTCGTTCCTCGACGGCCTCTCGCCGGAGATCGGCGTCACGGGCGTCAACGGCGCGCGGCTCACGGGCGCCTACCTCTACACCGCGCGGACTCCGGTCTACTTGACGACCATCCCCTACGCGCCGCCGGGCCAGCGGGCCTACGACGTGTCGGTCTCCGGGCCGCAAGTGCGCTTGCTGCGGCTGCTCAACGGGCAGCGGCGAAATTTCCGGGAAGCGTGCACCGTCCTCGACGCCGGCTCGCGGCAGTTCCCCGCATCGGGACAGGAGGTGGTGACCTTCGGGTGCCGCTGCGACGAGCTCGATCCAGACGGAGGCGTGATCGTCGCTGACGCGGGTGTCGACGCGGGTGTGGACGCTGGCATCGATGCAGGCGTCGTCGACGCCGGCTCGGGAGCGGCCCTCGGCGCGACCTGCTCGGCCGATACTGACTGCGCCGCTCGCGACTGCTGGTGTGCGACGACTCCGGGGAACTGCGCTGGCGCGGGCCGCTGTGGCGCGGTGCGCACGGTGGTGAGCACGCCGACTTCGAACGGCGTGGCTTCCTCGGGGACCTTCACCGTCCCAACGTCGTGCCTCTCCGTAGCGGTGCGGGCATGGGGCGCAGCCGGTGGCTCAGGCGCGACCTCGCTCGGCATGGGGATGAGCGCCCCCACCCAGGGCGGGGCGGGTGGCTACGTCGCGGGCACAGTGACCGTGGCGGCAGGTGATGTCTTCACGATGTGGGTCGGCAGCGTGGGCAGTCCAGCCGGCAGCACCACTTCGCAGAGCAGCGTCGGCTCATACTTCGGGGTCGCCGCGAATGGAGGGCAGGGCGACGGGCTCGTCACCGGCGATCGCGGTGGAGGTGGCGGTGGACTCTCGAGCGTGCAGCTCACGGGGGCCAACTCGATGAACTTCGTCGTGCCCGGCGGGAGCGGTGCGGGTGCTGGCTTCAACGGCGTGCCCGCAGGCGGCACAGGCGCTGGGAGCGGTTCGGGTCGAGCTGGTGGTTCAGCGACAGCGAGCTCGAAGGCCGGAGGAGGCGGCGCTGGCTCGACCGGCGGACTGGCAGGGTCTTCGTTCAGCCCCGGCGACCCAGGCGCGTTCGGCGCACCGCCTTTTGGCTTCGCCAACTTTCCCGGGACGGGCTCGACACCTTCAGGAACTTCGGGGGGCGATTACTCCCTGTGCCCATCGGGCACGGGGGACGGCTCGAGCTCGAATGGAAACGGTTGCTTCGTCTTGAGGTGTGTCTACCCATGAATCGCGCGCTCTGTATCGCTGCTCTCTGTTTCGCGGCCTGTGACAACCAGCCGCAAACGTCGTCGATCTCTCAAGAGGTGAACACGCTGCAATGCCCCGCAGGGCAGGTGGCGTGGAACTTCTCGCGCTTCCCGCGCACCGGCTCGTCCGAGTGGCTCAGCCAGTCGCCCGACGCCTCAGTGACCCTCGCCAGCCAGGCCGAGCCCGTCAACTTGATGAGCATCAGCTACGGCAGCTGCGACGGTTACGACGAGCTGACGCCCGCCGTGATGGACGCGTGCGAAGGGCGCACCGAATGCGTGTTCTCGACGCGCGCGTGCGCCGGGAAGGTCTCCATCAAGTTCGCGTGTGCCGACGGCAACGGGGGCGGGGTTCAGTCCTGCCTCAAGGGCACCAACTGCTACTTCGACCTCGCCTGTCCCCAACCGACGCCGACGAAGCCACCCGGGAGCGACGTCAGCGCGTGCGTGCCCTCGCAGTGTCACGGGGCCACGAGGCGTGACGGCAATCTCGCGTGCGTCATCGACGACTCCCACGCGATCGAGTACCGGCAGATCAACGCTCGCACCGACGGCACGTACAACTCCGGCCTCCTCGGCCATAGCCCCCGGGTGACGGTCGCGGCCTTCCGCGAGCAGGCCTTCCAGGAAGAGCGGTCGCCCATCAGCCTGAGCCGCGGCGGTGGACCGGTCTATCTCGGGAGTGAGCGTCTGCCCCAGCAGGTCCGAGACCGGCTCGCCGGCATCACCGGCATGGGGAAGTTGGGCGTCATCTACCCAGACATTCCCTACCGCATGCGTCAGAGCGTCCAGTACGTGGTGCCCACTGGCGAAGCGAACACCGGCATGCACGGAGCGCTGGTGTTCTGGCTCTTCGACGAAGTGGCCGACGCCGCCGACACGTCGAAGGTGAAGTCGCTGTTCCGCTGCCGGGTGACCACCGCGGACATGCGGAAGTACGGAGTCGGCGCCGCGATTTCCCAACTGCCGGGCGCCTACGCCATCGCGCTCGACGAGCGCTTCGTCCTCCCGCGCGACTGCGCTGACTTCGGCACCATCCTCGAGAGCAAGAAGTTCGAGGCGCGGAAGCGAGGGCTCACGCTCATCGACTACCTGAGCAAGACCAAGACGCTGCGTACCCGCCTGGCAGCGTCGTACGACCTCGAAGGGCGCGTCACGCTCTACGACGACGAGTCGCTCGCTTCGAAGCAGTCGACCTGCGCGCCCAACCCCGTCGACTTCTTCTACGACGTCAGCGGTAAGGGCCACGACCAGTTCGCGTTCTACGACCAGCGCCGCGTCGTGCTGCGCTCCCTCTACTCGGCCCTCGAGCCGCAGGACGACTCGCTCGCCGACTACTACGTGCTCGAGCCCAGCCGCGCGACGACCGGGGTGACCGATGTTCGCCCGAAGGCACTGCAATTCAAGGTCAAGACCGTGGGGGCTGCGCGAGGGTTCCTTCGCGCCGACGTCGACTGGTTCCTCGCGGGCGATCGCGACCGCTTCTGGCAGGGCGTGATCTTCCCCAACGCCACGAGCGAGCGGTACTACGCGTTCGTCGAGACGAGCCTGATGCCGCTCGACGCCAATGACGAGCCCACCCCGGAGCCCAGCGGCTTCGGCTACGAGGTCATCGGCCGCACCCGGGTGATCAAGGCCACCAGCACGGGTCGCACCATCAACGCCAAGTTTCCGATCACCGAGGATCTCCGGGCGAAGTTCCTCGACGCTACTTCGCCCATCGCTGTCCCCGAGAGCGGCCGGCGAAAGTTCCGCATGCGCAGTTGCCTCCGGTTCGGCACCCGCGAGACCGCGATCAGTGGCGTGCTGGTGCAAGCCCCCTACCACGTCGTCTCGGACGGCTGCGTGAGGTCGGCCGTGTTCGAGGTTCGCGTCGACCACTCGGTCGCGCCGCTCGAGCCGCTGGGCGACGCGTTCGCTGAGTCACAGCCGCAGGCCGCGGGTGACGGGCGCATGGCGCAGAGCTTCGACGACGACTCTGAGCGCGTGTGCGTCGACGGCGACTGCAAGACGCAGATCGCCAACGGAGTCGAAGGCACCGGCATGTTCGGCGGCACGGTGCTCAAGACCGAGGTCTCGGCCACCAATCACCTCGACGGTGGAACAGCGACGGGCGCTTCGGTCAGCAAAGACATCGAGCTGCTCGGCTTTTCGGTGATGGACGAAGAAGAGGACGAGCCCGTCACGGGGCCCGACACCAAGCTCTCGTTCAAGATCACCCCGCCGTGGGACGAGATCATCAAGACGATGAAGACCACCTGGCCCGGTGCGCGTTTCCGCAGCGAGAAGACGGTGGGCGTCAACGGCATGGGCATCGGCTACGGGTACAAAACGCCCGTTCGTTACGGGCCGGTGCAGGGTGACTTCATCATCAGCATCACGGCCGGCTTCGGCGCCGAAGGAGCGCTCGAATACACGTTCAAGCCCGAGACTCCGGTGGGCTGCGCGGCCGGCGACGAGAACTGTCTTCAGCTCTATCAGCCACAGCCGAGCGCAGGCCTCACCGGGGCACTCAAGCGTTGTTACGACGCAGGTGGCCGCCTCGCCGGGCTGATGACCGACGCCGAGACGCGCCGCGTACGCGAACGCCTCACTGGCACCACGGGCCTGTGGCTCGGGGCGCAGGTCGCCAACGAGTACGTCAACAACCAGTGCATGAGCGTGTGGAGGAACGCGGACTGCAGCCAGGGACACCAGTCTCACTTGCGGTGGCTGTCAGACGATGAGGACTTTGCGACCTCGACTTCGTTCCAGGGGTTCTCGTTCGATCCGCTGTTCGTCGGCTTCGACGGCACCACTCCTGCCGTGGGTTCGATCTTCGCGAGCAAGCCGGCCAACAGCGGAGTGGTGCTGATGAGTGACGGCTCTCTGGCGGTGAAGACCTTCGATCAGCAGTACTCGTCGGTCTGCGTGATGACGAACACGGCCAGCGCACAGACGCATGAGCTCAAGTTTCAGATCGAGCTCTCTTTCGGGGCCGGTATCTCGATGGCCTTCTGCACGCCGTCCGAAGAGGCCGGGGTCTGTCTCGAGGGTTCGGTGTCGATCATCGGCGCGAAGCTCACGCCGTCAATCGCGTACGTGCATCACGATCTGAAGGATAAGGCCGGGCGCACCGGCACGCAGAGCAACTTCCACTTCTCGCTCGACTACGAGGTGAAGCTGCTCGCCGCCGAGATCAACGCGACGGTCAAGTTCGGCCCGTGGTTCAGCTTCTCGTACAACCTCTTCTCGTTCTCGGGCATCGACCTGCCGTCCGGTTCGGGGAACATCGTCGAACATGACGTGCCTCTGAAGGAGGACTTCCAGTGAAGCGCGTGCTCGGTCTGCTGGGGCTCTGTACGGCCGGAGTCTCGGCCTGGTTGTTCTGGCCGGCGCAAGAGCGCCCGACTTCCCCTTCGTTGCCGGTGATCGTGGCCGAGCCTGCGCGTCTGATCGAGCCTGCGCGCACAGAGTGCCGCTTCGAGCAGAACGCGCAGTTTGCGTACGAGCTGCACGCGCACGGCACCACGCCGGTCTCGATCACGCCGGGGGCCGCGGCCGTCGAGGCGTCGTTCGATCTGCGCTCGCGTCTGGAGTTCGAGGTGCTGACCGCGGGGGCCGATCAAGCGGTGTTGCTCGGCAAGTTCACTTCGATTCAGCAGCGCGGTTCGAGCCAGAAGCTCGAGCGGCCCTTCCTCATCGAGGTGGGAACCGACTGTCAGGTGCTTCGTTTTGCGCGCGCGTCGGCTGCTGAACTCGCTGATGCCCGGAACCAGCAGTCGCTGCTGTGGGACGGTCAGTGGCGACTGGTGTCGAGCGCGACGCCGTTCTCTGCCGAGGACGGGCTGGGCATCGCGCGCGGTGAATTTGAGCGCCAGACGGTCGATGGTTCCCTCGTCTCCACGCGCACGCTCGCGGGCTACGACACGCTCTGGCAGGGGCTCGAGCCCTTCGCGGCAGTCACCGGGAGTCAACGCGTCACCGTGGGTAAGGGCCCGTGGTTCGAGAACCTGGAGAATCGGCGCGACGTCACGAGTTCCGCCGGCAGCAGCAGCAGCTCGACGCTCACGCTCTCGTCCGTCGCACCTGCGGGCGACGTCTTCCGGGCCGACGAGCGCCGTACGGAAGGGTACACGTGGGAAGATCTGCTGCCAGGCATCGCGGTTGAGGCTCATGCGCAGCGGCCGGTGACCCACGTGGAACGAAGACGCCAGGAAGCGGCCTACCCGCTGACGATCGATCAGGCGCTCTCGAACTTCACCGCGCTGGTCGACCAGGGGGGCCCGCTGCACGAGCGCTGGCCCGATCTCTCGGCCTACTTCGAAGTGCACCCGGAATCGGTCGCGGCCGCGGTCGATCGACTTCGGAACGATCAGCTGGGCACCGATGAGGCGCACGTCAGCTTCTACATTGCGCTCGGCAATGCGCGCGTCGTCGAAGCCCGCGACGCGCTGTTGGCGATCAAGCGCGACCAGGGGGCACCTCCGATGCACCGCGTGCGCGCGATGTTCTCACTCCTCGATCGCTCGGACGTCGGAGTCGATTTCGCACAGGAGCTCGCCACCGACTCGCAGGCGTTGTCCTCGGCGAGCACGCGCGGCGATCGCTTTCTGCCAGGGGAGTCGTTGCTGGCGCTGTCCACCATGGGCGGCTTGCGAGGCGAGGTGGCGATCAAGCGCGTGGTGGTCGAGACCCTTCAGCGAATGCTCTCCCGCCCTCTGCACCCTTCGAGCGCGCGCCTTGCCCTCAAGGCCGTCGGGAACCTGGGCGACCCTGAGCTGATCGCTCTGGCCGAGCCGCTGACCCGCGCGGAGCGAGTCGAGACCCGCGTCGCGGCTGCGTCGATTTTTCGTCGAATGCCGACCCGCGCAGTGCTCGACGCAGAGGTGGCCTGGCTCGCGCGCGAGTCGCATCCCTTCGTGAAGGCGAAGCTGTACGACGTCATTCGCAGCCAGCACTTCGACGCGCAGGTGCCGGCCGAGGAGATGCTCGTGCGCCAGGCGCTGCTCGACTTGCCGAAGCTCAAGTCGCCGCTGGCCAGGAAGCACGTCATTCGCATGCTCGCTGCCAGCGCCGTCGCGAATCAGCCAAACGTCCGCGCGGCGCTCGTGGTGCAGGCGCGCTGGGAATATGTGCACGAGACGGGTGCCTTGAACGAGTTCACCTCGGTGCTCACCGAAGCTGAAGCGCGCGAGGTGATGCGATGAAGCGCTTCGCTGCAGTGCTGACGGTGCTGACCGTGCTGGGGTGCGAGAAGCCCGTGGCGCCCGACATCATCAGCCGACCGCTGGGCGGCTCCGGGTCACCAGAGCAGAGCGATGGATCGACGCAGTGGACAGACGGGGTCGACGCCAACGGTTTCGAACTCGACGCCGGCGCTTGTTGCCTGGTCGGTTTTGCCGTGCGCGCGGAAGCCGGCGACGTGAACGCCAGCCTGATGGTCGAGGGCCTTCGGTATGGGCTGACGTTGCTCGACGGAGGCGCGGGTTGGGGAAGGACCCTCTGCCTCCAGCCCTCCGCGGAGTTCGCGTACTGGTACGAGGTCAGCGCGTCGTCGCCCGAAGACGATGCGGGGCTCTTCGTTTTCACACGCGTCAACCTGGTCGCGCCCATCGAGACGGGTGGTTTTCCAAGCCAGTCGAACCGCTTCATCGGCGCCGAGGACTGCCAATCGCTGGGCGTGCACGGCTCGTTGACAGAATCGGTCAGCGACGCCGGCACTGTCGACGCAGGTGAGGTGGACGCAGGTGCGGTGGACGCGGGCGAGTATGACGCCGGCGCTGCGGATGCCGGTCAGGATGCAGGGGTCGATGCGGGCACCGTGGACGCCGGCTCAACCGTCGATGCGGGCATATCGGTGACGTGCGCCGACTTTTGCCGGGTCGAGCAGATGGTCTGCGCGGGACCCCCGAAGACGTACGCTTCGCTGAATAACTGCCTGTCGTTCTGCGACCTCTGGGCCCTCGGGATCGATGGCGATTCGACTGGCGACACCCTGGCGTGTCGGGTCACGTACCAGAACCAGGCGGTGAGCGGCGACCCTGCCTTGGAGTGCCCCAATACGAGCGCGAGCGGCGGTGCCTCATGCCACTGAGGCGCGGATAGAAACCTGCGCCGAGCCAGTTCGGCTCCCTTCTTGGGCACACGAGAGGCTCCCGGCAACGGGGGCCTTTCTTCGTTGGAGGCTTGCGTGTCAACGGACTCGCCTCTGAACAGGTCATGACGGCACCTACAGTGGCCCCCCCTGTCGCATCGGTCGATCAGCCACCGCCCCCGCAGTGAGAGGAAACCCAGCGGCCCCCTCGTCGAGAATGGTTCAGCATCAGCTTCCGGGGGTACGCCATGGGCATCGAGAGTCTGGGTCGAGCGTTGTTGGGCAGTTTGCGGAGCGTGGCTGAGTCGTTGACCAGCAAGCCCGTCGCACCGCCACCTCCTCCTGCAGCGCCGAAGCCCGCCGTCTTTTCCGATGGGATGGATGGGCGAGGCACCGGAGGTCCAGCCATCAACCTCACGGGCACAGGCAACGCCGCCTCGCCGGAGGCCGCGGTGGCCGCGCGCATCGATCGCGATCTGCCGATGCGTCTTTACGGTTCGACCCAGACTGAACGCATCGCGAATCTGCCGCGGCTGACGCAGATTGATGGCAACTCGCAGACCGGCATCGACGCGCAGACGTGCGGCATCCAGGCCATCGTCGCCGGCACCTACCTCCGCAACCCCAGCGGGTTGGCGGGGCTTGCGGGGCACGAACTGAAGGCGAACGACAGCAAGCTCGACGGGTGGGCGCGGAATATGGGCATGACGTCGGCGCAGCTGCGCAAGGACCTCAAAGCCATCAAGGACGGCGATGCGTCGCCCCGGCAGATCTCGGTGCTGTCACAGACCCTGATGCTCGATGTGCGAACCCGCACCGGCGCGCCGGGGCCCGGACTGAGCGGGCGCGAGCTGCAGGGGCTCACCATGGGCATTTACAAGGACGCCGGAGTCGAGGCGCCTGAGATGCGTCTCAACCTGCGCGATGTGGGCAACAATAAAAAGCACTGGGTGGCGCAGTTCGACGTGGCGTCGATGGCCGATGTCCAGGAGGGCGCTCAAAAGGACCACGTGCTCACCTTCGACCCGTGGCCAAACCGCCTCGGCGGCGCTCAGACCGGAGTTTCGCTCAACAAGACGGGGGCCGGCACCCTGCACCAGGGCACGCAAGCCAATGACGGAAGTGGCAACCCCGAGCGCTACACCATCAACCCCAGGAACGGCTCCATCGACCAGGAGAAGCAGCTGCCTGTGCCCGCCGAACTTCTCCGCTGACAACCAGACGGCGTGGTTGGGCCCCTTTCTTCGTTTAGGCTGCGCCCGCTCGTGTCCGTTCCCTTCGAACCCATTCCCGATTCGACGCAGGCCTATGTCGATCGGCTGATCGGCACCCAGGTCGGCGGCTTCGAAGTGCAGGTGCGCGTCACCGAAGGCCGGCTCGGTACGATCTATCGCGCCCAGCAGCTCGCGAGCGCCAAGCCCGTCACCCTCGAAGTGCTCCGCGCTGAGCTCGTCGGTGATGACGAGGCGGCGAAGGCGGCCAACGCGATCAAGGTCGCGGGCATCGCCACGGTGCTCGGGTTTGGCGAGCTGCCCGACGGCCGGCGCTACCGGGTGATGGAATGGCTCGAGGGCGAATCGCTCGACCAGCGCCGCCGGCTCTCCCCACAGGAAACGCTGCACGTCCTCGATCAGGTGGCGGTGGTGCTCGAGGCCTCGCACGCCTGGGCGATCGTTCACGGCTCGCTCAGTCCTTCGAGCGTCTTCGTTCACCAGGGCGCGGTGAAGGTGATCGACTTCGGGCTCGCCCGGAAGAAGGTGACCCCTCAAGACGATCTGAAGGCGCTCGGCGCGCTGGGCTTCACGCTGCTCACGGGGGCAGAGCTGCGCGACGGTCCGCCGCCCCTCGTCGGCCCCACGATTCCCGCGCCGCTCCACGAGCTGCGTATTCCGACGATGCCGATCACTGATTCCGACGCATGCCGATCACCGATTCCAAAGCATCGCGATCACCCCGGAGCGTGACGACGCCGGGTTT
>JAYVNA010000618.1:0-3687 GCA_043758715.1 Archangium sp.
GGGCGGGCAACCTCCCGATTGTAAACATTATCCATGAGCACGACCCTCTCGCGGGCCGGCCATTCCCACTGCGTCCCGTGCGGATCTTTCTCCGGGCCGCGGAACCTGTCAACGTGAATGAGACACCGGTGTGCTGCATTTAGGCTTGGGCGATCACGCTCCCGTTCTCCGACTTGGGCTTGTTGATCCACGCCGCCGTCGGCAGGGCTGGCGGGGTTGGGGTTCCGAGCACGAAGCGCTCGGGATGAGCGACGTGCGCGGCCTCAAGCACCAGCGTTCGTGCCGCGCGTCGCTCTTCGGCGCGCCCGAAGTGCACGTCGGCTGGCGTCAACAGCCCGAGCCCGGTGTGGTGATGCTCGTTGTTGTACCAACCAAAAAAATCACCGTGAAAGCCGCGCGTGTCCTCAATGCATCCGAAGCGCTCGGGGAAGTCGGGGCGGTACTTGAGTGTCTTGAACTGCGCCTCGGAGTAGGGGTTGTCGTTCGATACGTGGGGCCGCGAGTGCGTCTTGGTGATGCCGAGATCGGCGAGCAGCATCGCGACCGGCTTCGACTTCATCGACGAGCCCCGGTCAGCGTGGATGGTGAGCTGACCAGGGGCGATGCCCTGGCGCTCGCACGCCTCGCTGATCAGCTTCTCGGCGAGTGCCGACGACTCGGCGTCGGCCACCAGCCAGCCCACGACGTAGCGGCTGAACACGTCGAGGACGACGTACAGGTAGAAGTACGTCCACTTCGTTGGGCCCAGCAGCTTCGTGATGTCCCAGCTCCAGAGCTGGTTGGGCTTCGTGGCGAGCAACTCGGGCGCGGCGTACTTCGGGTGCCGCAGCTGCGCGCGGCGCTCGCGCACCTCCTGGTTCTCCTCGAGCACGCGGTACATCGTCCGCTCGCTGCAGAGGTAGCGCCCCTCGTCGAGCAGCGTCGCGTACACCTCGGCCGGCGCGAGATCCTCGAAGCGCGGCTCGTGCAGCACCTCGAGCACTGCGCGACGTTCGTCCTCGGGGAGCGCCCTGGGCGATGCCTTCTTCTCGGCGGGCCCATGCATGGGGTTGAGCTCCCGGTAGTAGGTCGCTCGCGCGAGCCCCAGCGCGGCGCATGCGGCCACGACGCTCAGCTCGGGACCGATCGTCTTGATGGTGTCCATCACGGCGTCTCGTCCTGCTTCGGCAGCTGGATGCCCAACAGCTCCGATACTTTTTTTTGGAGCTCCACCAGAGCCTCGGCCCGCTTCGCGCGCAGCTCCGCCTTCGCCAGCGCGCGCTTCAGTTCGGTGTTCTCCTTCTCCAGCGGATTGGGGTCGAGCGCCTTCCGACCTCGCTTCTTGGGCGTGAGCGCGTCTAACTCGCCGGCCGCCCGAGCCCGACGCCACTCCGTGAGGTGCGACGAGTACAGCCCCTCTCGGCGAAGCACCGCGCCAACCCCACCGACCTCGGTCGCAGCGTCCGCGAGCTTCAGGATGCGCAGCTTCTCCTTCGCGGTGAATCGCCTCCGCTTCGCCTTCCCGATCACCTCGACCTCCTGGACGGGCGTGATCATCGGAACTCCGGCCCACAGGGCCGCCTCCGCTTCGCTCCGGCGGGACGACCGACCACAACTTGACGACTACGACTGATAGACCGACACATGAGAGACAACTCCATCGCCCTGCACAGTAAATTCCTCCGGGGTCGCTGTCTCACTCACGTTGTCAGAGAGGGGTAACGGTCCCCACGCGCGATGTCGGAGGATTGGCGGAAGGAGGGTCGACGGTCGAGTTGTTCCGCAATGGGCTGAGCCGGGGGACCGTCGCGGCATCGCCTTCGCGCCTGATCCTCTCGCCGTTGAGCGTCGCGACTGGCTCGAGCGCAGGGAGCGTCTCGCCAAACGGGGCGCAGTTTGCAGGGTTCCGAGCCGACGCTCAGGGCCGTCCGGTGTTGTTCATCGAGACCTTTTCGAGCCATGCGCTCGTCTCGTTTGCGACCCCAGCGGGATATTCCATCGAGGCGCAGCCTCCCGTCTGGTCTCCCGATGGAAGCCGGCTTGCACTACGCGGCACTCGATTGGCTAACGGCAAGTCTGCGGTCCTCATCGCAGCGGTCGCGACGGGCACGCTGTCTGGTTTGCCGACCTCAATCGAACGCGGGGAATTGAACCCCTCCTTCTCAGCCGATTCGCGGTACCTCGCCTTCAAAAAAGAATACTTCGACAACTTCATCACCGTTGTCGCCCTTTCCACCGGCATCGAGCGCGATTCGCCGCCCGGCTTTACTCAGTCTTTCTGGCGTCCCGACGGCACTCTGCTCGCGTTGCTCCCGCAACCGGACGGCTCGGCGAGAGCGTTCAGGCTCGATTTCACCACTTGGGTTTCGGCTGAAGCGGGTGCGTTGTCATCCTTCAGCAGTGCCGCGCTCGATTCGACCGGCAGGTGGCTTGCGTACACGGATGGGTCAGCCAGGAGCGTGAGCCTGCTCGACCTGAGCTCGGGTGCACAACGCGTGTTGACCGCTTCGGCATCGACGATTCCGTCGAATCTCTCGTGGGCTCCGGACGGATCGGTCCTTTCCTTCACGGCCAACGGCACGTTGTATCGCGCCGAGCCCACCGGTCCGGCCGTTGCCTCTGGCCCGATTGGGAGCGGGCGCATCGTCCATCTCACCGCGAGCGAGTACCTGTTTGACAATGGCATCGCTCCGCAGCGGGGCACCTTTGCCGGTGACTTCGTATTCGCAGCGACAGCACTGGACCTTGGCGTCAACGTTTTCGACGTCATTGCGCGAGACGCTTCGGGCAACTCGAGTCCGCGCTCAGAGACGATTTCGGTCACTCGTACACAGGTGGGGGCGGTCAATCCTGCCTCAGACCTCTCGGTCTCCTTGCAGTTGCAACCCGCGGTCATTCAACCCGGCGACCCCGTCACTGCCATTGTCACGGTGCGGAATGCGGGGCCAGGCGATGTACTCGCTCCGGCAGTCGCGGTGACCCTCGCGAAAGCAGACGGAACACTGGTCGCGCTGCCGCAGATTCGTCTCGCCGGCACGCTCGGGGTGGGAAGCTCTCAGACCGTACTCGCCGTCGTATCGACGACAGGTCTGAGTGGGGCAGGGCACAACGTCATGGTGACCGTCGACCCGGCACTCGAGACGAATGACGTGGATAGAACGAACAACCGTGCAGCAGCGCCGCTCGCCGTCGCCACGCCTGGTGCGCTGCCGGTCGTCTCGCTCTCGCTGGGCGCCTCTGAGCTGAACGCGAGCGGTAGCACGACGGCGACAATCGCAATCACCAACCCTGGCGCACCAACGTTCATCGAGGTTTCTGCGCGGCTCCTCGACGGAACGGGGGCTGTCGTGACAGCGCTTGGCGCGGCGCAGAGCTACAATCCGCTCGCTGGCTCCTCGACGACGACGCTGATGAGGTTGGTCAGCGCCGCAGGGCTCGCACCGGGTGACTACCAGGTTGAGGTGCGAGCGACTTCGGGCACCACGCTTGTCAGTCAGGCTGTTGCCCCAGTGCGCGTGCTCGCAGACCGCACCGCGCACGTCGCGCTCAGCGCACGTCGAGCGGCGTGGAACGCCGGCGAGACGGTGGTGCTCGACGCGGTCGTGTTCAACGATTCCGTCAACGCCTCGCTCACCGCTGCGACGCTTCGACTTCAGGTCGCCGGCACGCTTGATTCCTGATGCAGTGGGTTGCGACCAACGCTGCTGA
>JAYVNA010000619.1:0-3684 GCA_043758715.1 Archangium sp.
GAGATCTTCCGCACGCCCGCGACGTCCTTCAGCTCGCGCGCCGCCCGTTGAATGTCCTCCGCCCAGAGCGCAGGAGTGGTGTCGGCCAGGTCGCCCGAGGAATCGCCCGTGCCGCGATAGTCGAAGCGCAGCACGTCGAAGCCGGCCTTCACGAGCTGATCGGCGAGCTTTCGAAAGGCCCAGTGCGTGCGCGCGGTCTCGTGCGGCGCGGGGTTGCAGAGCACCACCCCATGGCTGCGAGCGCCGGCCCGCGGCGCCTGGTGAATGCCCAGCAGCTCAGCTCCGGGTGGACCGAAGAAGCTCGGATTCATGATTTCTTGAGGCGCGACAGCACGCTGCCGACGAGGCTCGAGACGAGGCCCCTGTCTGCGCGCGGTGCGGGGGGAGGAGGGGGAGCCCTGGTCGCGTGGCCGGGCTTCGGCTGCGGCAGGGCGGCGGCGACCTGCTCGAGGGTGTTGAGCAGCAGCACCCGGGGGCTCAAGCGGGTGCCGGTCTTCGTCTCGAGCTGGGAGATCACCGACAGCGAAAGCAGTGAGTGCCCGCCGAGGTTGAAGAAGTTGTCGTGGACGGAGACCTTCTCGAGCTGCAGCGCGCTGCGCCAGACCTCGGCGACCAGCTTTTCTCCTTCGGAGCGGGGCGCCACGAAGTCTTCGAGCTCGCGCACCACGGCCGTCGGTGCCGGGAGGGCGCGGCGATCGATCTTCCCGTTCGGGGTCAACGGGAGCGCCTCGAGCGTCACGAAGTGCTGGGGGATCATGTAGTCGGGCAGCCGAACGCGCAGGTGCTTGCGCAGCTCGCTCTCGGTCGCCTCCTCGCGGGGCTTGTTGAGCAGGTAGCCCACCAGGCGCACGTCACCTGGCTGGTCCTCGCGCACGATCACCACGGCTTGTTTGATCGCTTCGTGTTCTCCCAGCGCGATCTCGATCTCGCCCAGTTCGATGCGGTAGCCACGCACCTTCACCTGGTTGTCATTGCGGCGCTGGTACTCGAGGTTTCCGTCGGGCCGGAACCGCGCGACGTCGCCGGTGCGGTAGAGGCGCCCGCGCGGAGTGTCGATGAAGCGCTCGGCCGTCAGCTCGGGGCGATGCAGATACCCCTGCGTGACGCCATCGCCGCCGATGAGGAGTTCTCCCGGCACGCCGACGGGCTGTTGCTGCCCCCGGCCATCGAGCACGAAGGTGGTGGTGTTGCCGATGGGCTTGCCGATCAGCACCTGGGTGGTGTTCGGGGGGAAACGGTAGAGGGTGCTCCACACGGTGGTCTCGGTGGGGCCGTACATGTTCCACACGCCGCCGGGCGCGTTCGCGAGCAACTGCTGCGCGAGGTCGAGCGGTACGGCTTCTCCACCGACGAGCGCGCGAAAGCCCGGGCGTCCCGAAAAGCCGGCACCGAACAGCAGCCGCCAGGTCGCCGGAGTCGCCTGCATCACCGTCACGCCATGGTCCTCGATGAGCTTCGCGAGTTGCTCGCCATCAGCCACCGCGTCTCGGTCGGCGAGGATCACCTTGCCACCCACGCTCAGGGGCAGCTGCAGCTCGAGCACCGCGATGTCGAAGCTCAGCGTGGTGACCGCGAGCAATGCGTCTTGCGAGCTCATTCCCGGCGAGGACTTCATCGTGGTGAGGAAGTTCACGACCGCGAGGTGAGGCACCTGCACGCCCTTGGGCTTGCCGGTCGAGCCCGAGGTGTAGATCACGTACGCGATGGGCCCAGGCCTCGTGACCACCACGTCAGGTGATTGCGCGGCCAGGCGCGCCGACTCGGTGTCGAGGCGCAGCAGCCGCGGAGCCGTCAGCTCGAGTTCTCCCTGAAGCGACGTCGTGGTGATCAACGTCGACATCTTCGAGTCGCTCACCATGAAGGCGAGGCGATCGCGGGGGAACGTCGGATCGAGCGGAACGTACGCCGCTCCGCTCTTGAGGATCGCGAGGAACCCGACGATCAGCTCGGCGTTGCGCTCGAGACACAGCCCGACGAGCTCGCCGGGCTTGACCCCTTCGGCCCGAAGCAACGCTGCCAGTCGATTGGCACGCACCTCGAGTTGCGCGTAGGTGAGCGTTTCTTTCCCCGAGACCAGGGCCACGGCGTCGGGTGTTCGCGCCGCCTGGGCTTCGAACAGCTGATGCGCTCCGAGTTCGCGCGGGAAGTCCACGCCCGTGTCGTTCCACGCGGTGAACGCCTCTTCTTCGGCCCGGGTGAGCAGGGGCAGCTGTCCCAGTGTCTGCGAGGGGTCGGCGACGATCGCCCGCAACATCACGCGCAGGTGATCGAGCATGCGCACGATGGTGCTGCGATCGAACAGGTCGACCGCGTAGTCGATGCCGCCGACCATGCCGTTGCCCGTCTCCTTCACCCAGAACGAGAGGTCGGTCTGGGTGGCGGCCGCGTGCACGTGAATCTGCCCGTAGGGCACGTCACCGAGCGCAGCGCCGCGGTTCGACACGTCCTGAAAGGTGAAGAACGCCTGGTAAATCGGCGTGCGGCTCATGTCGCGGCGCACGTTGAGCTCGCGCAGGAGCAGCTCGAACGGCATGTCCTGGTGGCTGAAGGCGTCGAGCACCGTGGTGCGCACCTCGCCCAGGAACTCGCGGAAGCTCTTCTCGGCGGTGGGTTTCGTTCGGAGCACCAGCGCGTTCACGAAGAAGCCGATCAGGTTCTCGACCTCGGGCTGGCTGCGACCGCGAATGGGCGTGCCGACCAACAGGTCCTCCTGGCCGGTGTAGCGATGGAGCAGCGCCTTGAACGACGCGAGCAGCACCATGTAAAGCGTGGCCGACGATTGCCGCGCCACGGCGGTCAGCGCCGAGATCTCTTCCTTGCTCAGGTTGAAGGGTTCGGTCGCGCCCCGGTAGCTGAAGGTCGCGCCGCGAGGGCGATCGGTGGGGAACTCGAGATCGATCAGCTCACCGCCGAGCTGCTTTCGCCAATAGGCCGACTGCCTCTCGAGCTCGGCGCCCTGCAGCCAGTCGCGATGCCAGGCCGCGAAGTCCTGGTAGCTGATGGGCAGCGCGGGTACCTCGGGCGTCTTTCCCGTGGTGAACGCGGCGTAGTGGCGCGCGAGCTCGTCGAGGAAGATGTCGAAGCTCCACCCGTCCCAGATCGCGTGGTGGGGCATGTAGAACAGCACGCTCTCGCTCTCGGACAGGATGAAGTACCGCGCGCGCAGCAGCGGGCCCTGCGTCAGATCGATCGCTTCGTTCGCGGCGGCCTTGAGCTGCGTCATCAGCTCGACGTCGCGCTCACGGGGCGACATCGCCGAGAGATCCACCGGCACCAACGGCAGCTCGCACGAGGGCATCACCCGCTGCACGGGCGCACCGTCTTCGAGCTCGAAGTACGTTCGCATCGAAGGCTGGCGCGCGATGATCGCGTTGAGGCTCTTCCGGAGCGCGTCGGCGTCGAGCTTGCCCTTGAACCGGAACGCCGCTGGGAGGTTGTTCACCGCGGTCCCCGGCTGCATCTGCTCGAGGAACCACATGCGTTGCTGCATCAGCGAAGCCGGGGCGGTGCCGGTCCACTCGCGGCGGGGAATCTGCGTCACCACGGCAGACGCCTGAGCCTGAGGCGCTTCGATGAGCCCGGCGAGCCCAGCGATGGTCGGGGCCTCGAAGAGCTTTCGCATCGAGAGCGCGACCTGCAGTTCTCGGTTGATGCGCGTCATCACCTGCGCGGCGAGCAGCGAGT
>JAYVNA010000620.1:0-3679 GCA_043758715.1 Archangium sp.
GTGCAGCTCTCGTACATTCCGCGCGAGCCCGAGGCCGCCAAGCGGCAGCCGGTGTGCTTCGTGGGCAAGGCGATCACGTTCGATTCCGGTGGTCTGTCGCTCAAGCCGTCAGACGGCATGCTCGACATGAAGACCGACATGGCGGGCTCGGCCGCGGTGCTCGGGGCGATGAAGGTGATCGCGCGCATGCAGCCGCCCTTCCCCGTGCACGCGTTCTTCGGGGCCTGCGAGAACATGCCCTCGCACAACGCGTACCGGCTCGGCGACGTGCTGGTCTCGCGCCTGGGCAAGACGGTCGAGGTCACCAACACCGACGCGGAAGGCCGCCTGGTGCTGGGTGACATTCTCGCCTACGCCAACGAGCTCAAGCCGGCGGCGCTGATCGATCTGGCGACCCTCACGGGCGCCTGCATCATCGCGCTGGGCAACTACATCGCCGGCGCCTTCGGCGGCGACGATCAGCTGTTCTACGACGTGTCTGAGTCGGCGCGGGTCGCGGGTGAAGACCTGTGGCGCCTGCCGGTCACCGAGTACCAGCGTGACGTGCTCAAGAGCGACGTGGCCGACATGAAGAACGCGGGCGAGCGCGCCGGTGGTGCGATCAGCGCGGCGCTGTTCCTCAGGGAGTTCGTCGGCGAGACGCCTTGGCTGCACCTCGACATCGCCGGGCCGTCGCAGAGCCCGAAGGACCGCGGGTACCTCAACAAGGGCGCCACCGGGTACGGCGTGCGCACGCTCGTCGAGTTCGTCAACCGGCGTACGCAGCAGCTCGCCGTTCAGTGATTGAAGTGACTCACTCCTGAACTCCCTCTCCCCAGCGGGGGAGAGGGTTGGGGAGAGGGCTTACCGAACCGCTTCGAGGCGCTTCCGGGTGAGCTCCAGGTACGTGGGATCCATGTCGATCCCCACGAACCGGCGCCCCTTGCCGATCGCCGCCACGCCCGTCGTCCCCGAGCCGCAGAACGGATCGAGGATCAGCGCGTCGTCATCGGTGCACGCATCGACGAGCCGCTCCAACAGCGCGATCGGCTTCTGCGTGGGGTGCTTGCCGTGCGACTTCTCGCTGGGCTTGGGCGAGGTCATCGACCACAGGTGACCGCCACCCTCGGCGTCGAGTTCTTCTTCGCCGGTCTTCGGCAGCACCCAGGCGTCGCGCATCTGCTTGCCGCCGTTGGCTGCCTTCATGTCCTTGTAGTTGAACTTGTGCTGCAGCTTGCCCTTCACCGGCGGAGACGCCCACACGAGGATCTCGGTCGAGTGTGTGAAGTACCGGCACGCCAGGTGCGGGCTCGCGTTCGGCTTGTACCAGGTGACGGTGTTGAGCAGCTTGTAGCCGAGCTGCTGCATCGCGAAGCCGACCGAGAAGATCACGTGCTGCGTGCCCGAGACCCAGATCGAGCCGCTGGGCTTGAGCAGCCGCTGGCAGGCCTTGAGCCACGACGAGGTGAACTCGTGATCGGCCTCGATGCCCTTGCTGGTGTCCCAGTCGCCCTTCTTCACCGCCACGCGCTTGCCGCCCGAGCAGGTGAAGCCACCGTTGCTCAGGAAATACGGCGGGTCCGCGAAGATCATGTCGAAGGTCTGATCTTCGAAGCGGTCGAGCAGCGCGAGCGAGTCGCCCTTGTAGAGGACGTAGTCCTTGCTGCGTGCGTAGACAGACTCCGAAAGCTCCGACGTCGCGCGAGGACGCGCGATCGAGATCGTTGAAGACATCCAACCTCCGAATCGAGTGAAGGCCTCGAGTGCTACAGGCCTGATCGAGAAAGTAACGGAGGTTGGATCGCTGTCGAATTTTCAGCTCAGCGCTGCCAACAATTGCGCGAGGCGCCTCGCCCTTGTCTTGGGCTTCTTCGCCTCTTTCAGCGCCTTCACCCGCTGCTTCTGGTGAGTGATTTCTTCACGCGGCCGCGGCCTCGAAGGTCTCGTAGAGCGAGACGCCTTCGGGCGACTTCGGCTTGCCCTCTTCGCGAGCCAGCGCGTGATCGAGCGAGAGCAGGGCGATCTCCTGCTGGGCGTCGGTGGGCGGCTGGGTGGTGATGCCCTGCAGCCAGATGCCCGGCCGGGTCAGGCCCTTGATGAACGCGGGGCACGAGTCCTTCGCGCTCCAGCGCTGCAGCTCGTACGCGATGCCGGCGATCGGGAAGGCCATCGGCACCTTGATGAGCACCATCAGCATCTGGTTCACGAAGTCGTTCGGGTGCAGGCGAGGCACGAAGGGCAGCAGCGCCACGTGCAGCAGCACCGCGACGCCGACCACGATGAACAGGAAGCTCGTGCCGCAGCGCGGGTGACGGGTGGTGAACGGGCGCGCTTCGTCGACCACCAGCGGCTTGTACGACTCGTAGGTCCAAATCGCCTTGTGTTCTGCCCCGTGGTACCGAAACAGCACCGAGGCATCTTTCGTCTTCGAGAGCGCCCAGACGTACCCGACCAGGATCGCGACGCGGAAGATCCCGTCGACCAGGTGAAACGAGAAGCTGGAGGTATCGAAGCCCGGGCCAATCGCGCGGCCGACCAGCCAGGTGAGCGCGTGCGGCAGGCCGATGAAGAACAGCATCATCATCACGGTCGCCATCACCAGCATCACGTCGGCGCCGCTGGTGCCTTCCTTCTTCCCGTTGGAAGGCGGCGTGGGGCTGGGATCGGAATCGGCGCCCGAGACGATCGCCGAGAGCATGAAGGCCAGGAACGCCGAGGTGCTCACGCCCTTCTTTCCGCCCTGCTCTTCCGGCGGCAGCCCGTGATCGCCGGAGAACTTGAGCGCCGAGAAGCCGTTGTGCAGTGACTCAGCCAGCACCAGCGCGCCGCGGAAGATGGGCCAGCGCATGAACTTGAGTCCGGGCAACAGCTGGCGCCATTCCTGTTCGCGAATCGCGATGCCTCCGACGTGCCGGCGCACAGCCACCACGAAAGACTTCGGGCTGCGCATCATCACGCCTTCGATGACGGCCTGGCCACCGATGTACGGCTGACGGACTGCTGATTGCTCGCTCACCCGCAGGTGGATACCCGCTTGGGGCACGCGCCGCTACCGGGCTCGCCTGGCCAGATAAGATGGCGCGCAGCCATGGCCCTTCCCAACGACATCCGCACGCTCTTCGCCGAGCTGCCCCAGGCCCGCGCCGATCGCACCGCCCGCGCCGAAGAACAGGTGCGCCTTCGTGAAGAAGCCGCCAGGCGCCGCGCCGAAGAACAACGCCTCGCCAAAGACGCCCTGCGCGCCGAGCTGCAGGTCGCGTGGGACTGGCTGCTGGGCGATGGGCAGGAGCTCGCCGCCGAGCTGCGCACCGCGAACTTCAATCGCCTCGAGCTGCTGGGGCCCCTCGACGAAGAAGGCCGCGAGGGTCCGTGGCAGCTCGGTTCCCGCGCGCTGGTGCTGCTCGACGATGGGCAGCTCGAGGTCGTTCGCCAGGACGACCACCGCGCCTTGCGCTACCTCGTGCACACCGCCGACGAGATGCTCCAGGTCGAGCCCGCCGGCGTCACCAGGGCCTTCGTCACTGCGGTTCGCACGGGCGCCATTTGGCGGCGGGTCGCAGAGCAGCTCCGCGCCTCGACCGCTGCCCCCGTCGATGACTGAAAAATCGGCATAGGGGCTGAAGGGAGATCCCCTTCAGTCCCCTGCCACACCACCGGACATGCGGGTCCGCATCCGGCGGTTCGAAAAGTTGTGGTTAGC
>JAYVNA010000621.1:0-3678 GCA_043758715.1 Archangium sp.
TCGTCGTCCCGCGCTTTGTGCTCATGCCCCTTCATGGCCTGTTCACCAAACCCGCACAAGTCCGAGGGCTTACGTTTGCTCAGCACGTGATCCAGACCCGGCGAGACGCTCGGCAGAGCGATCTTTCAGAACTTCGCTCCGAAGCCTGGAGAACTCGGAATGGTGCTTGTCGGAGGCGAGCACTTTCCGGCCATCGCGACCGCCGCCGTCGCCGCCGGGCAGAAGCCCTTCACGACCGGCGCACTTTCGCCTGAGAGCCTTCAGCGCCACGTCGACACGAGCAAGCGCGGGTTCCAGGAACTGCTGGAATCGATACTGAGTGTGGCTCAGCACTATTCAGCGGTCACCGATCCGCCGATCAGCGACGTGACGCACCAGCCCTCGGCCGCTCTGCCGTTCGTGATGATCAGTGATTTCCATGGCGCCGAGTACGATCTCAAGCTTCCGTCCGCAGCAGACCTGCAACGCAGCGGTGTCCGGAGCATCAAGGTCTTCCTCGAGAATGACTCGGAAGGCCCCGTCACCGTCGAGGAGCTCGCGCGCTCGTTCAGCGGCAAGAGCAAGCTGGCAGCGGTGCTCCAGACGTACCAAGCCGCAGGAATCGAAGTGAACGGCGTTGGGCTTGAGACCTGGGACCTCTACGTCACTCGGCCTGACTCCTTGGGCGTGCTGCGAACCCCAGAGGAGCTGGCGTCCTCTGCTCCACTGCCGCCACCTATCTCGAAGTCACCCATGTTTCTGCAGCTGGCCCGCGAGCAGCGCATTATCGCTACTGCCTCGATGCCTTTCGGCGACCCCGTGGTGTGGCTCTCCAACCAGCTCCGAAATATCGAGTTGCACACGGAGAAGCTAGGCATCGACTTCACGCATGAGGCCGAGCGCTACCGCCAGGCGATCAAAGAGGTGGAGGCAGAGCGGGTCCACTGAACGCGAAGAACAAGAATTTCAACCCGGGAAACCGCGAGCCCGCCTCGGTGACGCGCACGCGGGTGAGGGTGGCAGAGGAGGCAGCTGAGGGGAAGGCAGCCCAGTTGCGAGGGACGGCAGAGGCCAGAAGCGAGAGCCAGACGCACGTGGAGGACGACGGCGTGACGTCGGCGAGTGCCCAACTGTCAGACGGCTGGGGCGGGGCGGTGGCGGGCGGGAGGATGCGAGCCGGCAGGGGGACGCCGAGCTCGAGGAGGCGCGCCTCGGCCTGCGTGCGAGTCGAGTGGAGGGCACGGAGGGAGCGCCGCCCGCCACTCGCAGTTCCCCCGCCGCTTCCGCCACCTGTGCTGCCTCCTCCGCCACCGCTGCCAGCGTCAACCTCGGACACGGGAGACAGACAGCCTGCAGCGAAGTGCCTGCGCCGCGAGGCGAGGGACTTTCTCGCTCAGGTCCAGCTTACATCGAGCTCGAGCAGCTTCCCTCCGTCGAGATAGTGGTGGGCCACCAACTGCCCCTTGCGCTCGGTCAGGTCGAACCCGAAGCGGAACACGCCGCGCCACGCGTAGTCATGACGCCCGCGTGGCTCGGGTACTTCGGCTTCAAAGAAGCGCCCTTCTCGAAGGAAGTCGCTGAGGCCGAGCTGTGGCTGCCTTCCTCGAAGTCCGTACTCGTCGACGAATTGTGCGAGGCGCTCAGCGACAGAGCTTCCGTCTCGCTGGTGGGCGAGCCGGGCGTCGGAAAGACGTGCGTACGCGGCGTCGGCGAGGTTGCTCTGAAAGTACACCTGCACCTGCACCTGCGCCTGAGGCACGGCGGACAGAAGCATCAGGGCCAGGGCGACGATTCCGGAAGCTTAGACGGCGTTCCTCAGGCGATGAAGCCGAGCCCGTACATCACGATCGCCGAGAGCGCGCCGAACACCGTGCCGCCGAACACGATGTGCATTTACGCATAGCGCCCCATCCCCAAAGCCTCGAAGGGGATCCATCACGAAGCCAGCGTCGCCACGACATCCCAATGTTCGACCAATCGCCCGCCCTGAATGCGCTGTCCGTGGAAAGCTTGGTTCATGATGGAGCCGCGGAAGATCGCCACCCAGTTGCAGAAACTTTGGCACCAGACGCGCGACGGGGCGGTCGCGGATGCGCTCGAGCGCCTCACCGCGCAGGCCATGAAGACGGTGGTGCCTCTCGACGCCGGGGGGCCGAACAAGACCTTCGCGGCCTGGCTCACGCGCTCAGCGGCCAAGAACCCCGCTGACGTCCCGCTGTTGCTTCCCACCCTGTTCGATGGGCCCGGCAGCTTCTGCAAGCGTCGGCTCACCGCGCTCCACTCATTCGCGCCTGACCCGCGCATCGGCCGAGCGCTCGCCCGGTGGGTCCTCGAGCAGGTCGATGGCGACGGGTGCTGGTTCGCCGGTACGCCCGTCTCGACGGCCGTCTTCGGGGCGCTCGCGGTTCATTCCGATGCGTCGCAGTTGCCGCCGCTGCGCGCGTCGTACCGTGCCAGCGATGCGGGGCCGAAGTTCAAGAAGCTCGACGCGGCGATCGCGAAGCAGCATCCGCGGCCACTGACCTCTGCCGAGCGTGCGTGGCTCGCCGCGCTGCGCTTCGACGACGCGCCGGTCGCCGGCCACGTGTTGCTGGCGCGCGCCCAGAGTCCAGAACAGCGCGCGGTCGCGACCGATCAACTCCTCGAAGACGGGAGCCCGCGCGGCGAGTTCATCGTGCTTCAGCAGCAGAAGCGTGCGCGCGCGCTGACCTCGAAGGAAAGGAAGCGCGAGCAAGAGCTGCACCGGCAGTACGCGAAGACCTGGCTGGGCCCGTTGGCGCGCGTGCTCGTGCCCGAGTCGGCCGTGTTCCTCGATGGGGTCCTGGTCAGGGCGCAGGCCGACCACACGCTCGACCTTCTTCCTGAGGTCATCGACGCGCCCGAGTGGTCGAGCCTCCGCACGCTCGACTTTGGAAAATGGTTGCCCGACGTGTCGGTGCTCCGTCGCTGGCCGTCCATCGAAGAAGTTCACGTCAGCGGTGACACCGCGACGTTGCGGGTCGCCCTGGCATCGCCACCGCTCGAGGTGCGCAGGTTCTTCACCAGCATTCCCTCCGAGAACACCGCCAGCGCCGAACGCTCGGCGCTCGAGACGCTGCCCGGCCTGCCGAAGCTGACCCATCTGGGGGTGAGCGGGTACTGGCACTCGCCGCGGGCCCTGCGGTGGATCCTCAAAGGGCCGGCAGCGAAGCGGCTCAGCGCCTTCACCATTTTTGGTGAACTCGCGCTGAAGGAGTTTCTCGAATCGATGAATGAGGCGCCGCGCACCATGGAGCGCGGCACGATGCGTTGCACGGGCGGGCGCGTCGAGCTCACCCGGGGAAACGATGGCTCCTTCACCGAGGCGCAGGTTTCGTTCCTCGCGCCTGAGTCAGACGTGAAGCGCTCGTTCGTTCGTTTCGTGGAGGCGCTGCGCAAGACACCGCGGGGCCTGGTGCGCCCCACCCTGGGGCTCATCGAGGCGCCGTCCAGGGCGCTGCTGGCCGAGCTCACCCAGGCCGTCGCCGCGCTGTGAAAAGGGCGCCCGCGAGGGGGCAGGCGGAACCGCCGAGGGGCCCCTGACGGGAGGTGTTGACGAAGCTGGACAGAGCGCCGACGGGCTCTTCCCAAAGGAAGGTCACCGATGCCGGCAGAGAGGCTGTCCATGCGGAAGTTGCGAGAGTTTTTGAGGCTGCATTTTGAGAACAAGCTGTCGGCGCG
>JAYVNA010000622.1:0-11289 GCA_043758715.1 Archangium sp.
AGCAGCGGGGCGAAGGTGCTGCGCAGCGAGGCGGCCAAGCGGTTGATGTCGAGTGATGGCTCGTTTCAGTCGCGCGCGCTCTTTCCGTTCGATGAGCCGCGGCGGGTCGAGTTCTACGAACTCAAGCTCGCGCCCAGGGGCTCGGAGAAGGCCGAAGCCCACGCCGCCGGCACCACGGAGAACCTGGTGGTCGCGCGCGGCTCCGTGGAGATCGTGATCGGGAACGAGAAGCATCAGCTCGAGACGGGCGATGCGATCTTGTTCGAGGCCGATCAGGCCCACGTGTATCGAAACGCGGGCAGCAGCGAGGCGGTGCTGTACCTCGTGATGACGTACGCAGAACAGGTCGGGTAGCAGCCCTTCGGGAATGCCCTCACCCCGACCCTCTCCTCCGCGGGGAGAGGGGGACAGTTGTCTGTATTACCGCGGTGCCAACCAGGTCGGCGGGCTGACGATCTTCTCACCCCCGCGCACGTGGGCCGGCACTTCATCTCGCGCGGTGTGACGGCGCTGCTTGGGGTCCTGCCGGCTGACCACCTTGCCGACGAGATCGTAGTCGTGCGCCTCGGTCACCTCGACCATCACCAGCTCGCCCGGGTACGCCATGCCGTCGTTGATGTAGACGTTGCCGTCGATCTCCGGCGCCTGGCCCTGGTGGCGGCCGACCAGCAGCAGGTCGGTCTCGGGGCTGCGGCCTTCGACGAGCACCTCGATGATGCTGCCGACGAGCTTCTTGTTCTGCTCCCGGCTGATGCGCTTCTGAATCGCCATGATCTCGCGCCAGCGACGCTCGATGGTGCGCTGGGGCACCTTGTTCTCCATCAGGAACGCGGCGGTGCCTTCTTCGTCTGAGTACTGGAAGACGCCCAGGCGCTCGAAGCGCTGCTCCTTGACGAAGTCTTTGAGCAGCTCGAAGTCTTCTTCGGTCTCGCCGGGCAGACCGACGATCATCGACGTGCGGAACGAGAGGTTGCCCACGCGCGCGCGGATCTTCGCGACCAGCTCCTTCAAGAACGTCGACTCGCGGCCGCGCTTCATCGAGCGCAGCAGCCGATCGCTGGCGTGCTGCAGCGGCATGTCGAGGTACTTGGCGATCTTCTTCTCGGTCGCCATCACCTCGATGAGCTCATCGGGGAACACCCGCGGGTAGGCGTAGTGCAGCCGAATCCAGTGCACGTCGACCTTCACCAATTCGCGCAGCAGGTCGTGCAGCTTGGGCTTGCCGGGGAGATCGTGGCCGTAGGCGGTGAGGTCCTGCGCCACCAGGTTGAGCTCCATCACGCCCGTGTCGGCGAGCTGCTTCGCTTCCTTCACGATGTCTTCGATGGGGCGCGAGCGCTGCAGGCCGCGCAGCGTGGGGATGATGCAGAAGGCGCACTTGTTGTCGCAGCCCTCGGAAATCTTCAGGTACGCGGTGTACCCGGGCATCGAGTTCACCTTCGGCACCGACGCCGAGTGGATGTACTCGGGATCGGGAATGACCTGGCGCGGGCTTGCTTCGGCCGCGAGGAGATCGCCGATCTGCACGTAGGCGCTGGTGCCCAGGAAGTGATCGACCTCGGGCAGTTCCTTCGTGAGCGCCTCACCGTGTCGCTGAACCAGACACCCGGTGACGACCAACGTGGTGCAGCTGCCTGACTTTTTATACTCAGCGAGCTCGAGAATGTTGTCGACCGATTCCTTCTCGGCGGCCTTCAGGAACGCGCAGGTGTTCACGACGATGACGTCGGCCTCGGCGGGTTCCTGCACCAGGTGGTAGCCCTTGTGCTGCAGGGTGCCGAGCATCACTTCGCTGTCGACCCGGTTCTTCGGGCAACCCAGCGTCATCATGTAGAGGTTCTTCTTCGTCGACGACTTCTTGGCCACGGCGTTTGCTTTCTTCACTGAAGCAGCCCCAGCTCGCTGCGCTCGAAATGATCCACGGTCCACGTGAAGTGGTGTGTCGTGCCGCTGGTGTATCCAATTTCCAAAGAGCCTTCGGCGCCCAGCTCGAGGCGCATCGCCTTACCCAGCTTGCAGGTGGCGGCGGGCCACTCGAGCACCCGGCTGGCGACGCGATCTTTGGTCACGTACATCGCCATGCGCAGCTCGTTCTCAGAGATGCAGCTGTCCTTCACGTAGGGGTTCTTGCCCGTGAGGATGGTGAAGATGGGCCGGTTGTCGTTGAGCACCAGCTTGACCGCCGGCAACGAAACTGACGCGGGGGGAATCGCGCTGTCGCCAGCGATCAGCTCTGCCAGCGAGTCAGCCGTGAAGGTGTCATCGGCCAGGGCCCAGGTGGGGTAGTGCAGCTTCGAGTACCCCAGCCACCCCTTCTCTCGCGCTTCGATGCCTTCGACATCGGGCGTGGGGGTGAGCTTCAAGTTCTTGCGCAGCTCATCGGGAAGGCGCGCGGGCCCACCCACCATGTCGCCGGTGGGGCAGGTGGTGATCTTCGAAGCCTCGCCGCCTTCCATGTCGACGTCTGCGTAGTCGGCGCAGATCGACACGGCGAGCTGCTTGAAGGCCTGGAAGCGGGGCAGCGCGCGGGCGGGAATCGCGACCTCGAGCGTGTAGCCGGTCTTGGTGGTCGCGGCGGCTGCCTTGACCATCGCCTGGGCGAACGCGGGCGCGCCGATGTCGAGCGGGGCCTCGCGCAGACCGTCGTGCCCGAAGCGGTACACCACGCCCTTGGAGGTGGTTCCAGAGTCCGGAAAATAGAGGGTCAGATCGAGCTGGTCGCTGCCCACGACCTTGTCATCGTCGATGGTGATGCCCACGAACAACGTGTCTTTCTTGAACGTCGCCTTCACCTTGAGGCCCGACGACGAGCCGGTGGCCGATTCCGGCATCTTGAAGTCCTGCGCGGGCGCGAGGTCCTTCAGCTCGCCGTCGATCTTGGGCTCCTTCGCCAACGAGGGCAGGGGCTTGATCGGCTTCTCGGCATTGGCCCCGGGGGGCGCTGCCAGCAAGGCGGTAAGGCAGGTGGTGAGCAACATCGTGCGGCGGCCCTAGCACAGGCGTGCGGGCGGTTGCGACAGGGCCTGTCCAAGCAGGCGCTGGACGACTTCCGGCCCGGCCAGGAAGAGCAGGGCGGCACCCCGCCTGCCTTGATTGGCGGTCGTAACCCGGCGGAACGAACCACGAATTGCGCGGTGGCGCCTCAGGGCAGGCGAACCACGATGGGGATGACGGTGGGCCGGGTGCCGAGCAACTGCTTGAAGCTGCGGCGCACGCCCCGAATGAGCTCTTCGCGCACCCGGGCGTCATCGCAGCGCATCGCTTCCGAGAGGTGATCGAGCACGGTCCGCGCGTTCTCGGTGGCCAGCGGGAGCGCCGCCAGCTCGTCTCCCTGGAGCGCCTGGCCCTGCAACACCGGCCCATTGAGAATGCGACCTGAGCCCAGCTGCAGCACCACCACCGCGACCACCAGGCCCGCCTCGGCGAGGTACCGGCGTTCTTGCAGCGCGGCTTCGCTCACCGGCGCCACCCCTTCACGGCGCATCAAGTGCCGGCCTGAAGGCACGCGGCCCAGGGTGCGCCCGCCGTCGGCATCGAAGCCGAGCACGTCACCGTCGGTCGCGAGAAAGAGTTGGTTGTCGGAAAGGCCGACCTCCTTCGCGAGCGTGAGGTGGCTGTGCAGGTGACGCAGCTCTCCGTGAATGGGCACGAAGTGGCGCGGCTTGACCACTTCGAGCACGCGCCGCTGCTCATCACGCGACGCGTGCCCCGAGACGTGAATGCCAGGCTCGGTGCGAGCGGTGATCATCTTCACCCCGCGCGCGATCAGCCGGTTGATGAGCACGCCGACCTCGGTCTCGTTCCCGGGGATGGTGCGCGAGCTGAGAATGACGGTGTCCGTCGACTCGAGCCGAAGCGGGCCGGGCTCGGGGTTGAGCAACTGCATCAGCGCAGAGCGGGGCTCGGCCTGAGCGCCGGTGCAGAGAATGAGCAGCTGCGAGCCGGGGATCATCGGCGCGGCTTCGACGGGCACCAGCACGTCTTTGTAGAGTTCGAGCAGACCGACCGATTGCGCGAGCTCGACGTTGCGCTGAAGGCTGCGCCCGAGCAGCAAGACTCTTCGGTTGAATTGGCGCGCCAGCTCGATCGCGTGACGAACCCGGTGCAGGTGCGAGCCGAACATCGCGATCACGACCCGGCCCCTGGCCTCCCCGAGAAGGCGCTCGAAGGTGTCCTTCACCAGCCGTTCGCTGCCCGTCCACCCCGGCACTTCCGAGTTGGTGGAGTCAGAGAGCAGCACTGAGACGCCCTCTTCACCCAGCTCGCCCATGCGTTCGAGATCGGTGAGCTGGCCGTCGATCGGCATGCCGTCGAGCTTGAAATCGCCGGTGTGAATGGCAGTGGCGACGGGCGTCTTCACCATCAACCCCACCGCATCGGGAACGGAGTGCGCGACGCGCAGCGGTTCGACGGTGAAGCTCTCGCCCACCTTGAACTGCGAGCGGGGCGCCATCTCACGCAAGTCGGCGCTGATGCCCGCTTCGGTGAGGCGGTGCCGCGCCATCGCCAGCGTGAAGGCCGTGCCGTAGACGGGCACGTTGACCTCGCGCAACAGCCACTGGAGCGCGCCGATGTGATCTTCGTGGGCGTGGGTGAGCACGATGCCCTTGAGCGAGTCGCCCGCCTGCTTCACCCAGCTGAAGTCAGGCAGCACCACGTCGACGCCGAGTTGGTCGCCACGGGGAAACATCAGGCCGCAGTCGATGAGCAGCCGCTCACCCGCGTGCTCGAGGACCATGGTGTTCATGCCCACTTCGCCCAGGCCCCCGAGGGGAATCACTTTCAACATCGGTGGCGCACTCTGTCACGGCGCTGCGTTCAACGTGCGAGCGTCAGCGCCCAGCCCTCCGATGAGGGTGGGCCCGCCTCACGACGAAACCTGGTTCTTTCCGCGCGCCTTGGCCCGGTACAGCGCCCGATCGGCCGCGTCGAACAGCTTCTTCGCGTCGTGCGCCCGCTCGGGGAAGCTGGCGACCCCGATGCTGACGGTGCAGGTCACGGTGATCGCCTCGCGGGTGAACTTTTCCGCTGCGACGCGCTGGCGAATCGTCTCGGCGATCTCGGTGGCGGCTTCTCGCCCGAGGCCCGGAAGAAACGCGACGAATTCATCACCACCGAACCGGGTCGCGGTCCCTCTCGCTCCGAGCACGTTCGCGAGCAGCCGCCCGACCTGCCCGATGGTGAAGGCGCCCGTCGCGTGGCCGTGCACGTCGTTGATGGCTTTGAGCCCATCGAGGTCGAGCACCAGCAGCGTGAGCGGGGTGTTCTTCGCCTGAGCGAGCTTGAGCGCGTCCTCGAACGCGGCATCGAAGCGGCGGTACGCGAGCAGTCCGGTCAGGTCGTCGGTCGAGAGCATCGCGTCGACCTGCGCGTGAAAGGCCGCGTCGATCTCTGCGGCGAGCACGAAGCGCAACACCGTGCCGGCGATCGCGATCTTGTCGCCATCGCGCAAGGGAAAGCCGCCCTTCACCTTCTTGCCGTTGACGTCGGTGCCGTTGGTCGAGCCGAGATCGTGCAAGTGGTAGCTCACGTCGTCGTCGGCTTCGACGACCTCGATGCAGGCGTGCTGCTTCGAGGCGCCGGGATCGTTGAGCGCGAGTTCCGCCGCGGGATCACGGCCGATCACCGTGCGGCGATCGATGCGCGCATGGGCGCCGAGATCAGCTTCAGAGCCCTGCACCACCACCACCGTCGCTTGCGGGCGCGCCTCTCGCGCCTCGGGCTGCTTGGGGAGCGCCTCGAGCTGCAGCGTGTCCGAAAGGTGGATCGGTGGGCTCACCCCCGGGAGGATGCCCGAATCTCAGGGCGAAGCGGCTTCATTCCCCTCCGTTCATCCGGTTCGCTGACACGAGGGCGCGATAAGAGGCCGCATGAATTTCCGTTCGATGATTTTTCCTCCCGCACCTGCGACCCCCGCATCGGTGGGGTTGTTGCTGCTGCGCGGCGCGGCCGGCCTGGCGATGGCCGATCACGGCGGGGGCAAGATGCAGAATCCGTTTCATTGGATGGATGGGGCCCCCGACGCGCCTCCCGCGGTGTTCCAGATGCTCGCCGCCGTCGCCGAGTTCTTCGGAGGCCTCGGCATGGCCGTGGGGCTCGTGTCCGTGATCGCCGCGTTCGGAATCGTGTGCACGATGCTGGTCGCGATGAAGCACCACATCAGCGCCGGAGACGGTTTCGGTAGATGGGAACTCGCTGCGCTCTACTTCTGCATTTCGGTCTTGGTGCTGCTCGCCGGGCCCGGCCGGTTCTCCCTCGACGCGCTCATCCGTTCGAAGGTGATGCCGACAGCAACGCAATGAGCTCATCGGTGGCGAGCTTGCCGGCGGCGCTCTTGCCCGCGAGCACGCTGGCGATGAGAGAACGTTTTCGCTCATGCAGCGTGAGCATCTGTTCTTCGACGGTGCCCATCGAGATCAGCCGGTAGATCGTCACCGGCCGTTTCTGCCCGAGGCGATGTGCGCGATCGGACGCCTGGTCTTCCACCGCAGGGTTCCACCAGGGATCGAGGTGGATCACGTTGGTGGCCGCGGTGAGGTTCAGGCCCACGCCGCCGGCCTTGAGCGAGAGCAGGAAGACCGGAGCGCTCCCTTCCTGGAACTCGCGCACCTTCTCTGCGCGCACCTTGGCCGGGGTGCTGCCGTCGAGCCCCACGTGCGCGATGCCGCGGAGATCGAGTGCTTCCCGCACCAGCGCGAGGTGAGAGGTGAACTGGCTGAAGACCAGGGCCCGCTGACCTTCGGCGAGGAGTTCTTCGAGAAGCTCGAGCAGCCGGGTGAGCTTCGACGAGACGATCTCGGAGCGCTCTTCGTGCAGCCGGGGGTGCGAGGCGACCAGGCGCAGCCGCGTGAGCAAGGCGAGCACCTGCACCCGGCGCTGCTGATCCTTCATCTCGCGGCGCGGGGTCTCGAGGTCCGACAACGCAGCGAGCCGGGTGTCTTCGTAGAGCTGCCACTCGGGTGCAGAGAGCACCACCGGCACCCGCACTTCGGTGCGTAAGGGAAGTTCGGTCTCGACCTCGGCCTTGGTGCGCCGAAGCAGGAAGGGCTCGATCACCCGAGCCAACGCCGGGCCCGCGGCGGGATCGATCTGCTTCTCGATGGGCAACGCGAAACGAACGCGGAACGAGTCCCAGCTGCCGAGCAGGGGCGGGAACACCAATGCGAACAGGCTCCAGAGTTCGCCGAGGTGGTTCTCGATCGGAGTGCCCGAGAGCGCGACGCGAAAATCCGCCCGGAGCGCTTTCGCCGCGAGGAATCGTTGCGTGTGCGCGTTCTTCAGATTCTGGGCTTCGTCGAAGACCACCGTGGCGAACTCGCGCGACGCGAGGTGCTTCGCGTCACGGACGAGCAGGCCGTAGCTGATCACCAGCACGTCACCGGGGCCGAGCCTCTGCGCGCGATCCTCGAGGTCGGCATAGGCGTGAAGCTTCAGCGCGGGCGCAAACCGCGCCGCTTCTTCCTGCCAGTTGAAGGCGACCGACGTGGGCGCGACCACCAAGGCAGGCCCGACCTTGGAGCGATCGAGCAAGAGCGCGAGGGCTTGCACGGTCTTGCCCAGGCCCATGTCGTCGGCGAGCACCGCACCGGCACCCATCGCCGCCAGCCGCGAGAGCCACTGATAACCCTCGAGCTGATACGGCCGCAGCTTCGCCTTCAGACCCCGCGGTAACTTCGGGTCGAGCTTGCGGGCGCCTTCGATGCGCTCGGCGAGCTTCTTCCACGCGGCATCGGGTTCGAGGGTGGCCCCGGCGGACTCCAGCGCCCGCAGGGCCTCGGTGGCGGCGGGCCCGACGATCAGGCCCTGCTTCGAGACGTGAACGTGATCGGCGACCCGCTCGAGATGCCGGCGCAGCGTCTCGTTCAGCTCGACGTAGGTGTGGTCTTCGACCTGCACCCAGCGGGCTTTTCTTCGCGCCGCATCGAGCAGGCGTGCGAGCTCGACGCGTTCACCATCGACGCTGAGCCCGCCGAGCACGCCGAAGAACTCGAGATCGTTCTTCACCGCGACCCGAAGCGCGCGCGGGCCGGTGGAGCCCAGGTTGCGCAGCGGGGTGCCGACCCATTCGAGCGCGGGCGGTTCGCTGCGCCGGGAGCAGGCCTCGAGCAACGCGAGCGCGTCTTCGGCCCGATCGAAGCGGTAGTGAAAGGGGCCGAGCTCCTCCGCGGGCGAGAGCGGTAATTCAGAGACGAGCTTTTCGGCGAACGCGCGCTCGGCTTTCAGATCACGAACCGCGTGCACCGCCTTGTCGCCACGGCGCAGGTGTACATCGCGCCCGCCTTCACCGGGAAGCAGGGCCGGGCCATCGGGGAGCGGACGAATGCGCAGCTCGAGCTCCACCGCGCCTTTGGGCCGGGCTTCGAGCCGCAGCACCGGAAGGATCGCGGGAGGCACCGCTTCGCCCAGCACGCTGCGGGGCATGGCGACGGGAAGGCGCTGGGCCCATTTCGAGAGCGTCTCCAGCAGCGCGCCGTGACTCTCGGGCGGAAAGACCGCGTTCTCTTTTCGCAGAACGCCGAGCAGTTCACGAAGCTCGGGTTTCACGTCGAGCAGGGTGAGGCGACGAGGGCCCTGGTCCCACAGAAAGAGCAGCTCGTCGGGTTTCGCAGTGCGAACACGCTCGGCGAGGTACGGCGGCAACGGAGCACCCTCGAGGCCCGCGCCGACGATCACGGATCCCATTCGCTCTTCCGCGACCAGACCGACGAGCGCGCGCTCGATGGTGATTTCCCTCTCCCCCGCGGGGGAGAGGGTCGGGGAGAGGGCCAACCGGGGATGCCCAATCAACGCCTCGAGCAGTACCCGGGGCGCCGGTTCACCAGGCTCACTCATCAACCCGGCGAGCCGTCCATCGATGCCGGAAAGCCCCATCAACTCACGGCGGCTGACCTCTCGTTCGCCAATCTCCGGAGTGACGAAGATCTCGGTGCCGATCTCGAGCCGCCAGATCACCTCGGCGTCGTTCACCATGGGCGCACTGGTCTCCAGCGCCTTGTCGATCGCCTCGAGTGTGCGATGCCACCCCGGCCGGCTCAGCTCATCGACTTCCTTCTGCGGTGCGCTGCGAAGCCATGACAACGCAGTGTCGATGGCCGCGAGCACATGCACGCAGGGGCTCATGCCGCAGGAACAATCGAACTTATTCCGCAGCCACAGCTTCACTTCCGCCCGGCCGAAACCACCACCACTGCGCAGGGCCTGTTCAGTGGGCAGCAGATCTTTGAAACGAAACCCAGGCAGCTTCGGGTCGAAGGTCAGCTCCTCCACGCGGATCGCTTCCAGCGGGCGCGGGGCGATCGAGGGAGGAACGCGCCCCCGAAGTTCGAGCAACCGCGCATGCACTTCGACGCCCCGGGTGGGCACCTCGAGGCGCTCGGCGATTTCTGTGCGCGCGCGCTCGGTTGCCAGCCGTTCACTCTCGATGAACGCCGCCACTGCACCCGGCAACACCTCGCGCAACGGCGAGTCAGACAGCCACTCACGCGACTTCGCGATCAACTCCGTGCAGGCGAGTTCGATCAGCCGGCGGCGCGCGCCCAGGCGGTGCAGCTCTTTCCACGACGCACGATCGATCGCCGGAGCGACCACCTCCAGGTTGAAGCGCGCGACGTGGGCCAGCCCCTGCTGCTCGAGCCACGCAAACAACTCCGCGCGCGTCGCGAAGGTCATCGTTCAGTTCACGGCCGGGGTCCCGCCGGAAGCCCAGGGAATCGAAGAGAGCCGCGACAACCCGGTGGCGGAAGCGCACTCGTTGCCTTCGCCGTCGAAGATGGTGGCCGCGGCGAACACCAGCTTCTCGCCGGCGCGGGTGACGTGCGAGCGAGCGGTGATGCGATCACCCCGCGTGGCGCTCATGAAATTGATCGAGAGCTGCACGGTCGCCAAACGCCTGGTGGGGTCGACGAGCGCCGGCGCGCAGCCGATCACCAGGTCGAACATTGCCGCCAGCACGCCCCCGTTGATCGCGTCACTTCCCAGGCCACCTCGCTGCTCAGGCCGCACGGGATCGAGGATGACCTCCACGGTGTCGAGGTCGGGAAATCGCACCTTCATCCCGAAGTGCCCGAGCGTGGTGCTCTGGTTGAACGCCTCGGAGTAGCGGGCGAGCTGTTCCAACGTCGGTCTGAGGGGCGGCACGCTGCGCCTCTATTATATGGGCACCATGAACTACAGGCGTTTGGGCAAGACAGGCCTCAAGGTGAGTGAGCTCTCGTTGGGTTCCTGGGTGACCTACGGGGGGCAGGTGGGCGACGACGCGGCGAAGTCGTGCATGGTCGCGGCCTACGAGCAGGGCGTGAACTTCTTCGACGGCGCCGAGGTGTACGCCAAGGGCGAGGCGGAGTTGTCGATGGGCCGGGTGCTCAAGCAGGTCGGCTGGCGCCGCGAGTCGTTGGTGCTCTCGACCAAGTTGTTCTGGGGTGGTGAGGGCCCGAACGACGTCGGCCTCTCGCACAAGCACGTGATGGAAGGTTTTCACGCGGCGCTCAAGCGCTGGCAGGTGGACTACCTCGATCTCTGCTTCTGCCACCGGCCTGATCCGAACACGCCGATCGAAGAGACGGTTCGCGCGTTCGACATCCTCATCAAGCAGGGGAAGCTCTTCTATTGGGGCACCAGCGAGTGGCCGGCTGAAGACATCATCAAGGCGATCAAGATCGCGCGGGAACTCGGTCTGACGCCGCCGGTGATGGAGCAGCCGCAGTACAGCCTTCTCGCGCGTGATCGCTTCGAGCGTGAGTACGCGACGGTGTTTTCTGAGTACGGCTACGGCTCGACCATCTGGAGCCCGCTCGCGTCAGGCGTGCTCACCGGCAAGTACGACAGCGGCGTGCCGGAAGGGTCGCGCTTCGCGCAGAAGCAGTACGAGTGGCTGAAGGACAAGATGGTGACGAAGGACATCATCGGGAAGGTGAAGGAACTCGAGCCCATCGCGAAGGAACTCGGCGTCACGCGCGCGCAGTTGGCGATCGCGTGGTGTCTGAAGAACCCGAACGTGAGCACGGTGATCACCGGGGCGACGAAGCCTGAGCAGGTCGCTGAGAACATGAAGGCGCTCACCGTCGTCGAGAAGATCACGCCCGACCTGATGAAGAAGCTCAGCAAGCTCTTCCCGCTCAGCTGATGATGACGGTTCCGCTGATGGCCTACGGCCGCACCGCAGCGATCGTCCTCTTGTTGGGGATGAGCGGTTCCTGGGCCGTTGAGTGCAGGGCGGAGAAGTTGTGCCTGGGGTTTTCGGTTGGGACAACCCAAGCGATTTACTCTGGGGCCAAGAGCGGGCAGCTCTCA
>JAYVNA010000623.1:0-11281 GCA_043758715.1 Archangium sp.
CCGCCGGTCGCAGTGCCACCGCCGGCAGCAGTGCCACCGCCGGTCGCAGTGCCGCCGCCAGTCGCAGTCCCACCGCCTGCCCCAGTGCCGCCGCCAGTCGCAGTCCCACCGCCGGTGCCACCCCCTTGCTCGCAGCCATTGCCCGGCAGGCCGTCAGCGTCGACGTACCCCGAGGCGCAGGTGGCGATGGCACAGGCAGACGCGACGCATTGTCCGGTGGCGTGCGCCGGGGCGCAGATCACACCGCACCCGCCGCAGTTGTTGAGATCCGTCGCGAAGCCGGTGTTGACGTACTCGCAGCCGTTCGCGAACTGGCCATCACAGTTGCTGCGACCCGACATGCAGCTGGCGATGGTGCACGCGCTCGCCTGACAGCCCGTGGTGGCCTGGGGCGCGACGCACGCCGTGGTGCAGCTTCCACAAGTGAGCGGATCTGAGGTGAGATCCTGGAGCGGATTGGGGACTGTCGGGCAGTTGTCCGCCGAATCGATGACACCATCACCGTCCGCGTCCGCGCCGTAGACGACCGTCGCGGTGTTCGAAGACTGGGTGCGAGGGCTGACACCGACTCGGTAGGCGAGCGCTGCGGTGTTGGCGAAGGTGCCAGGGTTGGCCAGCAGCACCGTCACGGAGACCGTGCCTGATTGGTTCGCACCGATGCTGCCGAGATTCCAGGTCACTGTGCCTGCGCTGAACGTTCCGCCACCCGTCGCAGAGACGAAGGACGCGCCCGCCGGCAGTGTGTCGGTGAGGGTGCCGGCCATCGCCACGCTCACGCCGCTGTTGGAGTAGGCGAGGTTGAACGTCACTGTCGCCGAGGTCGTCGTTGCAGGCGCACTCTTGGTCAAGCTGATCTGGGGCTGACCACTGGCGAGCGCGCACGTGGAGTCGAAGATTGAGTTGAGAAAGAGCCGCACGCCTTGGCTGTCAGGGTGCGTCGACATCGGCAGGGCCGTCGTATACTGGTGCCCACCGAGGTAGCTCACCTTGCCGAGCGCGCCGCACCCTTCCGAGTCCGGCGGACAGGCGCCGTCGATGTAGCCCGTCATCCATAGATCCCAAGTGCCCGGGGGCGAGCCCTGCTTGGTGATCATTGTGACGCCGCCCGCCTTGTAAGACGCGCCGACCGGGAGCGCATACGCGGGTTCGCTGCCGCCAACCGTGCCGAACGTCCCGTCGTACTGGGCGAAGGTGGAATCAAAGTTGTAGTTGTCGACCGTGTTGGGCTGCGCCTTGTTGATGAAGCCCGTCGGCGTGAGGAAGAAGCCGCCCGGCGTGTTCTCGAAGGCGTTGACCGCCTGACACTCCGCGAAGAAGTGCGTCGGGAACGTGAGAAACTGCCTGACCTCCGCCACGATCTCGGGCTCGGCCAAGGCAGAGTTCACATTGTAGTGCATCGACATGAACTGGCAGTAGGCAGGGTTGCCGTTCGAGTCGAAGAGGGCCCCGTCGCGGTGATTCGTGGTGGTGGGCCCGATCACTTCGGCGGGCGTGAGCATGTCAGGCGAGGTGTCCAGCCATGCGGTGCTGAGGGTCGAGTCGGGGATGCCGGCGGCCTGGAGGTAGCTGCGCGCGATCGTCTGGTTCCCGTCAGCGTGCATGGCAATCTTGGGCGCCGCGACGAGGCGGCGCGCGACCGTTGCGTTGAACGAGGCCGACGCAACGTGGACCTTCACACTCGGGTTCGCGGTCTGCCAAGCGCTGATGATGGGGCCAGCTTGCGCAGCGTTCGTCGAATCGATCACGAAGGGCCCGGCGCGGTAGCCGTAGTTAGTGATGCCCGCGTCAGTCTGTCGATCGTTCCCGCTCGCGATGAAGTCGACGCCCTGGAACAGCTTGCCTGTCTCGATGCACCACTGCACGGGCACGCCCTGGCGCAGCAGCGAGTACACCAGCCCGTAGGCCTTCAGGACGCCGTTGTCCTGGTACGTGTTGTCCATCGGAATGATGAGAGAGCCGGGGGCAAAAGTGTCGGCACGTGACACCCAAGGGACCGCGACGAAGAGGGCCAGGGCCACACCAGCAAATCGATTGAACATGGACGCAGTCTACCGTCGCGGGATCCGCGCTCGCAATGAAGGCAAGGTAGGGGAACATGCGCCGCTGCACGCAGCTTCGCTACGATCACCGAGATGTCGATCGCATTTCGCTCGGCGTCGTTGAAACCGTCATCGTGGTTCCAGCGATTTCCTTTCGCGCTCGATGGCTCGAATGGCTGAACCTGCTTGCTCCTGACCACAGTCGTCATCCGAGAAGAGAGACGCCTTGCGCCTGGGTGTGTCCTTCAGCCTCTGATCAGCTCACGGTAGCGCAGGCCGGCCCGAACGCGTCATCGCCCTGTCAGCAGGGTTCTTCACAACCTGACGCGCCCGCCCGGATTGCGCAGGGTGCGCAGGTCACCGGCTCGTCACCGCCCCCAGCGCACGCGAGGTTGGGCGGGCGAGGGTCTTGCTCAACCGGGGCACCATGACTCTTCCTCTGCTCGCGATGATGGCGCTGTCCGTTGCACACGTGGCCCCCGACGACGACGCCGAGTCTCGAAACAAGCGCGAGGACAACGTGGTGGAGGTGTCGTTCGGCTACCTCGGCCAGTGGAGCGACGAGCGCAACCGTTCGCTCGAGCTCAAGCCGACGTCGAGCGATCCGCCCTTCGCCGGCGCGGTGACCGACCCCTTCCTCGGGAAGCCCTACAGCGGCTCGGTGCTGGCGGGCCCGATGCTCGAGTGGCGCGGCATCTACAAGCAGGTGCGCCTCACCGTGGGCGTGCGCTTTCCGTTCTCGAACTTCCGCCCCAGCGACACCGCCCAGAGCGTGGACTTCGGCGGCGCCACCCACGAGGTGTTGGTGCGCTCGATGTCGCTGTGGGACTTCCGCACGGGCATCGGCTTCGAGCTTCCGTTCAAGCGGGTCTCGCCCTTCTTCGACGTGCTGGGTGACGTCGAGACGATGACCACCCAGTTGTCCATCGACGGCAGCACCGCGACCTACCAGGGCAAGGCGTTCTCGCTGGGTGGGCGGCTGGGTCTGCGTTACCAGGTGGCTCACCTCTTCGTGGCGCTGGCGGCTGAGGCGACCGCGATCGGGCCTCTCCGGCTGGGCGGGAGTCTGCAGATCGGCATCGGCTTCTGAGTCTCGATTATGGTGCCGCGCCATGAGCGGTCCGGCACAAGCCAGCGAACTCGAAATGTTGCGCGCGAAGGTGGCGCGCCTCGAGCGCGAGCAGGCCTTCAGCAAGACGATTCTCGAGAACGCGCCGGCCATCGTCATGCGGGTCTCGCTCGAGGGCGTGATCGAGTTCGTCAACCACCTGCTCCCGCAGTACGCCAGCGATACTCCGGTGGGGCGCAGCATCTATTCGTTCCTCTCCGTCGATCAGCACCAGCAGGTGCGCGAGGCGCTCGCCGAGGCGCGGAAGACGCGGCTGCCGCGAGGGTACGAGTCGCTGGTGCAGGGGCCCGATGGGAAAGACGACTGGTACGTCACCACCGCGGGGCCGATCATCGAGAATGATCAGGTCGTCGCGCTCACGCTCATCAGCGTCAACACTTCGCGAGAACGTAAGGCCGAAGAGGCGCTGCGCGGCAGCCGGGCGCGGCTCGCCCTCGCGCTCGACGCAGGCAACGTGGGCCTCTGGCAGTGGGAACGGCACAACGATCTGGTGGAGTGGGACGAGAAGCTCGACACCATGTTCGGGCTGGGCCCGGGGCGCTCACCGCGAAACGTGGCCGACTTCCTCGCGCTGATTCCCGAAGATCAGCGGCAGCAGATGGGTGAACACATCGGGCGCGCGCTCGCGACCGGCATGTACCCCGACTTCGAGCTCACCGTCGACGTGAGGGGTCAGGCGCGCTGGTTCATGATCAAGGGCGGCATGTTGCGCGGCCCCGGCGGCGAGATCACCGGGCTGCTGGGCGGCGTAGTGGACATCACCGAGCGCCGCCGCATCGACGAACACCTGCGCGAGGCGCAGAAGCTCGAGGCGGTCGGTCAGCTGTCGGCGGGCGTCGCGCACAACTTCAACAACATGCTGGGCGTGATCATGCCGGCCCTCGAACTCACCCGCATGGCCGCCAGGCCCGAAGACTCCGTGCTGCTCGACGACGCGCTCACTTCAGCCACCAACGCGGCCCTGTTGGTGCGGGAGCTGATGGTCTTCTCGCATCGCGGCCCCTCGGCCGGCACCCGTCAGGAACCGCTCTCCGAGGTGGTGCGCCGCGCCGTCGAGTTGTGCCGCCGCACCTTCGAGCGCCGGGTCTCGCTGCAGCTGGGCGAGCTCGAGGCCGCGCGCTTCGCCGGGGTGGCCGCCGCGCCGATGGAGCAGGCGGTGATGAACCTCTTGCTCAACGCCCGCGACGCGCTGGCGGAAGTGACGGGGCGGCCGCTGCGCATCGAGGTGCGGGCGCGCGCGCTCGACGCGAAGGAAGCAGCGCGCAGGCAGCCGGCGGCCGTGGGGCCGTACGTTGAGCTGCAGATCTCCGACACCGGCTGCGGCATGAACGCCGCCACCCGCAGCCGCATGCTCGAGCCTTTCTTCACCACCAAGCCGCTGGGCCGCGGCACGGGCCTGGGCCTGGCGACCGCGTGGGCCACCGTGCAGGTGCATCGCGGCTTTCTCGAGTGCGATTCTCAGCTCGAGGCCGGCACCACGTTCTTCCTGCTGTTGCCCGCGCAGGCCCAGCCGGTGGCGGATTCCGCGCCGGGCTCGCGGGGGGACGAGAGCGGCGGCACGGGCCAGCTCATCCTCGTGGTGGATGACGAGGCCGCGGTGGCGCGCACCAATACCGCCGTGCTGCGCTCGGCGGGCTTTCGGGTGGTGAGCGCCGCGTCGGGCGAAGAAGCGCTCGAGCTGGTCCGTTCCACCCCGGTCGACGCGGTGGTGCTCGACTATTCGATGCCCGGGCTCTCGGCGCAGCAGACGCTCGCAGGGTTGCGCAGCCGGTCGCCGAAGCTCCCGGTGGTTTGTTTGAGCGGGTTGGGCATCGCGCTCGAGGGTGCCACCTTGCAGCTCACCAAGCCTGCCTCGCGGGGTGAGCTGGTGGCCGCGGTCGAAAAGGCGCTCCGGCCACCTCCCTGAGCGGGGTGGAAGGGGGCTTGGGGGGAACACCTTTGAGTTTCGGCGGGTTCAACGCTGGACTGTTACAGTCGCGTGCGCCCCGTGTTCGAGCCGAATTCGCCCATCTCCGCCCCGGAACCTGTGCGCCCTCCGGCGCCTCCTTCGCCTTCAGAGGGTCGCGCGCTGCGGCTGCTCGACGAGGTCCGCGCCGCCCAGGCGCGCTCACTGCAGGCCCAGGGCCTCTTCTTCGGCGTGGCCGTCTTCCTCTCGCTCGTCGTGGTGGGGGCGGGGGTCGCCTACGCCCATCCACGCGTGGGCCTCGGCGTGATGGTGGGCGGCGCGGTGCTCGCGTCGGGCGTGGCGTGGCTCTTCGCGGTGTGGCTGCCTCGCAGGCGTGTCGGTGACGCGGCCCGAACCGCGCGCACGCTCGCCGCGCAGCTCCCCGAACTGAACCTGGATCTGCTCGCCGCCGTCGAGCTGTCGAAGGCGCTGGGCACCCGGGAAGACTTTTCGCCGGCGCTGGCGCACGCGTTCCTCAAAGACGTCGACCTGCGGGCGAACAAGCTCTCGGTCGACAAGCTGATCGATCAAAAGCCCTCGCGCCGCGCGGGCCTGGTGCTGGCGGGCACGGTGCTCGTGTTGCTGGTGGTGATCGGCTTCAAGGGTGACCTGCTGCGCGCGGGGCTGGCGCGGGTGCTCTCTCCTTCGGCCCCGGCCGAGCCGCTGCGCCGGCACCCCATCACGGGCGACGTCGAGCTCACCTATCGTTACCCCGTGCACACCGGCCTCGACGTGCGCACCATTCCTTCAAGCACGGGCGACGTCAGCGCACCCACCGGCACCGAGGTGACGCTCAAGACGCGCGCCGATCGCGACATCGAAGGCGCCGCACTGATCCTCGAGCCCGGTCACAAACAACTTCCGCTCAAGCTCGAGCGGCGCGAGCTCACCGGCAGCTTCGTGGTCAACGAGAGCGGCAGCTGGCACGTGGTCTTCATGGAGGGTGAGGAAGTCGTGGCCGAGGGCCCCGATCAAACCATCACCGCCGAAGCCGACCAGTTGCCGCAGGCCCGCATCACCGCGCCCATCGACGGCCTCGAGCTCGACCCCTCGAAGCAGGTGGTCACCCTCAAGTTCGAAGCCTCAGATGACTACGGCCTCTCGACCCTCGAGCTCGTCTACACGCCCGAAGGTGGCGAGGAGAAGCGGATCTCCTTGAAGCCCGATGACGGGCGCACCACCCGCGGCGCCTTCCACTGGGACATCGCGCCGCTCGCGCTCAAGCCCGGGCAGACCGTCACCTACCTGCTCGAGGCGACCGACAACGATGCCGTGAAAGGCCCGAAGAAGGGCACCTCGGCGGCGATGACGCTCAAGCTCTACAGCTCCGCGGAGCACCGGCGGCAGGCGCTGGCGCGCGCGGAAGAGCTGTGGGCGCGGCTGGTCGATCACCTCGCTGACCGCATGGAAGGCGGCGATCGCGCGAGCCCCACCACGGCTGACGCGGCGGTCGCGGGGAAACCCGTCGACGAACGCGGCGTGCAGCTGGCCGGCGATCTGGGAGTGCTGGCCCAGGAGCTGCGAGAAGAGCGCGACCCTTCTGAAGAGCTGCTCTCCACGCTTCTGAACATCAGCTCGGAGCTCAACAGCGACGTCTCGCAGGTGGTCTCGCAGCGGCGCGTGCTGCTGCGCATCGCGGGCCGTGAAGCGCCGGTGCCAGGCAAGAGCCAGCTGGTCGACGGCCGCAATGGCGCCTTCACCCAGGACCTCGGCCGCCGGGTGGCGGTGTCGATCGCCACCGACATTCAGCACAGCGAGAAGAACGTGCTCTACCTCGAGGCGCTGCTCGACCGCGCCAAGCTCGACGCGATTCGGGAACTCGCGCAGCAGCTCAAAGAAGACCGCAACGAGCTCTCGCGCATGCTCGAAGAGTTCAGCCGCACCAAAGATCCCAAGCTGCAGCAGTCGCTGGTCGACCAGATGCAGGCGCTCAAGCAGCGCATGCTCGAGCTGCAGCAGCGCATGGCCGAGCTGAGCAAGGGCATTCGCGACGACTTCATGAACGCCGAGGCGCTGCAGCAGATGCAGGAAGAGTTCGGCCTGGAGAACGCGCTCAAGGAAGTCGAAGAGCTGGTGAAGGCGGGCAAGGCCGAGGAAGCGCTCAAGAAGATGCAGGAGCTCGCCATGCAGATGGACGAGTTCCTGGAGAAGCTCGACGAGGCCGGCGATCGCGCCGACGACCAGAGCGACCCCGAGCTCGCCCAGCAGTTCCAGGAATTTCAGAAGAACCTCGACGACACCCTGCAGAAGCAGCAGCAGCTCGCCGACAAGACCCGCGCCCTGCGCGACAAATACCGCGAGCAGCAGAAGGAGCGCATCGCGCGGCAAGGCGAGGCCCTCAAGCGCGAGCTGAAGGAGAAGCTCGACGATCTCGACAAGAGCTGGAAGTCGCTCGAAGGCGACCGCTTCGGCTTCCGCTTCGAAGACCTGCAGCAGGACGCGATGCAGGCGCGCGAGAACGTGCAGCAGTCGCTCGACGCCAACGACTTCGACCTCGCCTCCGAAGCGGCCGACCGCATGGAAGATCGCGCCTCGCAGATGGCGGCCCAGGCTTCCGAGCTGCGCCAGCGTGACGAGCTGTTCAACAACCCGCCCGAGGTGCGGCGCGAATCGAAGCAGGCCGCTGACAAGGTCGAGCGTGACGCGAAGAAGGCCAGCGAAGTGGCCCAGAAGCTGCGCGACCTCTTCCCCCAGGGTGGCCAGCAGATGAGCGAGCAAGATCGTCAGCAGATGAATGAGCTCTCTCGCAATCAGAAGCAGCTGCAACAGCAGGCGCAGCAGCTCCAGCAGCAGATGGAGCAGATCGGCGAGCGCGCGCCCATCTTCAACGAAGACTCGCAGCAGCAGATGGAGCAGGTCGGCCAGCACATGCAGGGCGCCGGCGAGAAGCTCTCGGGCAAGGACCCCAGCCGCGGCTTCGGAGAACAGCAGGGCGCGGTGCAGGGGCTGCGCGGCATTCAGCAGTCGATCGACGACGCGGCCAAGCAGGGCGGCAAGGGTGGCAAGAGCGCCAAGGGCGGCATCCCGATGCCCATCAAGCGCCGCGGGGGCCGGGGGCGGGGCACCCAGAACGAGAAGGTCGAGATCATCGACGAAGACCCGACCGCCGGCTCACGCGAGTTCCGCAAAGACGTGATGGACGCGATGAAGCAGGGCGCGCCGGATCGCTACAAGGACCAAAACAAGAAGTACTACGAGGAGTTGGTGAAGTGAGGCTGCTCTGGTTGTCCCTCTTCATCGCCCTGCCCGCCCTCGCGCAGGAAGATCCGCCCGATCTCCCCGAGCTCAAGGGTGAGGCGAAGGCGCGAATTCAGAACCTCGATCAGAACCTCGAAGACTGGGACCTCGAGGCGGCGAAGGTCGAGCTCACCGCGCTCGAGAAGCTCGCTCCGGCCGACGTCGAGCCGCTCGCGTACTACCAGGGCCGGGTGGCCTTCGAAGAGGGCCGCTACGCCGAGGCCTCGCGGTTGCTGCAGAAGGCCGGCCTCACGGACAAGCCCGGCAGCTGGGTGCGCCTGGCGAAAGACACCGACTCCATCGTCGGCAACTTCGAGCGCGCCGAGAGCGCTCACTTCATCTTCATGTACCCCAAGGGGAAGGACTCGTTGCTGGTGCCCTGGGCGCTCGACGCGCTCGAGGCGCAGCGGGCCGCGCTCGAAAAAGATCTCGGCTATGCGCCCCCCGGCAAGATCCGGGTGGAGATCGTCTCTTCAGGTGGCGAGCTGGCGAAGGTCTCGACCCTCTCGAAAGAAGCGATTCGCACCACCGGCACCATCGCCATCTGCAAGTTCAACAAGCTGATGGTGACCAGCCCCAAGGCCGTGGTCACCGGCTACGACTGGCTCGACACCGTCGCGCACGAGTACGTGCACCTGGTGGTGAGCCGCAAGAGCCGCAACACCGTGCCCATCTGGATGCACGAGGGCTTGGCGAAGTATCTGGAGTCACGGTGGCGGGGACCCGCGGGCGGGGCGATGACGCCGCCGACGCTGGCGCTGCTGGGCAGCAGGGTGAAGAAGAACCAGCTGGTGCCTTTCGAGAAGATGCACCCCTCCATGGCTCTATTGCCCACGGCCGAAGACGCGGCCACCGCGTTCGCCGAGGTGTTCTTCGCCATCAAGCTGGTGGAACAAGAAGGGGGTCAGCAGCCGCTCGAGCGCCTGCTCGAGGCGATGTCGAAGGGGGTCAGTGACAAGGCCGCCGTCGAGCTGGTGACCCGGCGCAAGTGGCCCGACTTCGAAAAGGCGTGGATGGCGTCACTCAAGAAGCAGCCCTTTCCCAAAGACCTGCTGCCGCAGTCGAGCAACGAGAAGAAGGAACTGCTCGAGTCGAGCGGGCAGAAGCAGGACAAGAAGAAGAAGGGCCGTGAGGTGAGCTTCGGCGACTTCGACGAGGTGACCGAGACCGACGCCCGCCGCGCCGCGCACCTGGGTGAGTTGCTGCGGGAACGCAAGCGCATGCTGGCCGCTTCCGAGGCGTACGGCCGCGCGTACCAGAAGGTCGGCGACAAGTACGAGTCGGTGTCGAACAAGTACGCGCTCGCGCTGCTCGAGCTGCGCAAGTTCGACCAGGCGGCGCTGGTGCTCGAGGGCAGCTTGAAGACGCACCCCGGCAGCGCTTCGACCAACGTGCACCTGGGCCGCATTCACCTGCGCGCCAAGCGCTACGAGGCCGCGAAGAAGGCGTACCTCGACGCGCTCGCGGTCAACCCGTTCGATCCCGAAGTGCACGTGGCGCTGTACGCGGCGGGAGAAGCGCTCAACGACGCCACCCTCAAGTCGCGCGCGAAAGACGGCGTGATGCTGCTGCTCAAGGTGAACGAGGCCGCGGTGCCTGCGCTCGCGCGGAAGTTCGCGCAGTCCGACGACCTGGCTGATCCGCTGATCGACGAAGAGCCCGCGGCACCCGCCGCTCCTTCGCCCGACGCGGGCTGAGGTTTCGGCGCGGTCGTTGCTACCTCCTTCGTTCGAAGGAGCGCACTCATGGCCGTCGAGGTCCCCGAACACATGACTCCCGGAATGCGCCTCGTCGCGCGCTGCATGGGCGTGTTCTTCATCGCCACCGGCGCCTTCAAGTTGGTCGGGCTCTCTTCGGTGAAAGACTTCTTCGCCGGCGTGGGGCTGCCGCTCTTCCTGGTGCCGGTCGCCGGCCTGGTGGAGATCGGCTTCGGGCTGCTGATGTTCCGCCGGCGCACCTACCAGTACGGGTCGATCGGCATCCTGGTGTGGATGGTGTTCGCCGCGCTCTCGCACGTGATGACCGGGCAGCGGCTGTACCTGCTCTTCATGAACGCCATTTTGATCAACCTCTGCATGTGGTTGCTCGAGAAGGACCCGCCCCCGTTCTTGAACGTGCGCAGGCCCAAACGCGCCTCACTGGGGCGGAGGTGAGTCATGGATGCGAACCCCATTGGCCAACCGATCCGCAAGGCGAGGCACGCCGAGGCGGGCTTCAGGCTGGCGCGGCTCTTCGGTGTCGAAATCAAACTCGATTGGAGCCTGCTGATCATCTTCGCGCTGGTGACGATCAACCTCGGCGCGGGCGTGTTGCCCTCGTGGCATCCGTCGTGGGGGCCGGTGGGCGTGTGGGTGGGCGCTGCGATGGCCGCGGTGGCGTTGTTCGCATCGTTGCTCGCGCATGAGCTGTCACACGCGCTGATCGCCCGCACGCAAGGCGTCGAGGTGCGGCGCATCACGCTGTTCCTCTTCGGCGGGGTCGCGCATCTCGAGGGCGCGCCGCCTTCACCTCGTGCGGAGTTCCTCATCGCCGTGATTGGGCCGCTGGTGAGCTTCGCCATCGGGTTCACGTTGACCGCTCTGGGGCTGTTTCTTTCGGGCCCCGAGCTCGCGGGCACGCAGGGCTTCGACGACACCCTCGCCGTGTTCCGTGCCATGGGGCCGGGCGTCACGCTGATGCTGTGGCTGGGGCCGGTGAACGTGATGATCGGGCTGTTCAACCTGGTGCCCGGGTACCCGCTCGACGGCGGGCGGGTGCTGCGTTCGGCACTCTGGGCGATGACGCGCGATCAGCTGAAGGCGACCCGCTGGGCTTCGTTCGTGGGGCAGGTGATCGCGTGGACGGGGATGGCCTTCGGGCTGCTGAGGGTCATTCGGGGCGATCTCGTGGGCGGGCTGTGGCTCGCGCTCATCGGGTGGTTCCTGTTCGGCG
>JAYVNA010000624.1:0-11280 GCA_043758715.1 Archangium sp.
CCCACGCCAGACCCGCCACCGGTGAAGCCTTGACCCAGGCAGCGGTGGTCTTGCGTTGATTGAAGTCAGGTTGAGGGCAACGCTCGTCTTTTCGATCGAGCGCCAGCGCTGGCAACGGCACGCGCTCGAAGCCTTCTTCCCCGCGAGGAAGGAAGATCGCGGGCGCCCCCCCGAGTGAGCCATCGATCACCGCGGCGGCGTTCGACAGGGTGGCGCCCGGGAGGGGCTCGAGCGGCACCCACCCCTGCACGGGGACGTACTCGGTGTAGGCGCCCTGCTCGGTGAGGCGACCGATGACCGAGGTCCGGCCCAGCTCGGGGTGCTCGGTGCCGAAGTCGCGCGTGAGCGGCGTGCTGGTCGTGCTGTCGAACATCAACGCGACGCGCCCCTGGCTGGAGATCAATCGTTCAGCGAAGGCCTGGAGGGTGGGGCCGAAGCTCGACCACGCGCCTTCGACCGAGCGCGCGACCAACTCGACGGTGCGGTCCGGCTTCGCCCACAGCGCGAGGAAGCGGCCGTCGCGGAGCGAGGCGAGCGCGGTGAGATCTCCCTCGGGCGGAAGTTCGCACAACGCGTTCGCCCAGTACCCACGCTGCTTGCCATCAGACGACAGGCCCACCACGTGCCCATCAACCCACAGCGGCGCGGTGACCCTGGGAGGGACCGGGTGCGTCACGCCGCCCGGCTCCCGGAGAAACGCTGACGAGGAGCCGGTGTTCGCTTCGACGATGTTGATCAACGCCGAGAGCGCAGGCTGCGTGTTGCCGACGAACTGCGCCTGCGTGGCGAAATGGCAGGTCGACTTTTCAGCACGCAGCAACGCGGGGTGCTCCAGCCCGGTCAACTTCTTGAAACACTCCGGCGCGCCTGGCTGTTTCTCGGGCAGCGGGCAAGGGGCGGTGTGGAAGTCGAGGTGTCGCTTCGGCCCTGCCTGCGGCTCGACGGTGACCTGGGCGGCCACGGCGTTCGGCGTGGGCCGCGCGCCTGCGCACGAGGTGATCAGCAGCGCGACGGAGCCGAAGGTCTTCACACGCACGAGGCGGGCGACGGTAGTGACCCCCGTCGACGCGCGAAAGGACTTCGGGGCTACACTGCAGCGATGATCGAGGACGCAACCAAGGCGAAGGCCCTCGCGAGAGCGATCTGCTCCGACATCGCGCTCACGCATGCCAACGTGAAAGAGGCGCCGCTCGATCAGCGCGCCGGGTTGCTCGCCGGGCCCCTGAAGGAAGGTCACGAGCTCTTCTTCTCGCGCGTCACGACGGCGCTGGCATCGGTCTTCGACGAGGCGATCGCGAGCATCCTCACTCCGCTCATGGGGGTGGAGTTGAAAAGCCTCGCGCCGTCGCCGAGGCCGGCGTTGGGGCAGCCGATCGTCCAGAGTGGTGGTTCGAACAACACGCTCGGGGTGGTGGTCGCGATCGCGCTCCTCGGGGCCGTGGCCGCGTTCTTCTTCCTGCGAGGTCACTGAGGTGACGAGCCCGGCTGGGTGTGCTTGAGACCTCCTCGTGACTGAACGGCCTGCCGCAGAGCTGCGTTCGAAGCTGCCCTGGGTCGCGGGCACGCACCCGCTGATGCTGGCGCCGATGCAGGGCGTCACGAACCGCGCCGTGCGGCACGTCTTCGCGCAGTGGGTTCGACCCGACGTGCTCTTCACCGAGTTCATGCGCGTGCGCCCCGGAGCCGATGGCCCTGCCCGGCTGTCCGACGGTGATCTCGATGACGCGCGCGCGCAGGAGCATGGCCGGCCGCTGGTGGTGCAGCTGATCGGCCGTGACCGTGAGCCCCTGGTCGAGGCAGCGGAAGCGGCGCAAGGCGCGGGCGCGGTGCACCTGAACCTCAACATGGGGTGCCCCTACGGCCGCATGAACGTCGGCTGTGGCGGCGGCATGCTCGAGCGGCCCGAAGCGCTCCCCGAGATTCTGCGAGCGTTGCGCGAGGCGATCGCGGGAACGTTCTCCGTCAAGGTGCGCGCCGGTTATGCCGATCCACAACAGATCTTCTCATTGCTGCCGCTCTTCGAAGACGCAGGCGTCGATTTCCTCGTGCTGCACGCGCGCACGGTGGTGCAGCGCTACGAGGGCCACGCAGATCACGGCATCACCGCCAGAGTGGTGCAGCGCACCCGGCTCCCCGTGATCGCCAACGGAGACATCTGCACGGCCGAAGGCGGGCTGGCCGTGCTCGCGCAGACGGGTGCGGCGGGCCTGATGCTCGGGCGGGGGGCGATGCGTGATCCGTTTCTGTTCGAGCGGCTGCGGGGCCAGGCGCCCGCCACGCCGACCGAGGACGAGCGCCGCCTCGTGCATCAGCGCTTCCTCAAGCAGCTCGCCGAGCGCTACGGCGCGATCTTCTGCGGCGACGCGCAGGTGCTCTCGAAACTGAAGAGTTCGCTCGCCGTGATGGACGTGCCCGAAGACAGCCGGCCGTATCGCGCGATTCGAAAAGCGAAGAGCGTCGAGGCGTTCTGCGAAGCCGTCGATGCGCTGCACTGAACTTCAGAACGTGAGCGCCAGCCCCGCGCCGATGCCCGCGGGCACCAGCCGAATGGTCACGCTCGACTCGTGCTTGTTTCCGAAACGATAACGATCCCACCCGTCGCGCAGCCCCGTCGGCGTGGTCAAGGTGGTCGCTTCACCGATCGCGATGCCCACGGCTCCGTTGATGCCCGCGGTCTGCCAACGGCCGTAGCCCAGGCCGAGAATGAGCCCCACACCGACGTTGAAGAGCACGTTGACCACGTGGGAAATCCAGCTGGTGCTGAAGGCCTGCTTGCCCGCGCCGTCGCGGAGCATGCGTTCGCCATCGATGAGCAATTGGCAGGTCTGCTCCGGGGTGACGACGCGGGCCCGCGCGACGAACGACGGACCGCCCTCCACCACCTCCATCGGATCGATGACCACCACGGCGAAGCCGATCGCCGAAGACGCGGCGCCGATCACCCAGTCCTCCCGATGCTCAGGCAGGAGCGGCATCAACGCGAGCTGCCCGATGGTCATCAGGCCGTAGCCAGCGCCCCAGAGCAGCTTCCACGTCTGAATGCTGTCCGACTGCTGGCCCAGCAGGGTCGAGAGGAAAGCCGCCCGGGCTTCCGGGCTCTGGGCGGCGAGGCCGGTGGGCGTGCTGCCTTCGGGCATGGGGCACTCGACCGCGAGCGCAGACGTCGAAAGACAAACCACCAGCGCGAGGACGGATCGACTGACCATGTGGCTGCCTCCCCTTGCACGGCCCGGCCCACCCGCTGCCCGGGGAAGAATCGCCGGCGCTCCATCACCCCGATGGACTCGGGACATCAATTCGATGGGGAAACGGCGCTCCGCTCACCCGGCGCGCAACACTTCGCTCAAGGCCCTGACCTGCTTCATCAGGGCGGCGAACTGCTCGGGCGTCAGTGACTGCGCGCCGTCGGAGAGGGCCTCATCGGGGTTGGGGTGCACTTCGATGATGAGGCCATCGGCCCCCGCGGCGATGCCAGCCCTCGCCACGGCGGGGACGTGCTTGCGAATGCCCATGCCGTGCGAGGGGTCGACCAACACCGGTAGATGCGTGAGCGACTTGAGGATGGGCACCGCGTTGATGTCGAGCGTGTTGCGCGAGGCGGTCTCGAAGGTTCGAATGCCGCGCTCGCAGAGCACCACGTTCGGGTTTCCGCGCGAGACGATGTACTCGGCAGCCATCAGCAACTCACGCAGCAGCGCGCTGGGGCCTCGCTTGAGCAGCACGGGCTTCTTGAGCTCGCCCACGCGCTCGAGCAGCGAGAAGTTCTGCATGTTGCGAGCGCCGATTTGAAGCATGTCGGCGTACTCGGCGACCAGGGGCAGGCTCTCGGTGTCCTTCACTTCGGTGACGATTCTCAGGCCCGTCTGCTCGCGCGCGAGCGCCAACAACTCGAGCCCCTCTTCACGCAGCCCCTGAAACTCGTAGGGCGAGGTGCGCGGTTTGTACGCGCCGCCGCGCAGCAACTGAGCGCCGCTCGCTTTCACCGCGTGGGCCGCGAGCAGAATCTGCTCTCGCGACTCGACCGAGCAGGGCCCCGCGATCACCACCGGCGTTCCACCACCGATGGCAACGTCACCGACCATCACCACCGTGTCGGCTTCCTTCATCTCGCGGCTGACCAGCTTGAAGGGCTGCGTCACCCGCACCGCGTCGGCCACCCCCACCATCGCGAGGAAGGGCCCGGGCTCGATGGGCCCCGCGTTTCCCGTGACCCCGATGGCGGTGCGACCTTCTCCGGCGATGGCGTGGGGTTTGAAACCGAGCGAACGGACGCGCGCCTCGACGGCAGCCACGGCTTCGGGGGAACAACGGGGGTGCATGACGATCAACATGAGCGGGGCTCCAGGGCGGTACGAAGTGAGGTGACGAACGGCGTGAGGGGTTCTCGGCGGGAGAAGCGGTCGACCAGCGCAGAGCCGACGACCACGCCGTCTGCAAAGGCGCCGAAGGTTTCGGCGTGCGCGGGCGTCGAGACACCGAAGCCCACGGCGATGGGCGTGCGGGTGGCGCGCTTGAGGCGCTCGACTTGCGCCCGCACGTCAGCCTGCTCGGTGCGGGCGCCGGTCACGCCGGTGACCGACACCACGTAGACGAAGCCCGTCGAGCGCTCGAGCACCACCCGCTCGCGCGCAGGGGTGCTGGTGGGCGCCAGCATGAAGCAGGTGCCCAGCCCCGCTCTGGTGGTGAACTCCAGCAACGGGCCCGCTTCTTCAGGAGGCAGGTCGGGAAGAATGAGTCCGTCGACGCCGCAGTCCACCGCGGTGGCGACGAAGCGCTCCAGCCCGAACGAGAGCACCGGGTTGAGGTAGCCCATCAGCACCACAGGCACCTCGAAGCGCCGACGCACCGAGCGCGCGAGCTCGAGGGTCGAGCGCAAGGTGGTGCCGGCGGCCAACGAGCGCTGGGCCGCGCGGGCGATCACGGGGCCATCGGCGATGGGGTCCGAGAAGGGAAAGCCGAGCTCGATCACGTTCGCGCCCCCGGCGACGCACTGAGTGACCGCGTCGAGCGTGCCTTCCACCCCGCCGTCACCGGCCATCACGTACGTGACCAGCGCGGGCTTCTGCGCGAAGGCCGCCTCGAGTCGACGCGCGCTCACAGCGCCAGCTCCCGTTCGAGGGTGGCGAGATCTTTGTCGCCGCGGCCCGAGAGGTTGACCAGCACCACCGCTCCTCGAGGCAGCGCCGGCGCGAGGGTGAGCGCGGCGTGCACGGCGTGCGCGGTCTCGAGCGCGCAGATGATGCCCTCGCTCACCGCCAGCACCTGCAGCGCACGCAGCGCCTCGGCGTCGGTCGCGCTCGCCAACGACAGCCGCCCCGAGTCTTTGAGCGCTGAGAGCTCGGGCCCCACGCCCGGGTAGTCGAGGCCGGCGCTGATGGAGTGCGCTTCGGAGATCTGCCCATCGTCGTCCTGCAGCACGTAGCTGTGCGAGCCGTGCAACACGCCCGGCCTGCCCCGCGCGAGCGAGGCCCCGTGCGCTCCGGAATCGAGCCCCCGCCCCGCGGCCTCGACCGCGAGCAGCGCCACCGTGGGGTCTTCGAGGAAGCCGCTGAAGAGGCCGATGGCGTTGCTCCCGCCGCCCACGCAGGCCACCGCGACGTCGGGGAGCCGGCCGACGGTGGCCAGGCACTGCGCGCGCGCTTCGAGCCCGATGACCGACTGCAACTCGCGCACGATGGAAGGAAACGGGTGGGGCCCCGCGGCGCTGCCCAGCACATAGTGGGTGTCGCGCACGTTGGTGACCCAGTCGCGCAGCGCCTCGTTCAGCGCGTCTTTGAGCGTTCGGCTGCCCGACTCGACCGGCACCACGGTCGCGCCCAAAAGCTTCATGCGCACCAGGTTCGGCCGCTGGCGCTCGACGTCGATGGCGCCCATGTAGATGACGCACGGCAACCCCAGCAGCGCGCAGGCGGTGGCGGTGGCCACCCCATGCTGGCCCGCGCCCGTCTCGGCGATGATGCGGCGCTTGCCCATTCGCCGCGCGAGCAGCACCTGGCCCAGCGCGTTGTTGAGCTTGTGGGCGCCGGTGTGGAGCAAGTCTTCCCGCTTGAGCAGGAAGGTGACCCGCCCGGTGCCGGGCAGGTTGCGCGCGACGCTCAGCGGTGTCTGCCGCCCGGCGTACGTCGCCAGCAGGTGCCCAAGCTCAGCGCGAAAGTCGCGATCGACCGCGGCGTTCGCCCACGCCCGCTCGAGCTCGTCGAGTGCGGGCACCAGCGTCTCGGGCACGTAGCGCCCGCCGTACTGACCAAATCGTCCATTGACGTTCATGGGGCGCTCCTGGCGGCGCGCACGAACTCGGCGACCGCGCGTGGGTCCTTCGTTCCAGGCTTCGATTCGACGCCGCTGGCCACGTCGACCCCCAGCGGGTGCACCGTGGCGATGGCGGCGGCGACGTTCTCAGGGGTGAGCCCACCGGCCAGCAGCACCGGGCGCCTGGCTGCGATGGCCTTCGCGCGGGACCAATCGAAGGTGCGGCCTCCCCCACCAAAGCCGGGCTGGGCCGCGTCGAGCACCAGGGCGCTCGCCGCGCGGAACGAGGAGGCGACCAGCCGCTGCGTGCCGACGTGCAGCGCGCGGTACACCGGCCGTTGCAGCCGCGGGAGCAGCGCCTCGGGCTCGTCCCCGTGCAATTGCACCACGTGCAGCCCCACCTCGCGGCACAGCCGGTTGATGGTCGCGGCCGTGGCGTTGACGAACACCCCCACGGCCCACACGAAGGGCGGCAGGGAAGCGACGATGCGGCGGGCCCGGGCGACCGAGACGACGCGCGACGAACGCTCGTAGAAGTTGAGGCCGATGGCGTCGGCCCCGGCGCGCACCGCCAGCGAAGCGTCGGCCACCGTGGTGATGCCGCAGATTTTCACTCGCATGACAGGCTCCCGCCCCGAGCGAAGAGCTCGCCCACCAGAAAGTTGCGCAACCCCGCGCGGCGCAGGCGGTCGAGGTCTGCTTGCGAGCGCACCCCGCTCTCGGCCACCACCCTCACGCCCGGGGGAATCTGGGTCACCAGCCGCTCGCTCACCGAGAGGTCGACCTGAAAGGTGCGCAGGTCCCGGTTGTTGATCCCAATGATGACGGCCCCGGCCTCGAGGGCTCGCGCCAGCTCGAGCTCGTCATGCACCTCGACCAGCGCCTCGAGCCCCCGAGCGCGCGCGGCCTCGTGCATCGCGCGCAAGCCGGTGCCCAGGACGGCGACGATCAGCAGCACCGCGTCGGCGCCGGACTGCGCGGCCTCATCGAGCTGCCGCGGGTCGACGATGAACTCCTTGCGCAACACGGGCACCTCGACCGAGGCGCGAACGGCGCGAAGGTCGCTCAGGTGGCCTCCGAAGTCGGCTTCGTTCGTGAGCACGGAGATCGCGGCTGCGCCCCGGCTCACGCAATCGCGCGCGTAGGCCGCCGGGTCGGGAATGGCGGCGATGACGCCCGCGCTGGGCGAGCGTCGCTTCACTTCTGCGATGAGCCGCACGGGTCCACCCGCGGGCGAGAGCATGGTAAAGAAGCGGCCCGCTCCAGAAGCTGCACGGACCCTCGCCACGCCACGCTGGAATTCAGCCGGGCCGGCGATTTTCCCCGGCACCTCGCGCGCCGCGCCGTTGGTCGGTCGGTGCGGTCCGCTCTCGCCGGAGATCTCCGCCAGCGACGTCGCGACGATGGCATCGCGCGTCGTTCCGTTCGTCTGGTGGGGCTTCGTTTCGGTGCGCTCGGGCGAGATTTCCACTTCTTGATCGTGCTTCGCCCCGCATCGCGTCACCTCCGGCAACCGCGCGACGATGGCGTCGAGCATCGTCCCCTTCCCGTCTTGAACCCGCAGGAAGCGCTCGAGGTGCGCGCTCGCAGCGCCGGAGTCGATGACGTCGGCGGCCCGCACAACCCCTTCCCGCAGGGTTTCGACGTGCCCGCCCACCACCAACGCGGCCGCCGCGTTCGCCAGCACCGCGTCGCGGGGGCCACCGCGGGCGCCCTCGAGCACCGCCCGAATGAGGGCCGCGTTGAAGGGCGCCTCTCCGCCGCGCAGCGCCTCGATGGGGTGACGCATGAGCCCCAGCTCTTCTGGCGTGATGACGAAGCGCCGCCGACGGCCGTCGCGCACTTCCTCGACGAGGGTGGGGCCGCTCACCGAGATCTCGTCGAGCCCCTCGCCGTGCACCACCAGCGCGTGCTCCGCGCCGAGCTCCAGCAGCACGTCGGCCATCACCGACGTCAACCGCGGGTCGAACACGCCGAGCACCTGCCGCTGCGCACCCGCCGGGTTCGCGAGCGGCCCCAGCAGATTGAAGACCGTGCGAACCCCCAGCTCGCGCCGAAGGCTCGCCACGCGCTTGAAGGCCGGGTGGTGCGCGGGCGCGAAGAGAAAGGCGAGCCGGGTCTGCTCGAGCAGCGCCGCCAGCGTGGGAACGTCGAGGTCCAACCGCGCGCCCAGCGCTTCCAACACGTCGGCGCTGCCGCAGCGCGAGCTGACGGAGCGATTGCCGTGTTTGGCCACCGTCACCCCACAGGCCGAGGCCACCAGCGCCGCCGCGGTCGAGACGTTGAAGGTGCCTTGCGCATCGCCCCCGGTGCCGCAGGTGTCGACCACCACCCCGCGCGAAGGCACGCGCACCGCGACTTCCCGCACCGCGAGGGCCGCGCCGACCAATTCGTCGACGGTCTCGCCCCTCACGCGCAGGGCCCCGAGCAGCGCCGCCACCTGCGCGGCCGCGGCTTCCCCCCGCAACATTTCGCCGATGCAGTGGGCCATCTCGAGGCGCGAGAGCCGCTGCCCCTCGAGCACGCGGGCCAGGTGTTCCCGAATCATGACGACCTCCTGGCCACCCGCGAAAGCCAGGTCGAGAGCAGCACCCGGCCCTGGGGCGTGAGCACCGACTCCGGGTGGAACTGCACGCCCTCGACGTCGAACTTCACGTGCCGCACGCCCATCACTTCGCCCTCGTCAGTCCACGCCGTCACCTCGAGGCAGCGAGGCAGGGTGCGGCGCTCGAGCACCAGCGAGTGATACCGGCCGGCCTGAAAGGGCGAGGGCAGCTGGCGGAACACTCCCGCACGTCGATGCCGGACAGGCGAAGCCTTGCCGTGAACGACCCGTTCATTGCGAACCACCTTCGCCCCGAAGGCGGCACCGATGGCCTGGTGACCCAGGCAGACGCCGAGCAGCGGCCGCACCCCGGCGCAGCGCCGAATGAGTTCGACCGAGATGCCCGCCGAATCGGGAGCGCACGGCCCCGGGCTCACCACCACCCCGGACACGTCGAGCGCCATGGCCTGCTCGACGGTCAGCGCGTCATTGCGGAAGACGAGGGGCTCCGCACCCAGAGCTCCGAGTTCCTGAACGAGGTTGAAGGTAAACGAGTCGTAGTTGTCCAGAATGAGCACCTTCGTCATGACCTGCCTCCAGTAGCGGCGAGGGCGGCGGCCACCATCTGCGCGCGCGCCTTGCTCAAGGTTTCTTCGAACTCGGAAGCGGGCACCGAGTCGTGCACGATGCCTGCACCGGCCTGAACCGAGAGCCTCCGCCCGCGCTTCATGAGCGTGCGAATGGTGATGGCGAAGTCGAGCGCACCGCTCGAGTCGAGGTAGCCGACCGCGCCGCCATAGGGCCCGCGGCGACAGGGCTCGAGCTCGTCGATGATCTGCATTGCGCGAACCTTGGGCGCGCCCGAGAGCGTTCCGGCCGGGAAGGCGGCCCGCAGCGCATCGACGGTCGAGCGCCCTTCCGCGAGGCGGCCGCTGACCTGCGAGACCAGGTGGAGCACGTGGGAATAGCGCTCGACCGCCCGGTAGCTGTCGACCTGCACGGAGCCCAGCGCCGCCACCCGGCCCACGTCGTTGCGGCCCAGGTCGACCAGCATCACGTGCTCGGCTGCCTCTTTGGGGTCGGCAAGCAGTTCCCTCGCCAGGGCCTCATCGGCCTCGGGGGTCGCCCCGCGCCGCCGCGTCCCCGCGATCGGCCGCACGGCGACCCGGCCACCGCGCACCTCGACCAGCCGCTCGGGACTGGCGCCCACCAGCTCACGCTCGCCGTCCTTGAAGAAGAACATGAAGGGCGAGGGATTGACCCGGCGCAGCGCGCGGTAGAGCTCGAAGCCCGTGATCGAGGTGGTGGCGTCGAAGCGCTGGGAGAGCACCACCTGCTGCACGTCGCCTTCGGCCACGTACTCACGCGCGCGGCCCACGGCCTTCAGAAAGTCGGCCTCCGTGGTCCGGGAGGTGAAGACGGGGGCTTTGACGCGCTGGCGCCGGGGCTCGACCAACGGTTTGCGCAGCTTCTGCTCGAGCGCGCGCAGTCTCGCCCTCGCATCGCGCAGCAGCGCCGCGGGCCGGCCGTCATCGGGGCGCACCTGGGCGAGCAGGTGCATTTCGCGGCGCACGTTGTCGAACGCGACCAGCGTATCGACGTCGAAAAAAGTCGACTCGGGGAAGCCGAGTTCGTCGGGGCCCGAGAGCTTGACCCGGGGCTCGAGCCTGGCGACGGCCTCGTAACCCAGAAAACCGACGAGGCCGCCGGTCAGCGGGGGAAAGCCGTCAGGCTGCACTCCGCGGTGAAAGCGCGCGAAGGCGTCGAGGGCCGCGAACGGTCCCTCACCCAGGCCCGCCCGGGTGCGCAGCACGGCTCGCGGGTTGACGCCCAGAAAGGAAAAGCGACCGACCCGCTCGCCGGGCTCGACCGACTCGAGCAGGAAAGCCTGCTCTTCACCGCGCGCGAGCTTGAGGAAGGCGCTGACCGGCGTCTCGGTGTCAGCAGCAAGCACCACGCGCAGCGGCGCGGCGAAACCTGCGTTCAGCTGGGAGAGAAGACCTTGCTCAGCTTCGCCAAAGAGACACCACCGCCCCGTTTGCAGGAGTGGTCGCGGTGGTCTTTGGGTTGCGCATGGTGTTCAGAGGGTAAGCGCGAGCCTCTGTGGGTGTCAAATCAATCGGCTGTTCCGCGGTGCGAGCGCGATGAGCTCGGATGGAGTTTGGGTTCCGAGCACCCGCTCACCCGTCGCGAGCTCGAGCTGGCGGGCTGAGTCCCCCGCCTTCTGCAGCGCGGGCATCGAGTGCTTCGCGCACGCCCAGGAGCAGGGCGGTCGGCGTGAAGGGCTTGCTCAAGAAGGGCGCACCCGGCGCTTCAGCGTGCGCCTGCTCGTCGGCATAACCCGAGACGAACAGCGCGCGGAGCTCAGGCCGGGCGACGCGCAACGAAGCCACCAGCCGGGGCCCGCTCTCGACGGGCATCACCACGTCAGACACCACGAGCGCGACAGGCTCGCGCGCGGCGAGCTCACGGGCGAGTTCGGCGTC
>JAYVNA010000625.1:0-3665 GCA_043758715.1 Archangium sp.
CAGCAGTGCAAGTGCAACGGGGGCGTGCAGATCGCCGAGGTCGGCTCGGTGCTCTGCCGTGACGGCGTGGACAACAACTGCGACGGGAAGATCGACTGCGCCGAGACGACCTGCCTGGGGCAGAGCTGCTCGCCCGACGCGGGCGCGGCCTGCGAGTGCGGCACCGCTGGCAAGAAGGAAGTCGGCTGCTCCAACCTGCTCGACGACGACGGCGACCAGCAGACCGACTGCGCCGACAGCGACTGCGTGGCGGGCACCACCTGCACCAAGCCTGATGGCGGCGGCGCGGGCATGTGCGGCTCCGGGGCCTGCCAGTAGGTGAGGGCGGAAGGCGAACGCCCTCATCACGCCTTGTCAACCTGATCGGCAGGGGTGGTTGACAAGGCTGGCTTCGACTGCAAGGAGGCGCAATTCCTCGCAGTTCGTTCAAGGAGCCTGAATGTCGCTCGCCGGCTTTACGGGTCACGCTCACCAGGAACACCCCCACGCGCACACCACCGAGGTGCCGCTCCGGCACGACTGGACGGTGGCCGAAGCGAAGGCGCTCTACGAGCTGCCGCTGCTCGAGCTGGTGTTCAAGGCGCAGTCGATTCACCGCCAGGTGTGGAAGGACAACAAGGTTCAGCTGTGCAGCCTGTTGTCGATCAAGACCGGCGGCTGCCCGGAAGACTGCGGCTACTGCCCGCAGGCCGCGCGTCACCAGACCGGGGTCAAGGCCGAGAAGTTGATGGCGGTGCCCGAGGTGCTCGACGCGGCGAAGAGCGCGCGCGAGGCGGGGGCGACGCGCTTCTGCATGGGCGCGGCGTGGCGCGAGGTGAAAGACGGGCCGCAGTTCGACTCGGTGATCGAGATGGTGCGCGGCGTGAAGTCGTTGGGCCTCGAGGCCTGCTGCACCTTGGGGATGGTGACGGAGAACCAGGCGCGGCGCCTCAAGGACGCCGGCCTCGACTCGTACAACCACAACCTCGACACCAGCGAAGGGCACTACGGCGACATCATCAGCACCCGCACCTACGACGATCGCTTGCAGACGCTGGCGCGCGTACGGCAGGCGGGCATCGGCGTGTGCTGTGGCGGCATCATCGGGCTGGGGGAGACGATCGACGATCGCTGCCACCTGCTCGTCACCCTCGCAAACCACGCGCAGCACCCGGAGTCGGTGCCGGTCAACGCGCTGGTACCGGTGAAGGGCACGCCTCTCGAGAATCAGGCTCGGGTCGACTCGCTGGAGATGGTGCGCACCATCGCGGTCGCGCGCCTCTTGATGCCGGCGTCGATGGTGCGGCTCTCGGCGGGGCGCTCGCAGATGAACGACGAAGCGCAGCTGCTGTGCATGATGGCCGGCGCGAACTCGGTGTTCTTCGGCGACAAGCTGCTGACCACCGGTAACCCCGAATACGAAGCCGACATGGACCTGTTCGCCCGCGCGGGCCTGGCGCCCCTGGAGCCCAGGCAGGACAAGCCTCCGCAGGCGCAGTGAGGCGCTGACGATGGCGGGCCTCGTCGACGGCTGGGCGCAGAAGAGCTTGAGCGCGCTCGAGCGGCAGCACCTGCGCCGTTTTCTCGAGCCGCTCGAGAGCCCCCAGGGACCGCGGGTGGTGGTCGGGGGCCGCCGGTACCTGAACTTCTCCTCGAACGATTACCTGGGGCTCGCCAACGATCCGAAGGTGATCGAAGCGGGCCGGGAGGCGCTCTTGCGTCACGGCGTGGGGGCGGGGGCTTCGCGGTTAATCGCAGGTGACACCGAGGCGCACGTCTCACTCGAGCGCGCGCTCGCCCGCTTCGTGGGTTCCGAGGCGGCGCTGCTGTTCAACTCCGGCTACGCGGCGAACGTGGGCGTGCTGGCGGCGCTGTTCAGGCCCGGCGACGTGATCTTCTCCGACGCGCTCAACCACGCGAGCCTCATCGATGGCTGCCGGCTTTCCCGCGCGCAGACGGTGGTGTTCGGGCATCGCGATCTGCAGGCCCTCGAGCGGTTGGTGCAGACGAACCCCGGGCGGCGGCGGGTGGTGGTGACGGACACCGTCTTCTCGATGGACGGTGATCGCGCGCCGCTGCCTGCGCTCGCGGCGCTGTGTGAGCGGCATCAACTGGCGCTCATCGTCGACGAAGCCCACGCGACCGGCGTGTTGGGGGGGCGGGGGCAAGGCCTGTGCGCGTTCGATGGCGTCGAGCCCGACCTTCACGTGGGCACGCTCTCGAAATCGCTCGGGGGTTTCGGCGCGTACGTCTGTGGCTCGGCGGCGACACGGGAACTGCTGCTCAACCAGGCACGCTCGCTCGTCTTCAGTACCTCACTGCCCGCCGCCCTCTGCGCTGCCGCGGAGGAAGCGCTGCTCGCGGTGCAGGCCCCCACTCGCAGGGCTTCGTTGTGGTCACGCATTCATCAGCTGGCGGAAGGGCTGACCCGGCTGGGTTTGCCTGCGCGGCCGGACTCCGCGGTGTTCACGGTGATGCTGGGCGAGCCCGCTCAGGCGATGGCGGCCTCGGCGCGGCTGAGGGAACAGGGGCTGTTGGTGAAGGCCATTCGCCCGCCCACGGTGCCTGAAGGCACCAGCCGGCTGCGCATCGCGGTGAGCGCGGCGCATTCTGAAGAAGACGTCGAACTCTTGCTGCGCGCGCTGGCGCCGGTGAGCGAGGTGCGTGCCATATGAAGACTGCAGAGTTGCTCGCGCTCGATGCCGCGCACGTCTGGCATCCCTTCACGCAGATGCAGGGCTGGCTCGATGATCGCCCGCTGGTGATCGAGCGCGCCGAAGGCAACTGGCTCATCGACACTGACGGTCGCCGCTGGCTCGACGGCATTTCGTCGCTCTGGGTCACGGTGCACGGCCATCGCAAGCAGGCGATCGATGACGCGGTGCGCGCGCAGTTGAACAAGGTCGCCCATTGCACGCTGCTGGGGCAGGCCTCGGTGCCGAGCATCGAATTGGCCGCGAAGCTGGCGTCGATCATGCCGGGCGCGTCGCTGTCCCGCGTCTTCTATTCGGACAGCGGCAGCACCTCGGTCGAGATCGCCGTGAAGATGGCGTACCAGTACTGGCAGCTCGCCGGGCGCCCGCAGAAGCAGAAGTTCGTGGCGCTCAAAGAGGCGTACCACGGCGATACCATCGGCTCGGTTTCGGTGGGCGGCATGGACCTGTTTCACGAGCGCTTCCGTCACCTGCTGTTCGCCGTCGAGCGGGTGGCGACTCCCGATCCCTACCGGTGGCCGGGAAAAGATCCGCTGACCGAATCGCTCGCTCAGATCCGCGCGTTGTTCGAAGCGCGCGCGGGCGAGCTGGCCGGCTTCGTGGTCGAGCCGCTGGTGCAGGGCGCGGCCGGCATGTTGATGCAGCCGCGCGGCTGGCTTTCGGGTGTGGCGGCGTTGTGCCGCGAGTTCGACGTGCTGCTGATCTGCGACGAGGTCGCCACCGGCTTTGGCCGCACGGGGACCCTGTTCGCCGTCGAGCAGGAGAAGGTGACGCCCGACTTCCTGTGCCTCGCGAAGGGGCTCACCGGCGGGTACCTGCCGCTGGCGGCGACCATCACGAACGATCGCATCTACAGCGCGTTCCTCGGACGCTTCGACGAGTTGAAGACGTTCTTTCACGGCCACACGTACACGGGGAACCCGCTCGCCTGTGCAGCGGCGTTGGCGAACCTCGAACTCTTCGAGACCGAGC
>JAYVNA010000626.1:0-3661 GCA_043758715.1 Archangium sp.
TGCGAATCAGCGCCTCCTCGATCAGCTCGAGCAACACCGCGCGCCGCACCTCTTCCTTCTGCGCGTCGCTCTTCGCTACCGCGAGCAACGGCCGCGCGCGAATCTCCAGGGCCGACCTGGTGATGGCATGAAGAACGACGGAGGCCGCGATGCGGTCGACGAGCACGACGTCAGCACGGCCCATCAGCGGAGCCAGACACAAACCAACCAGGAGCAGGCGCACGATCCCCATCGTGTACATCACGCCGTGCTGCTGTCGACCGCTTCGAGCGGTTTCTCACCTCGGAGGTGAACTGCTCAGTGCGGCATCACCACCACGATGAAGGGGTCTCCGTGCCGCTCGATGGTCTTGAGCGTCTCCGACTCCTTCAGCTTCAGTCGAACCTGAACCTTGTCGACCGAGATGGGGAACTCGAGGGTCAGCGGCGTCTTCCCGTGTGACTTGCCGTCGAGCACCTCGAAGACCTCCGCACCCGTAGGCACCGAGTTGAGCTTCACGATCCAGCCCGGGTTCGGGAGCTCCTCGACCACGGGCTCGGGTGTGGGCGCAGGAGGCGGAGCCGGATCAGGGGGAGGCGCAACCTTCTCTTCGATCACCTCGGGCGCCGGGGGCGCGGCCTCCACCACCTCGGCGTCCGCCAACGCGCTCGCACGTTCGGCCTTCCACAACATGATCGACCCGCCAAACACGGCGACCACACCGAAGGTGCCGAGGCCCAGGCTCACGATGGGATCCATCTCGAGGGTGATCACGAGGCCCATCGCGCCCACCACCACGCAGTACATCAACGGGAGCACGGCCCCGTTGAAGAGGCCCAATGCAGCCCCGCTCCCGACCATCGAAAAGAACGCCGCGAGGGGGAGCACGCCCATCAGCGCCCCAGCCAACGCGACCGACTGCGACCAGGTGCTGCTCCTCGAGCCGAGCACCGTCGACGCGCCCCAGAACAAGGCCCCCAAAGCGAGCGGAGCCACCGCGGCGGCGAGCACCATCACGCCCGTGAGGTTCGTCGACCACGCGCCTGAAAACCACGGCACCAGCGCGCCCAGCGACCCGCACACCAGCCCGTAGACGACCGAGACGTTCACCGGAACGTCATCGTCCTTGAGTAAGTGCAGGGTGGCCACGGGGCGCACCCACAGCAGCGCCATCAGCGAAAAGAAGTGAAGCACCTGCCGTTCAGGTCTCGACCTGGCCCGTCAGCAGACCCGCCAGCTCGCCGGTCTTCGTACGGCCCACGATGAAGGTGGAGATCGAGATCTCGCCGAAGCGGTACACCTTCACGTCGGTCAGCTGCGAGTCGATGGCGGTCTTGAGCGCGGCGAAGCGCTGGCCCTGCGCGATCGACGCGGGATCGTTCGGGTCGACGTTGGTGGCGAGGCTGTTGAGGAAGTCGGTGGCGTTGCGTTCCTCGACCGCGGTGTGGTGCGCCAGCGGCACCTCGGCGGGGTCCATGTACATGACGTCGGCGATGAGCGCGTCGTGCTGGGCCGAGAACTGCGAGCGCACCAGCGCCGCGGTGATGGGCGCGCCGTTGAGCTGCGTGCCGGTGAGGAACTTGAACTTCGCGTCGGTCTCGCTGGGCATCCACAAGTCGACCGTGGCGGCCTCGAGCGTGGTCTTCACCTGCGGCAACGCGCTTGGGCCCGCGGGGCTCACCGGGGTGGCACCCGGCACCGGCTTGCCCCGAAGCATGAAGAAATCTTCCTTCAGGTCATCGGGCAGCTTCGCGCCATCAGCGAGCGAGAGCTTGCCGTCGGCACCCGCGGCCACTTCAGCCGCACGCTGCGCGTAGGCCTTGGCGGAGGTCGCCAGCACCTCGACGCTGACCGACTGCTTGCCGGTGGCCTTGAGGTAATTGATCGCGTTGTCGGCGAACACCTTGTCGGCGCCCGGCACGGTGGCGAGCTTCTTCGCTTCTGACATCGTCAGGCGGCCGTCGGTGCCAGCGGCCTTCTTGACGGCTTCCTTGAAGTCGGCGGACCAGGTCTCGGTGAAGACACGAACGGAGGGCGTATTGGGGATTCGAGCCATGAGAACCGGGATCAATATCAGCTAAGAGAGTCGCGTGCGCGCAGACGCTTCGTTGGAACTCGCAGTGCCTCCCATGGGCCGGCTGATCAACGCCCAGGGGTGGGAAGTACCCACGCGCAAAGACCCACGAATTCCGTTCGCCGCGCTGTTGGCGACCTACGCGGTGCTCGGCTTCACCCTGCTGGGGTTCAACCGGCAGTGGTGGCAGATGGCGTTGATCGTCGGCTCCGGGTGCGCGCTCGAGGTGGTGTTCAGCTGGGTGTTCTCGCAGCGGAAGATCGTGCCGCTCAGCGCCTTCATCAGCTGCACCTCGCTGGGCATTCTTCTCAACTACTCGCACCACTCGTGGGTGTTGTTCTTCCCCGTCTTCCTCACCATCGGCAGCAAGTACCTGCTCACCTTCCAGGGGCGGCACGTCTTCAATCCCTCGATGTTCGGGATCGCGATGTCGCTGCTGCTCAGCCAGGAATTGATCACCGCGGCGCCGGCGTATCAGTGGGCAGGTGGCTCGTTGACGATGTCGATCTTCATCGCGACGGGCGCGCTGATGCTGTTCGTCTTCCGGGTGGGCAAGGGCCCGTTGGTGGTGAGCTTCCTGATCTTCTACGCGCTGCAGACGGCGATCCGCGCGTACATCATGCGGCACCACTTGCCGTGGCAGACGTTGTTCCTCGGCACGCTGGAATCGCCGCCGTTCTTCCTCTTCACGTTTTACATGATCACGGATCCCGCGACGTCGCCGAAGACCGCGCGCGGCCAGGTGATCCTCGCGCTGGCGCTGACGATCATCGACGGGGTGCTGCACTTTCGCGAGAGCGTCTACACGTTCTTCTACGCGGCGCTGACCATCGGCACGGCGCGGTTCGTCTTCATGCATGCCCGGGAACTCGTGCGCGGCCGCGCCAGGCGCCTGCGGGAAATGTTCGATCTCGATTCGCTCAAGCGCGGGGTGATCGTCGGGGGCCTCGGGCTCACCATGCTCGGCGCGTGGAACTTCGTGCTCGCGCCGCTCGATGCGCCGGCCGACGTCGGCTTCAAGATGGTGGCAGTGCCGTTTTCCCAATCGGGGCTGGAGTCGACGATGGGTAAGACGCTCGAGGAAGTCGACCCGCGGCTGCTGCACGTCGCGAAGTGGATTCTCTCGGTCGGTGACGCGGTGGCCACGGGCGATGCCGACGGTGATGGCCGGCTCGACCTGCTCGTCACCCACCCGCTCGCGATTCCGCAAGACCGCGTGGGCCTCTATCTGAACCGCGGTGACTTCCACTTCGAGCGGGTGCCGCTGCCTGCGCTCGACTCGCTGATGAACGATCCCTGGAACAACGGGATGGCCGGCGGCGCGGTCTTCATCGACGACGACCACGATGGAGATCAGGACCTGCTCATCTCGGTCGCGTTCGGGAAGACCCGCCTGTTGCGCAATCGCCTCCAAGAGACGGGCACGCTCAGCTTCGAAGACGTCTCGGTGCAGGCGGGGCTCGACGCGCACACGGTTTCTCTGGGGGCCACGTTCCTCGACTTCGACAACGACGGGATCCTCGATCTCTACGTGATGAACGCGCTCACCACGCACCTGCCGGACTACGAGCAGCCGACGCCGCTCAACGTCTTCAAGCTGCCGCCCCC
>JAYVNA010000627.1:0-11252 GCA_043758715.1 Archangium sp.
CTGACGGGCCCGCGACGCGCCATGTTGCTGGGCATGCAAGACGACGCTCTCGAAGACTTCGAACGACGTGCGGTGACCCTCGAGGAGGCGACCCGCACCGTGTACGTGGCCGGGCGCGGGCCGGCGGTGGTGGTGATGGCCGAGATGCCGGGCATCAGTCCTCACGTGGCGCGGTTTGCCCGTTGGGTTCGTGACGCGGGGTTCACCGTCTTCATGCCCTCGCTGTTCGGGCGTGACGGTGCCTTTCCCGAAGCGGAAGCGGGGCTTCAAGTGCTCAAGCGGGCGTGCGTGAGCGCCGAGTTCCGCGCGCTGGCAGCGAATGAATCGAGCCCGGTGACGCAGTGGCTGCGAGCGCTGGCCCGGCGAGCGCACCAGGAAGGTGGTGGGCCCGGGGTCGGCGCCGTCGGCATGTGTTTCACCGGCAACTTCGCGCTCAGCATGATGCTCGAGCCCTCGCTGCTGGCGCCGGTGCTCTGCCAGCCGTCGTTGCCCTTGCACGAACCGGGCGGGCTCGAGATCGCACCCGCAGAACTCGCAGCGGTGAAGCAGCGGCTCGAGCGGGAGAACCTCACGGTGCGCGCGTATCGCTTCGAGGGCGATCGCTACTGCACCTCGCAACGGTTCGCCGCCTACGCCGCTGCGTTGGGGCCGCGCTTCGAGGGTCGCGTGCTCCCGTCGGCATCTGCGAACCCCCACCCGCCACCCTTCTTCGAAAAGGTGATCGACAGCCCCCACAGCGTGGTGACCGCGCATCTCATCGACGCCGAGGGAGAGCCGACGCGGGCTGCGCGCGATGAGATCTTGAGCTTCCTGGCGGAGCGCCTTCATGTCTGAGACGCGCCTGGTCGGCCGAAGCAGCTCGCACTTCACCCGCGTGGCCGCGCTCTTTGCGCACGAGCTCGGTGTTCCGTACACCCTCGAGGTGCTGCACGACCTCACCAGCCTCGAGGTCGCGAAGTACGGAGGGCACCCGGCGTTCAAGATCCCCACGCTCCTGGTGGGCGACTCGGTCGTCTTCGGCGCCGAGAACATCTGCCGCAAGCTGACCGAGCTCGCGGGGCGCACCGGTGACCCGAACGTCGTGTTCATCGAGCACACGCCGGCCGACCTCTCAAGGTGCGCGCAGGAGCTCGTGTGGCACGCGATGGCTGCGCAGGTTCAGTTGGTGATGGGAACGGTGGTGGCCGGTCTGCCGCCCGAGAATTCGTTCTTCGTGAAGACGAACGCAGGTCTCCAGGGTGCCTTGAGCTGGCTCGACGCGCACCTGGAGGAAGCACTGCGACTGCTCCCGGCGTCGCGCAGGCTCAGCGTCTTCGAGGTCAGCCTCTTCTGCCTGGTGGAGCACCTGATGTTCCGAAAGACGGTTTCGATCGAGCCGTACAAAGCACTTCGGCGCTTCGCCTCGGGCCACGCCACGCGTCCTTCAGCGCAACGAACCGCGTTCAGGTTCGACCCGACCTAGCGACGACTCACGCAGGTCGAAGCGCGAACGCGGCGCCCTGCGGATCATCACACACGGCGATCTGTTCGCCGCCCGGCAACGTCACCGGCCCGAGCACCAGCCCGCCCGCGGCTCGAACGGCGTCGATAGCCCGATCGATCGAGACCACGGGAAAATGAAAGAGCCAGTGAGGGTGCACGCCCGGCCTCGACGCGATCTCACGCATGCCGCCCACGACGGGTAAACCGGGCGCCCACGAGAATGGGTGAATGACGCCCAGCTCGCCCAGGTCGAGCGCCGCGGCGAAGTCCCAACCGAACGACGCCCGATAGTTCGCCTGCGCCCGCGAAACGTCGTTGGTGTTGAGGAAATAGGAAGCGACAGGAGGCCCGCCCTGCGAGGCGTTGGCCGGCGGCTTTCCGAGCGCGACGATCGCCCCGCCGGGGTCGCGCATCACCGCCGCTTCGAGCCCCGCGGGGTTGATCCACTTCGGAGCGAGTGCAGTCGCGCCCCGGGCAGCGAACGCGGCCGCGGCGGCATCGACGTCGCTGACTTCGATGAAGCCCAGCCAATGGGGTCGCGCCCCTCGCGCCACGGCGCCTTCGTGCAACTGCACCACCTCGAGGCTCACCGGCCCGAGCACGGTTTCGTAAAACGCGCGCGCCGCAACGACGTCGCTGGTGCGGAGCGTCAGTTTGAAAAATGAATTCATTTGAGGGCCCTCTGGGAGTCGAACCCAGCTGGTGCCGCTTAACAGGCGGCCGCAATCCCGGACATGCCAAGGACCCGCATTCAAAGCGCACGAACGTGCGCGCCGACGCGAGATCACGCGCGCAACTGACGAACGCTCAGTCGAACCGTTAACACTCCTTCACTGCAGCCTTCCGCTGCCAGGACTAACAAGGGCCCCATGACGCTCCCTCCTCCCCCAGTGCATGCCGCCGTTGCTCGAGCCCAGACCGACTTCCAATCCGACCTCGTGGCAGAGGTGTCGAAAGCCATCGCAGAAGAGAAGGTGGTGGTGGTGGGCGTGTCGGGACTGCAGCCCGCCAAAGTCGCGCGGAAGCTGCTCGACGAGCAGAAGGTGCCCTACCGCTACCTCGAGTACGGCAGCTACTTCTCGGGTTGGCGGCGGCGCCTGGCGCTGAAGATCTGGGTGGGCTGGCCGACGTTCCCGCACATCTTCGTGAAGGGAACCTTCATCGGCGGCGCCAGCGACATGAAGAAGCTGATCGAGAGCGGCGAGTTCAAGAAGCTGCTCGAGGCCTGATCACCGGTTGAGCACGTCGCCGATCGACGGGTCTTTGTCGAACTGCGCCTTGGCGTACGGGCACACCGGGATGATCTTGGTGTTCGTCTCGCGCGCCCACGCGACGGCGGCGTCGAGCATCTTGCGCCCGGCGCCTTGCCCCTTGAGGGTGTCGGACACTTCGGTGTGATCGATGATCACCAGCGTGGGGTTGACGCGCGTGAAGGTCATTTCACCCAGTTGCTCGCCGTCCTTCTGGAGAGAAAACGAGCCGCGGTGGTCGTGCTCCGCGCGCGTGACGGTGAGTTCGGTCATGACAGGCTCCCGTTGAGGGAAGGAGGAACGAGGCGCGCGAGGGCGGCTTCATCGCTCCGCTCCAGCGCGTCTTCGGCCTCGAGTGAGGCTTGCTGCCGCCCATAGGTGACGACCGCGAGCGTGCGGCCCGCGAGCCGATACGCGAAAGCGCAATCACCCTGGCTGGGGTCGCCGCTGAGATCGATGCGGTCCCACGACTCGGCGTGGCCGGCGTAGCGAAGCGTCACTCCGAACTGGGTGGTCCAGAAGAACGGCACGACCTTGAAACCGCCGGTCTGCCCGAGCATCGCGCGCGCCGCGTGTTGCCCCTGCCGTTGCGCCACCACCCAGTGCTCGATGCGCACGGGCCCACCGCCGCGGGCATCGGGGTAGCGCGCGATGTCTCCCGCGGCCCAGATGTGTTCGTCGCTCGTGCGCAACTGCGCATCGACCGTCACGCCGCGATCGATCGCGAGCCCTGCCGCCTCGGCCAGCCCAAGGGAGGGCCGAACACCGACGCCCAGCACCACCAGGTCCGCGGAGACGACGCTGCCGTCATCGAGCGTCACGCCCGAGGCCGAGATGCGCGCGGGCCTTCGTCCGAGCTTGAACTTCACGCCGGCCCGCTCGTGTGCGGCCTTCAACACCCCACCGGCGACCGGGCCGAGGGCCTTCGAGAAGGGCACCGCATCGGGCGCCACCACGCAGACCTCGAGCCCCCGCGCGCGCAGCGAGGCCGCCGCTTCCATGCCGATGAAGCTCGCGCCCACCACCACGGCGTTCTGAGCGCTCGCGGCGTTGGCCACGATGCGCCGGGCGTCGGCGACCGTGCGCAGCACGTGAACGTGAGGAAGTTCCGCGCCCGGAATGGGCAGACGAATGGCCTCCGCGCCTGACGCGAGCAGGAGCGCTCCGTACGACAGCGTCTCGCCCGTCGCCAGCCGCACCGTGCGCGCCTGGCGATCGATGGCTTCCACGCGCGTGCCGAGCTTCACGTCGATCTTCGCGGCCTGCCACGCGGCTGCATCGCGCAAGAAGAGCCACTCCTCGGGAGCGCCGCCCGCCAGATAGTCCTTCGAGACGTTCGGGCGATCGCAGGGAAGATCAGAATCGGCGCTGATGATCGTGACCGGCCCGGCGTACCCCTCGCGTCGCAGCACGTCGGCCGCCGCGCTGCCGGCCGCACCGCCGCCGATGATCACCACCGAGACGGGATCAGTGGCGAGGTTGCGCACGCGGGCAGGGGCCGGATCGCGGGGGCCCACGACCACGCGGCCGCCGGAGCGAAGTTCGACCTTGTAGGTCTGCAACGGTCCGAGCGCAGGAGGACAGGAGGCCTCTCCGGTGCTCAGCGAGAAACAGGCGTGGTGGCCACCGCAACGGATGGTGTCGCCGATCACTGCGCCGTCAGCGAGGTTCTCACCCCAGTGCGTGCAGTTGGCTGAGAGCGCGAAGTACGTCTCGCCCCGGCGCACGGCGACCAGCGGCTGGCCCTCAAAATGCCCCTGGACCTTGCCACCTTCACTCAGGTCCGGAATGCCAACGGCGAAGTCCGGTCCAGTGAGCGCAATCTGTCCACCCATGAGTCCTCCCGCGCGAAGAGGCGCCCGGGTTGATAACCACTCCTCGGGGGACACGCACGCGCAGACAGTTGCCGACCCTCGGAATCGAACCGAGATGTTCCGCTCTTCAGGCGGATGCATGGACCACCACTGCCAGATCGGCGTTGAGAACTGCGGTCCGTACGGGGATCGAACCCGTCTCGCTGACGTGACAGGCCAGTCGCCTCACCAGATGCGTCACGAACCAAAGAGCGAGAGGCGGGAATCGAACCCACTGTTTCAGCCTGAAGCGTGAATCTCCCGCTTCACTTCTCCGGGAAGGCGCCCCGGTGCCCAACCAATGGGCGACTCTCGCGTTGTGCGCATTTTGACGCGCGGGTCTTCGGTGCCTGACGCCGTTACGGTGAGACATGGATTCGGTTCGAGAGATCACCCCCAGCCAACTCGTCGCACGCCTCTCCGGCCCCGCCGAGAAGCGCCCCGTGTTGCTCGACGTTCGCTGGCCGCAAGAGAACGAGTACGTCGCGTTGCCCGACTCGATTCTCATTCCGCTCAATGAGCTCGAGGAGCGCGTGAGTGAGCTCGATCAATTTCGCGGCCGCGAGGTGCTCGTCTATTGCCATCACGGCGTCCGCAGCCTGACCGGCGCGAGCATCTGCACCGCGCACGGGCTCGAGGCGGTGTCCCTGCGGGGCGGCATTCACCTGTGGGCCTGCGACATCGACCCTTCGATGCCCCGGTACTGAGCGAACTTTGACCGTGGCGTGGGGCGCGCATCTTTGTCTGTTCACGCCATGAGCAATTCCCTGTTCTGGCGCAGCGCCGTCGCGATGGTCTTCAGCGCGACCGCGCTCTCATGCTCGCCCCCGCAGCGACTGTGTGTTCCCGGTGAGGTGTCGACCTGCTCGGGCCCGGGCTTGTGCATCGGGAGCCAGGCCTGCAACTCGGCCGGCAACGGCTACGGCGTGTGCAGCTGCGGCGGCTTCGGTGGCGGGATCGGAGCGGGTGGCGGGGCGGGTGGTGGCGGTGGCGGCGGCGCACTGACGGGCGGCGGCGGTGGCAACACCGGCGGTGGCGGCACCGGCGGCGGCAACACCGGCGGAGGCACCGGGGGCGGCATCACCGGTGGCGGCACGGGAGGCGGCGGATCCACCGGTGGCGGTACCGGCGGAGGTGTCACGGGGGGCGGTACCGGCGGAGGCACCACGGGCGTTCGCGCGCGCCTCGACCTCGACCGTGTGTGCGGGCACCTCGACCCGCGGCATCAACGCCAGTTTCTGGCTGGCCGACCCCGCCAACCCGCAGATCGGAATCTGGGCCGAGAAGTTCCGCCGCGACCGCGACCCTGACTACTTCCCCCAGGTCGGCGACGTGCTCAACGTGAGCGGCATCGTCGGCTTTGAATCGAGCTTCGTTCAGCAAGACGGCTACCGCGTGAGGGTGAAGTCAGAGTTCGACTTCATTCCGAACAAGCCGGTCGGCTACGTGTGCGAGCTGACTTCCACGCCGCCTTGCGAGCCCTTCGTGGTGACGAAGATCGGCGCGATGGTTCCCCTGCCAGTGGTGAACGTGCCCACCACCTTCGGCGGAGGCGGAGCGATCCGCTCGCACCCGGCGTACCTCGGTGCGCGCGTCAAGATCGCCGGACCGCTGACCCTCACCAACGCCAGCCCCGAGGCATTTCATCGCATCTCGGCGATCTCGAACGACACCCGCTACTACGGCTACCAACTCTCGAACGGCGTGCTGGTGGACAACTTTCGCGTGTTCGAGGGCGCGGTGCTCGAGGACGGCGGGGTGTCTCACTGTGATCTGCGCACCCTGGCGATGGGCGGGAGCACGGTCACCTTCCCCAACGGCATCATCGGCGTCTGGGACACGTACACGCACGCCAGCTGCACCGACGGCGGCACCAACCTCACGGGCTGCTTCAACAACCCCGGCATGATTCCCGGCACCGACGCCGGCTTCACGCACGTGCTCTACCCGACCGACTGCGCCGACCAGATGCCCTGATTCACCCGCGCGTTACGAGCGCAGTCTCAGCACCCAGGTGGGCCAGCGGGTGATTCCGCGTGGGTCTCCATCGAACGAGGCGTCATAGCGCGCGAGCCGCTCGGCCGAGTCGAGCGCGCCGGGAACCCGCAGCGGATCCCCGATCAGCACCTCTGTCCCCTGCTGCGCGCACGCTGACAGCCACGGCAACAACCGCGCAGCGAGCTCGGGTGAGTAGCAGGCGTCGCCCGCGAGGATGACGTCGGCCTGCGGGGCGGTGCCGATGAGATCGCCGGTCGTCACCTCGAGACTCACGCCGTTGAGCGTCGCGTTGCGAAGCGCGAAAACCCCAGCGAGCGCATCGACGTCGGCACAGCGCACCTGGGCGCCTGACTTCGCCGCGGCGACCCCTTCGATCGCACAGCCGCTCCCGAAGTCGAGCACGCGGCGGCCGCGCACCACCTGAGGGTGATCGAGCAGGTAACGCGCGAGCACCTGGCCACCCGGCCACGCGAAGGCCCAGTACGGCATGTCGAGCGCATGGGGATCGCTGGCGTGCCAGCTGGCGGAATCGGGCGGAAGCAGCCACAGCTTCAGCTCGGGACACAGATACGGCGCGAGCGGCCGCAGCTCAGCTTCGAGGGCGTGCACGGCGTCTCGAGAGGAGCAGCAACGCGAGCCCTGCCAGCGCCGGCAGCGCGCCCGACTGACAACCGCACGTGGTGTAGACGATCGGCTGCAGATCGACGCCGGCGTCGGGTTCGGGGTTCGGAACCACGACTCCGCCATCCGGCAACACGGCGGTGGGTGAAATGATCTGCGTGCGCACCTGCACGTTCCCGGTGAGGTCGGCGAAGTGTTGCCAGCTGAGGGCGACCGCGCCTCCGGGTGCAGACGAGAGCACGGGTGACCGTTCATCGAGGCCCACTCCCAGCAACGAGGGAGCCTCGAGCACCGCGCCCTCAGGGGAGAGCTTCAGGCCCCCGATCTCGCTGACGAACTCGCCCGTTGATTCCCATGCCAATTGCCAACCAAGCGTGGTGCCCGCGGCGACGGGCTGGGTGATCAGGCGATTGCCGGTGTTGGGAAACGAAAGGACCCGCGTCGGGCGATCAGCGCGCACGTCGCTCACCGAGCTCATCGCGACGAACGATCCCCCGAAGCTGTCCTCGGCGACCACCAGCAGGTCCGTGCCGCGAGCCGCCAGGCACGGCAGCACCGCGCGCTGCGCCGGCCCCATCGCATGCACGGTGGGGGTCGCTCCGGGTTCGTCTTTGAACTCGATGATGCGCAGCTCGCCGCCGTTCGCGAGGGCGGGAATGAACATCGAGTTGTCAGCCCACACCCCGCAGCGGCCGAGCCGAAAGCCACCGAACGAGAGTTCGCGCGGCGTGCCCGTGCCGAAGGTGATCGCATCGGTCCCCGCGGTCCACACGGCGGCCGCCTGCCGACCCACCACTGCCTTTGGCTGCTCGCCGCTGGCGGTCAGCATCGGCGTCGCCTCGCGCCCGCTGTCCACCGAGTAGCGATAGACGTTGGTGGTCGAGTTTCCGGTGACGCTGAGCGCGAGCGACGAGCCATCGGCGATCTGCACCAGCGACGTGAAGCCGAGCCGCATCTGCGGCTGCCGCACGCTGGTGGTGTCGGTCGTGAGCTGCACCGTGGCGAAACGGGGCCCCTCGTTCCACCCCAGCAGCCAGGCGCCGGTCCCGGTGGAGACCAGCGAGGGCGCGAGTTGATTGGGAAGAGGGAGGGTGGTGGTCGGGGGCGTGATGAAGGTGGGCGCTCCCGTCAACTGCGGCTGGAGTTGAAGCAACGTGAGCGTGGCCGTTCCGCCCCCGAGTAGCAGCAGCACCCTGCGCTCATCATTGACCATCGCCTGGGGCTCGAGGCCCGCGGGCAGCGCAGGCGTGCCGTGCCACGTTGCCGGGGTGAACTCGGCGACCGCGAACTGGTTGGCCGTGCTGGTCTCGTACGCGACGAAGTGGTTCGGACCAATTGAAGTGGCGAGCAGCGGGTGCTCGCGAGCGGGGGGCCCGGGGGTGGGCATGGCGAGCGCCGCCGTCGCGGTCGCGCCGAAAAAGAGCCTTCGAGTGTCCGTCCCGCCGATGAAGGCGCCGCGGAGTTCCGGACCCGCCGCGGTCGATTGAGTGATGGGCAGCTGCCCGGTGAACGCGCTGGCGGGACTCGCCATGGGCACGCCGCTGCCCACCAGAGGAATGCTGACGCTCCAGAACAATTCCGCTTGATCCCAGGCGGCCAGAAAACCCATCGTGCTGGCCGCGAGCGTGACCCGAGGCACCGCGACGGGGGCGATGGAAAAAGACGTCTGGGTCGCCGGCATGCGAATGAACTGGCCGCGCACCTCCGTGGGCGTGACCCAGGTAGCCAGGTACTGACCACCCGATTTGCGCAGCCGCAGGCTGCCCAGCGGCGTTCCGTCGTTGGGCACCAGCTCGTTGTTGCAGGCCCCCAGCCCCCCGCTGGTGAAGACGCTGGTGCGGATGGAGCGGCCTGTCTGGCCCAGCGTCTCCACCAACCAGGCCACCACGAAGGTTCCGTCGAGCGTGGCGGCGATCCGCGGCTCCGAGAACCGCTCCTGCGCGGACGAGGGGCAGATCAACTGTCCGTACGGGGCGATCAGGCCGCCGTCAGCGCGCCAGCCATTGGCCCAGAGATCGACGCGCCGCGAGGGCGACGCAAGGAAGCTCAGGTCGCGGCGATCGTCGACCCAGACCAGCCCGGTGAAATCGCCCGTAAGGGCCCAATCGAGGTCGGCCCAGCTCTCGCTGCCCCCGTCGCTGATCGTCGGAGGGCCGGCGTCGATGGGTGGCATCCCGGCATCAGAGACGAGCAGGGCGAGCGCCGCGATCAGAGGGGACATCGTGAGGGCTCCAGTCGCGCGTCGGGCCACGCGCGGCCAACAAGGCCTTCAGTGTGACCTGTTTCAGCCCGAAATTCGAGGCCGGCTCAGGCCAGCCCGGCGGCCTTGAGCTGTTCGATTGTCAACCCACCCCGCCCGCCCATCATGCGCGCCACGTACTTGCCGATGATGTCGGCCTCGAGGTTGACGCGCTGGCCCGGCTGCTTCTTGCCCAGCGAGGTGCGCTGCTGCGTTTCGGGAATCAACATCACCCCGAAGCTGTCTGTTGTGACGGTCGTCAGGGTGAGTGAGATCCCGTCGATGCACACCGAGCCCTTCTCCACGAAGAAGGGGGACAGCTCGGCGGGCAGGGAAAAGCGCATCACCCAGGAACCGCCTTCGGGCCGGGTCTCGAGCACGGTACCGACGCCGTCGACATGGCCCTGCACCCAGTGACCTCCGAGGCGATCACCCATGCGCAGCGCGCGCTCGAGGTTGACGCGGGTGCCCGGGCTCCACTCGCCCAGGGTGGTGCGGCGCAGCGTCTCGGGGGCGGCCTGCACCTTGAAACTCTGGCCGCGGAACTCGACCACCGTCAGGCAGACGCCATCACAGGCGATCGACTCGCCCAATTGAAAATCGCCCGGGTAGCTCGAGGCGATCCACAGATCGGTGACGGGCCCCGCGGTGAGGCGTTCGACGGTGCCCAGATCGGTGACGAGGCCGGTGAACATCAGCTCACTTCTTCTTGGCGGAAGACGCGGAGGCCTTCTTCTTGGCGGAGGGCGCGGTGGCCTTCTTCTTCTTCGCGTTGTTCTCGTTGGTCTCGACGAACTCGACGATGCGGCTGTCGGCCTTGCGCAGGCGGCGCGAGAGCATGCGGCAGATGTTCTGCAGGATAATCACGTAGGCGAAGTTGTCGGACTTGTAGACGTTCCACAGCTCGGGGTTGGTGAGCGAGTAGGTGACCGCCTTCTTGCGCACCACGCAGGTGGCGCTGCGCGGCTGCAGCTCGACCAGGGCCATCTCGCCGAAGCACTCGCCGGGGCCCAGCTTCACGATCGACTGGTTGTTGCCCGTGCCCGAGCGGCGGAGCACTTCGACCTCGCCCTCGCGGATCACGTAGAGGGTGCGCCCCATCTCGCCTTCGTTGCAGATGTGCTCACCGACTTCCCAACGCCGCTCCTCGAGGAACTCGAAGAGAATCTCCAGGCTCGACCCTTTCAGATCGAGGAAGACCGGCACGCTGCGAAGGAAGGTGGCAATCGAGGCGTCACGCTTGGTGATCATGCGCCCGAAGGAATCACTTACCCCGCGAGAGTGCCAGCGCCAAAGAGACGCAGCGCGTTCTGCCCGAGCAGCCCGGCCTCGTGGTCAGCGCGGAATTTGAGGCTCACCAGGTGTTTCACTTCGCGATCCCACGCGTAGGGCAGGTTGGGAAAATCGGTGCCGTAGAGAATGCGCTCGGGCCGCACCTCGAAGATCCGCCGAGGGACCTCGAGGGCGAAATAGTTCGCGCCCACCATGGTGGTGTCGAGCCACAACGAGTCGTGCTGCTCGAGCAGGCGGGTGTAGGCGTCGAGCTCGTCGGCACCGAGGTGAGGCACGCAGAGCTTGAGCTTCGGGTACTGCGTGAGCACGCGCTCCACCCGCTCTGCGCCGCACATCGCGTAGACGTCGCACTTGTACGCGGGGCTCGAGGGTTCGCGGCCGGCGTGCATCACCAGCGGCACGTTGGCCTCGATGCAGGCCTCGTAGATCTCGTGCAGCTCGGGCGCGTCGGCGGCGAAGCACTGCACGTGGCAGTGCAACTTCACGCCGCGCAGGCCCGAGGCGAACGCGTCTTTC
>JAYVNA010000628.1:0-3654 GCA_043758715.1 Archangium sp.
TTCAGCGATCGGGATGCGCCGGAATCGGTGATCGGCATGCGTCGGAATCACTGATCGGCATGCGTCGGAATCGGTGATCGGCATGCCCCGGAATTCGCAACGAGCTGCTGCTCGACTTGATGGGCGAGCGCCAGGCGAACGCCACCGCGGTCCGCAAGACGATCCCTTCCGTCACCGAGAAGCTGAACGTGCGGCCCGTTCCCGCGCAGCCCAAGAGATCACGCCTGGCGATCGGGACGGTGATCGCGGTGGTGCTGAGTGCTGCTGCGGCGGCATTCGTCTTCTGGCCGGCGAATGTGCCCGAGCCGGTCGCCGAAGTGCCGGCGGTGCCCGAAGACGTCGAGGCGGAGGTCGCCAATCTCGACGAACCGTCAGAGCCGCCCCCCGACGAGCCGGTGAAACCCGGTGACCCTCCGCCCCCCCTGCGTCCGGCGAAAACCGCGCGCCCCGTGCCCTCGGCGAAGGCGCTCTCTGAGCTGACCTCGCGGCTCGAAGGCCAGCTGCGCAAGCAGGCGCGTCCCGGCGACGACGTCGAGCAGGCGCTCTTCGTGCTCAACAAGCAGCGGCTGCGGCTGACCGGCTCTCCAAGTCTGGAAGATCGCAAGGAAGTCGCGCGGCAGCTGGCAGGGTGGAAACGCAGCTACCTGCACTGACCACGCTACCGATGCTCGACCGTCATCGTCTTTCCGCACACAGGACATCGCGTGGTGAACTTTTCCATCACCGAGCCCCTGGGCGCGTCCTTGAACTGCGCCGCGATCAACTCCGCCACCGGGGTGAAGTGCAGGTCGAAGCCGCACGCAGTGCAGGCCATCTTCCAGTCCTTCAGATTCGCCCGCATCACCGTCGTCACCCAGACCGGCTCGGGCACGCCCGGCGTCACGCGCACCGTGACCTGCGATCCCTCGCGCACGTCTGACTTCGAGTTGGGCGTGTTGAGCAACTTGCCGGTGTAGCCGCCCACCTCCGCGTCGACGCCGTTGAGCGTGACCCACATCTGCTCGACCTTGTGCTGCTCTGGGAAGAAGAAGCGCGCCTCGAGATCGTTCGGGTAGTCGGCGTGGAAGGAGAGTTTGGGGTCGTTGCGCCAGGCCAGCTCCGACTTCGGCTTGGAGAAGAACGACAGCCAGCTGGGGGCCGCGGGCAGCTTGAGTTCCTTCACCTCGGCCAGGGTGAGCCCGGTGGTGGGGAACCCCGGCGGTGAGAGACGCACCGTGCGATCAGGCGCGTTGGCGGCCGCCTTCGCCTGCTTCGCCGTCAAGCCTTTGGGCGCCAGGATGCCCTTGGCCGAAGGACCCGCGGAGGCGTCGACGTAGGTGAAGGCGAGGTAGCGCTCGCCTGGTCCCATGTCGATCCAGACCCACGATTGGTCGGGTGCACTCATCAAGACCGTCGCGACCAGCAAGGCGCTCATGGTCATGGGGACTCACGGAGCAACGAAGACGCGGTTTCCGCACGCCTTCTTGACGTCGTCGACGGTGTTGATGCTCTTGCTCGCGTCCGGGAACATCCACGTGATCGATTGGCCATTCTCGCACGTGTCGCAGCGGCAGCCGCCGAGCGCTCCGGTGTGGTCGCACAGCGTGTTCGAGTACGTCCCGACGCAGAGCGCCCGGAGCGTGGGCTCGAGCTGACTGTTCTTGTTGGTGAGCAAGTCGACGCACGCCTGCTCCGCGGGGCGCACATCGCAGCTCACATTGCTCGGAGCCAGGCCGCACGAAGCCGTGTTCAGCAGGAGCAGGACGAGCAGTGAGGTCCGCATGGCGTCACTATGCACGAGGTGAGAATCCCCGAACGCGCACATTGAGGTGGGGTCTCCCCCACACCTGCGGGGCGCGGGCCGGGGTTGTGAGTCCCCATTCGATGGAGATACCTAGTCACCATGATGTTTCGATCGATCGTGGCGCTGTTGGTGGGGCTGGCCTTCGGCTGCTCGAAGAGCTCCGGCGTGAGCCAGACCCGCCAGGCAGAGTGCGAGGTGACCTCCAGCGCAGATGGTGGCGCGCCTGAGGTGGTGGGGCCCCCGATGACGGCGCTGCGCCAGCTGCGTCGCATGACCCTGGTGACGACCAACCGGCTGCCCACGCGCGAGAAGGTCACCGCGCTCGCGGCGATCACCGACGAGGCCGCACAGAAGGCGTGGCTCGCACAGGAGTTCACCCGGCTGCTCAACGACCCGCTCTTCTACGACACCATGGTCGACTTCGGCCACGCGTGGATGAACATCCCGCCCGTCGCGAACATCGCCGATCAACCTGAGTATGGGCTGCCGCAACAACGCGCGATCATCCAGTGCCCCGCGGGCACGCTTCACGCGGGCAAGTGGGGCTCGCCCAACGCCTACGCGAACTTCGCCCCCTGCAATGGCACCCGCGCCGACGGCTCGCCTGCGGTGGTGCGGAGCATCGAGCCGTGGTGGGCCGAGGGCACCACCATCGAAGTCGTGGGCATCGACGGAGACGAGAGCCCGACGCTCACGCTCCCCAGCGGCGAGGTCGTCAACTGCAGCGAGCGCACCGGCGCGGGGTACGCCTACGACACGCCTTCCACCTGCGGCTGCGGGCCGCACCTCGTGTACTGCATGCCCGGTGGCGCCCTGCAGGACTACCAGGCGTTCCTCCTCGGCAACCCGCAGGGCAGTCGCCGCCTCGCCTGGGATGAGCCCGCCCGGCTCTTCGCGCACCTGGTGTGGCACGACCGGCCGCTCAACGATCTGATCACTGGCGCCTACTCGGTGGGCCCGGTCAACGTGCAGTCGAACTACGTGCGCATCGCCGCCAACCTGGGCGACCAGACCGTGGAGAACGCGTCTCAGTGGTGGCGCAGCAGCGCCTGGACCACGCCGACCGATCCCCATCACGCCCCCACCGACCAGCAGGGCTGGAGCGAATTCAAGATCGCCGACCGCAACCCGTTTCTTCTCGCGCAGCGCGACTACCAATTCGATCCGCGCAAAGATGCGCGCGGCATGAAGGGCATTCCGTCGGCGGGCATGATGACCATGCCCGGCGTGCTCGCGGGCCTCACCCGTGAACGCGTGCGGGGGGCCCGGTTGCTCGAGATGTTCGCGTGCGAGAGCTTCGCGCCGCCTCCGCCCACCGCGCACTTCCTGCCCTACGTGAACGATCCCGCGGGTGGCGGGCCCTGCGTCACCTGCCACTCCCGCATCGATCCTGCGTCAATCCACTTCAAGCGCTTCATGCGCACCGGCCGCGGGTTTCAGATGCTCGGCGTCGGCAACGCGCATGAGCCCAACGTGTGGGTGACCGGCCAGTACCCCTACGGCGGAGACCCGTGGGATCGCATTCGACGCCTCTGGGCTTTCGACACCCACATGACGCCTTCCAGCGCGGCGCAGGCGATGGTCGAGCCCGAGGTGCGCTTCATCGACTTCCTTCCCCCCGATCAGACGCTCTACGGCGCGACCAGCGATGGCACCGTCGGCCCGCTGGGCCTGGGCAAGCTGCTGATGGATTCGGGTTCGTTCGATCGCTGCATGGTGAGACGGCTGCATCGGCGCTTCGTCGGCCGCGACGTCGACCCCACCGCAGAAGCGGGCTACCTCGAGGCGCTGGTGGCGCAGTTCCTCGCGAACGATCGCAAGACACGGCCCTTCGTGCAGTACCTCTCCACGACGCCTGCCTTCAGGAGTGG
>JAYVNA010000629.1:0-11239 GCA_043758715.1 Archangium sp.
CCCCGAGACCGGGCAGCGCTACACGGTTAAGCGCTACGAGAGTGAGAAGGAAGGGGACGACGCCTCGTGGCGCCACACGAAGGTCACGCTCAAGCCCGCGAACCCAGCGTTCACTCCGCTTGTCTTCAATGGCGCCGACGAGGGCGAGCTCAGCGTCATTGCGGAGTTGGTCGAAGTGGTCGGCTTGGAGCCCCCAAGTCGAAGCGCCCCAGGCTGATGACGACCTGATGAAGATCTCCTGGCTTCTCGAGCCCTCTGCTGACGCCTCCCGCACTCGCCAAGCCCGCAACACCACGAGAACTCGGCCCCTGTCCGCCCTTGCCAAGGCGAGGGTCGAGAGTTCAAATCTCTTTTCCCGCTCCATAAGCAGTGAAAAAGCCCCGGTAACCCCGGGGCTTTTTCTTTGCGGGGTGGTCGGGCTTCATCAGCAAGGCGAGGGCTGGGTCGCGCTGATGCACGACTGATGAAGTTGGAGCGGTCGGACGTGGGCCCGCTACCCGAATGCATCAGCAACGAACACGTGGGAGCGTCTGCGCTGAATCGCGCCCAAGAAGACGGTCGACAAACTCCCAGACTTCAATCTCGCCCCGCCAGACACCTTTCCCGTCGAGCAAGGCGAGGGCTGAATGGGGCCGATGAACAACTGATGAAGTTGGAGCGAGCGGACGTGGGCCCAGTCACTTCGCGTCGCAGGTCGCCGCCGCCGAGAGCGGCCTCGAGCTCGCGTTGTTGCCCGAGCTTTATTCACTTCGGCCCAGGCTTGCTCAGGTGCGCACGACGAAAGCCCTCGCGGCCTCCGTCGAGACCTGGCCGCGCACGGAGGTCTGGCTGGTGGCTCCGCGGGTGCTGCGCGACGTGCCCCGGGTGGCGGCGGTCTGGGCTTTTCTGCTCGAGGCCTTCCGCGCTCTTTAAATGCGCGGGTCACGCTCATCTTGGGGATCGCCGGCCATCAGATCCAATGACACCAACACGGCCGAGGTCGGCACCCGATGCTGGGCATCTTCGACCCGCCCGTGCGCGCGTCACCGCGCCGTTCACTTGATGGTGCTCGCGTACGTCATGCGCGCAGAGGCGACGAGGTAGGCCTTCGCGCATGGCACACGCCATGAACAATCGCGGTGGATGAACAATCCGCACGCGATGGGGGAGCTGTGCACGTTGATGCTGTACCGGCAGTTGGATGCCGACGTCTTCGCCCGTTGGGTGCGCCGCCACTTCGGTGACCCCGGCGCGACGTACGGCAGCGAGGCGTTGGCGCAGTGGGTGGCGAAGAATCACCTCGCACCCCACCCGCTCGACAAGCTGCGAATGCTCGAGTTCGACCAGTGGCTGATGCGGCCCGAGGTGGAAGACACCCCCTTCACCCGCGCGATGATCGAGCTGCGAAATGTGTTTGCGCGCCACGCAAACATGGCGACGCCGAACACCGTGAAGATCGACGTGCCCCCGCCGGCGATCGCGCGCGAGCCCGAGCCGGTGGTCACGCCTCCAGAGCGGCTGGCCCCCGTCGCGTCTTCCGTGCTGGCAGAGACCCTGGCGAAGCTGCTGTGTGCCCAGCCGCACGAGCCCGCAAATGATGAGGGCGACATTCTGCCCGCCAGCTGAAGGTCAGAGCTCGAGCTCGCGGGTGAGCGGGTTGTCGAAGGTGCCGAGTGGATCGAGTTGCCGGCGGACCTTGATGAAGGTGTCGACCGCGGCCTCGCCGTAGATGCTGCGAAGCTGCGAAGCACTGAGCACCAGGCGCTGCCCCCAATGCGGCCGGCCCCCGAGCTTCGTCACCATGAACTCCACGTAGCGCTCGAGGGTCTCGTCCTGGTTCGGCGTGCCATTGAGCACCGGCACCTCGATCATCACGCTGTCCCGGCCTGCCTGCGGCGCGAGGTACGCGTCAGACGCCTTGACCCAGCGAAGGCCCACGGGGCTCGACACGTAATTGCGCCCGAAGCCTGCGCGGAAGAAATCGAGGAGCGCCGCGAGCCGATCCTTGAGCCCTTCAGCGGGCACGGAGCAACTGGCCGCCGCCACCGGCAAGCGATTCGGAGGGCCGAAGTCGAGCGCCTCGGCGCTGCCCATCACCACGTCATCGGCGTCGACGTTGCGCAGCGAGAACTCGAGCGCGAACGGGAGCAGCCGCGGGAGCTCCCTGGCCACCAGGTCGAGCGCCTTCATCGACATTGGACTGTCGGCCTGTCGAATGCCCCACGCCCGCTGGTTGCGCGTCATGTCGAGGCTGCGGCGATAGGTCGACTGCACCGCCTTGTAGTCCCCGCCCACCCGGTACGGGTTGATCCACAAGTGCACGCCGGCCACCACCGGGTCTCGCACCTGGCGTTCGATCTTCTCGAAGTCGTCCCAGAGCGAGCGCAGATCGCGATCTTCCTCGAGCCGGTATTCAGGCCGGGTGTCGATCACCACCGAGTGCAGCACGCCCATCGAGCCGAAGCTCACCTTGGCGGCATTGAAGGCCACGTCATCGAACTCGAGGCGCGCGGCGGTGCCGTACTTCGCCGTGAAGGCCGTGAGGTCGGTGATGCGATCGCTCGCCGGCTCGAGGCGCAGCAACTGGGCTTTGCGATCGGCGTTCACCACGATCAGATCCATCGAGCGGACCTGCGAGGCGATGTTGCCGCGGCGAAGACCGCTGCCGTGACCGCCCACCATCATCACGCCGCCATAGGTGAGATCGGCGAAGCCTGGCTGATTGAGCACCGCGAGCCGGCCCAGCTGCGCGTTCAGATTTCCAAACGTGGTGCCCGCGAGCACACGCACCAGGGGGCCCGCCATTTCCTGAGGCACGCCCGGGTCGGCATCGAACGCGCGAGAGCTCGCCCCGGGAAGAAGGCAATCGGGCTCGCTGATACCGGAATACCCGGGCGTGCGAATGCGCGTGCCCTGGGTGGTGCCTGCGCTGGAAAAGCCCCAGCCCCCCGCGATCGCCTTGGTCTTGCCCGCCAGCGCCGCGGTCTGCACCGCCGCGAACAAGCCCTCGAAGGTGCGCGGACTGACGTCGAAGGCCGGCACCGGCTCGTACGGCAGATTGTTGATCTTCGGCGGCGTGCTCACGGCAGCGTGAAGGAAGTGATCACGAGGCCCGCCCCCGAGTTGCCGCCGTTCGCGTCGTTGGAGTTGAAGACGCCGCAGAACCACCGGGTCACGCCGTTGGCGCGCACTTCGACTTCATAGGGCGTGGTCGCGGCCCCCGTGCAGTTCTGCCAGTAGTTCGCCCGCACCGTGTACGTGCCGCGGGTCGGCAGGATCCCGGCGTCGTAGATGATGTTCTCGACGTCGATGTTGTCGATGGTGCACGCCCGGTTGGAGTCGACGTCGAGCCAGCCCTTCGCGCCACAGCTGCTCGACGGAATGGGAAACGGAAGGGGAATGATCGGAGGCGCCGGGTTGATGCCTGGCTTGCCGTAATAGATTTCGCACGACCCGCCATCGGGCAGCGGTTCCACCAGGTACAGATCGAGATCTTGCGGCTGATTCCAGCGCAAGGTGACCTGAATGGTCCCCGTGCTCCCGCGCAGGTGGCAGATGTTGCTGATGCACTCGAAGCCCTTGGGGCACTCGTTGGTGCACGACATGGTTCCGGCATCGACGCCGATGCAGCGGGTGGTCTGGCCCGCATCATTGAAGAACAGTGGCGGGTTGCTGCTGCCCGTACCGCCGCCGGCGCCAGTGCCGCCGCCCGCCCCGCCGCCACTTCCCGGCGCCGCGCAGGTGTTGGTGCTCAGCTCACACAGGCTGCCAGGCACCGGGCAATCGGAAGGCGAGACGCACTGCACGCAGGCGCCGTTGGGAAAGACGGTGGGGTCGCACGCCGGCGTCGTTCCACCACAACCCGAGTTCACCGTGCAGACGACGCACTTGCCCAGACCGCTGTTGGAGATCGTCTGACACACCGGCGTCGCGCCGCTGCAGCCCTGAGTCTCTGTGCAGATCTTGCAACTGTTGGTCGCGGGGTCACACACCGGGGTGGTCCCCGAGCAGCTCGCCGAGCAGATGCCGGCGTCGACGGTGCCACCGCCGCCTCCTGTGCCCGTGCCTCCGCCCGTCCCCGTCCCGGAGGAGACGCAGTGGGTGGTGAGCGGATCGCAGACGAGCCCGGTGCCGCAGCGAATGCCCAGGCAGGGATCATTCGAAGTGGGACCGCACTGACAGCCGAACCACGCAGAGAGCAAAAAGGCGGCGACGAAGACCCGAAGCTGCATGGGCCCGACATACACCGGCCTTCCCTCTCATGCGATGGACCTAGCGCGCTTTAGGCTTTCGGCCCCGCGAAGGCAGCGCCTTGAGCAACTCGAGCGCTTCCTTGGTCTGCTGCCACACCGTCATCGCCTTCACGCTGCCTTCGGAATCGGTCTGCAGCACCGTGCGCGCGGCCAACGCGAGCTCGGACAACCGTTCTTGAATGAGCAGCATCTGCATCGCGACCTCCTCGCGAAAGGTGCCTTCGTTTTCGGAGGTCTGGGCGTGGGCCGTCGCGTTCTGTGCGAGCTGCTGAAGCACCGGGCCCAGGTCGATGGGCGCGGCCACGGGAGCGCGGGGGGCGGCCAGGCTCTCTGCGAGCTGCTTGAGCAGCGGCCCCAGATCCTGCACGGCCGGAGCGGGCTTCACCGCCGCCGTCAGCCGCTCGAGGAACGGCGTGAGATCGACGGGGGCCGGCGCCTGGGCCAGCGACTTGCCCAGCCCGAGTACCGCCTCGCGAAGCGCATCCAACCGGGGCGCCAGATCGCTCGGAGGACGTTTGGTGAAGGCGTTGACCACCGCATCGAGCCGCGGGCCGAGGTGATCGGGAGGCTGCCTTTGCGAGGCTTCCATCACCGCGCTCTTGAGCTGACCCAGTTCTTCACCGAGCGACGCAATCGAGCCCGTCACCCGCACCACGGGATCATCTTCGGCCCCGCCCTGCACCTGCACCCGCTTGAAGCCGCGCTTGATCTCGTCCCAGCGCGCGCGTTGCTCCGCGGTCTGGCGCTTTCGCAGCTCGGCCAGCTTGAGCAGGTTCTGTTCAGCGGCGGCGGTGAGCGTCTGTGATTCGCTCGCGTAGTGACCGTCGACCAGCACCTCGAGCTCGGCGTCGGTCATCGCCGCGACGATCTTCTCCGCGAGCTTGCTCATGTTGCGGTAGCTGCCCTGCAACTTGAACGGCGGCTCGGTGCGGAAGCGATCGTCCTGGCTCGCGCTCTTGATGTACTCCTGGTTCACCATCAGCAGCGTCTTCTGCACGTAGGCAAAGCGCCGGGTGACCTCGACGATCTCGTTGAGCTCGGCCGCGCTGTACCCGTATTCCATCTCGTTGACGGAGATCGGCCCACCCTGCGCCATCGTGAGCACCCGATGCAGATCGCCGGTGGAACGAGTGAGCAGCGGCGCCGTCACCGCGTTCGCCGTGAGCGCATTCTCGAGGTAGCTCAAGGCGAACAGGTCCTGCTTGCCACCCAGGATGTCGCCCAGGTTGTAGGTATCGGCGCGGTTGGCGAGCATGTCTGGAATGCGGAAACGCTCGCCCGACTCGGTGTAGGGATTTCCGGCCATCACCACGCAGAACTTCTTGCCGCGCAGATCGTACGTGCGCGTGCGGCCATTCCACACGCCCTCGACCTTGCGGGTGGCGTCACACAACGAGATGAACTTCTGCAGCAGCTCGGGGTTCGTGTGCTGAATGTCGTCGAGGTACAGCATCACGTTGTTGCCCAGCTCGAAGCTGAAGTTGATCCGATCGACTTCCTGCCGCGCGGTGGCGTTGGGCGCCTCGGTGGGGTCGACGCTCGTCACCTCGTGACCCAGTGAGGGTCCGTTCACCTTCACGAAGGTGAGGCCGAGGCGGCTGGCGATGTATTCCATCAAGGTCGTCTTGCCGTACCCGGGAGGCGAGACGAGCAGCAGCAGGCCCATGCGATCGGTGCGCTTGTTCTCGCCCGCCACGCCGAGCTGCTTGGCGAGGTTGGCGCCGATCAGCGGCAGGTACACTTCGTCGATGAGGCGGTTGCGCACGAAGCTCGAGAGGACCTTCGGCTTGAGCTCTTCCAACCGCAGCTTGTAACGGGCTTCCTCGAGCAGCGAGCGCACCCTGGTGCGGTACTTCTGCCAGGCCGGCGTGCGCTCTTCGCGGAACCACGTCATGCGCTGCTCGAGCTCGTCGATGCGAATGGTCAGGCTCTGGCTGACCACCCGCGGGTGTTGACCCAGCAGCCCCTTCGCTTCGAACGAGAGCAGCGCTGAAGACACCTCGCGAGAGACCGCGCGTTCATCGGCGGCGATCAAGGCCGCTGCTTCGGGTACGGCCAGCTGCCATTCCTTCGAGCGGGCGCCGGACTGCATGGCGTGCGCCTCGAGCCAGTGCCGCGCGAGGCGGAAGCGCGCCGCCACGTCGCCTTCGAGCGACCGCAGATCTTCTTCGAACACCAGGCGCTGCCCGGCGAGCGCGAGCGCGCTGAGCAGATCGTCACGCAGCGCGATTGCTTCACCTGAGATCACGAAGCGCAGGGGTTCTTGCGCCAGCTCCTCGGCCAGATAGCGGCCAGCGATCACGAGCTCGGCTGCGTTGGCCTGAAGCCGCGAGTTCTCGGCGAAGATCTTCAAGAAGGGCAACAACTCGCCCGACACCGTCTCGAGCGCCTGGCTCGCGGGGTAGCGCTGGCGCAGCCGCCCCAGGCTCATGCCCCGGCGGTGAAACGCAGCCTTCTGCGCCTCGTCACGCCAGCCCGCCCAGAACAAGGTCGCCAGGGTGCGCGGCCACGGGGGAAAACGGAGCAGGTCGGCCGCCTCGTACACCTTGAGCAACTGCCCGAGGATCACCGCGGCGTCAGCGTCGTGCACGCCGCGCTCATACCCGTCGTCGAGGCGCTGCTGGCCCCAGTCGCGGGTAACGGTGTGGAGCGTGCCGTTGCGCCCGGCCTCATGAAGCGCGGTGAGCGTGAGCCCCTTCTCCCCCGCTTCGGCCGCCTTGAGGATCAGGTGCGCGAGGAACTCCCCGCGGTAGACCTCCGGCGATTCGGAAGGAAGATTCTGATCCCAATACGCGCGCGCGGCGTCGATGTCGGGGTCAGCGAGGCGCTGCAGGTAGTCCGACCCGGACAGCTGCAGGTAGAGGCCGTCTTCCCGGGGGATGACGGTGGCCTCGAGCGGCTGGGTGTTCACGTTGAAGCGGTAGGGCCCGAGCTTCACCACCGCCGTGCCGCCCTCGAAGAGATCCTTGCGATCTCTCAACTGCCGCAGTGCATCTTGTTTGGCGGTCTTGAGCCGCGAGTCGAGCTCGTCGGCCTTCACCGAGTCCTGCAGGGCGAGCAGCTGCGCGGTGAGCGTGCGCAGCTTCTGAATCATCGGGTCGGCGGCGAAGTAGGTGTTGAGCTCTTCGTCGGTGGTGAACACCCGCCTCGTCACGGATTGCAGAATGCGATCGGCTGCATCGAACAGGTTCTGCGCGCGGCGATTGCGCTCGTCGACCAGCACCTGCTTGCGGCGCCCGAAAGCTTCCAACAGCTCTTCCCGGCGGGTGGTCAGATCAGCCGCGAACTCCTCGAAGTCGGCGAAGCGGCCCTCGAGTTCCTCGAGTTGCAGAGTGAGCTTCGTGAGCTGCTCGTCGCATTTCTCCGGGCTGTCGACCAGCGAGAGCGCGCTGTCGATACTCTGGGCGAAGAGCTTGAACTGGCTCGAGAACTCGCCGCGCTTCTCGGCGCCCGTGAGTTCCTTCTTCTTCGCCTGCACGGTGGCGCGGGCGCGGTTGAGCTTCGAGAACACCTCGCTGATGTCTTCGAGGATCTTCGCCTTCTCGGTCGGGTCGCCCGCGTTGAGGCCACCCACCACCTCGCCCAGTAACGACAGGCCTGCGCTCAGCCGCTCGACCTCGGTCACCAGCGGAGCGAGCTCGATCGTCTTCGCCACCTTCTCGGTCTGCGCAGCCACCACCGCCACGCCGGCGTGCAGGGGCGCGAAGGCCTTCGGCGTGAGCAGGAACTCGACGCACCGCTTCGAGACCGAATCAAAAGCCTGGTGCACCTCCGCTTCCATCGTCTCAATCTTCGGCAGCTCGATGTAGCGAACTTCCTTCACGGTGATCAGGTGACCCAGCTGCTTTCTCAGCTCGGCCAGGGTGTCCATGAAGGCATCGGTGGTCGCCAGCTCGTCGCTGCTGATCTTCGAGAGCAGCGCCGTCTGCGTGGTGGTTGCCTGCGCCAGCGCCTCGGCCGCGCGACGCTGCATCGAGAGCACCTTCTCGAACTCGTCGACGATCAGCTCTGCGTTCTTCTTGAGCTCCGTGACTATCGGCAGCAGCGCCACCTCGGCATGGCCGAGCCAGTGAAACTGATCGGTCACCCGGGTGCAGGAGCTGATCAGCGCCTCGTACCCACGGCGCGTGACCTGGTCTGATTCCGCCAGGCGCTGCAGGGTGAGCACTTCGCTGATGCCGCGCACCAGCTCGGCGTTGCCCAGCTTGCCCAGCGCGCCCTGCGGCGTGGGAGCGTTCGCGGCGAACTCCGCCGAGACGAAGGGCGTCTGCCAGATCTGAATGGGGTGAACGCGGGTCGGCTCTTCCGACATCACCCGGAAGACCACCATCTGCCCGTCGGGAAAGGTCGAATACCCGTGACAGGTGATCGGCGCTGCGATCTCCTTGCGCACCAGGTTGTACGGAAACAGCACGTACTTACCCTGGGCGCGCTCGAAGAAGACGTAGAGCACGTCTTCGCCGTTGGGGCTCTGCACCTTGCGCTGGAACACCAGGCCACCGACGTCGGCCTCGAAGACCTTCGCTTCGCCGGTCTGCAGCACGAAGCCGCCGGGGAAGATGATGCCCTGCTCTTCGGGCAGCGAGACACACGACTGCCCGATGGCGTCGGCGCGGGTGACCTGGCGGGTGCGGGTGTTGAAGACGAGGTAGCGGTACTTGTCCTCGCGGAACGGAAGGACCTTGAGCAGGATCAACGCGCCGATGCGCACGAACCAGAACTCGGCGTCATCCAACGACTGAATGGCCTCGTGAACGGGCTCGGCGTAGATGCCCTGCCCCGTCTCGGTGTTGTTCTCGATCTTGATGGTGAGATCGCCGCCGACCGTCTCGATGAAGAGCTCATCGAGAATGTTCACGTGCGGGTGTCGGCCCAGCACGAAGTTCTCGCGGGTCGCGCGCGCGTATTCGAAGTCGTGCGTGGGCGGGACCACCACGTCGGCGTCGCCGCGGTTGTCGAGGTAGGTGAGCCTTCCCGAGGTATCGACCCCGAAGCGCAGCACCTTCACGTCGCGCAGCGTGTGGCCGGTCTTGAAGGTGGCCAGCAGCCGCGCGTCGTTCTTCTCGAGGTGGCTGAGGCTTGCGTCTTTGTAGAAGCGGAACAGCTCCTCGAAGTCCTTCACGAAGCCGCGGTCTTCCAGAAACCCGCCCGCTTCGCTGCGGGGCAGCTCGCCCACGTCGAACGCACCATCGGCGCCGCGCGCGAACTTGTGCAGCGAGAACGCGTCTTTCACCGACCTGTCCTGCTTGAGGCCCATGAAGACGTTGAAGCCCAGCAGCAGGTGCTGCCCCACCGGCACGATGTCGCGCGGCACGCAGTTGTGCTCGGTGCGAATGCGCTCGGTGGCGAGCACGGCGAGTTCCTGCCCACCGAACTCGGAGCGCCTGCGGGCATTGAGCGCGTTGGCGCGCTCAGCCAATGACTTCGCGGTCGTCAGCAGCCGGCCACGAATGACTTCGTAGCTGCCGCCGGCGAGTGCCGGGTTTTCGAGGGCGGCCATGGCGCCTTACTTCTTCTCGACCTTGGCGAACTTCGCCAGCGCAGCAGCCGCGGCCAGGTTCTGCGCGTCCTGCGTCAAACCCGGCCGGGAGAGGATGTCCTTGATGTCCTGCGGGAACTCGCGCTCGCCGGTGAGGTAGGGCTTGAGCAACGTCTTCATGGTGTCGGTGCTGGTCGCGGTCGCTTCCACGCTGTGAGAGAGCGAGACCGCGCGCACGAACTGATCGAAGAAGGCTCCGTCGCCGCCCACGATGTTGATCTTCGCGTTGGCGAAGGCCGCGGAGAGCGTCTGCGCCTGGCTGGCCGCGATGTCCTTGCGAACGTGCAGGGTCTCGAGCTCGATCTGCTTCTCCTTGTCGAGGCGCAGCCGGAACTCCTCATGGTCCTTGGTGGCGCCCTGGAGCTGAGCCATCGACTTCGCCTTCTCGCTGAGGCCCTTCGCTTCGGCGAGCAGCTTCTCCTGAATGCCGACCGACTCGGCCATCACCCTGGCGCGAATCGACTCTCCTTCGGCCACGCCCTTCTTCTGCAACGCGTCGGCTTCGGCTTCGAGCACGCGGGCATGCGCCAGGCCCTTGAGCTGTTCGCCTTCGGACTCGGCCTGCAGGCGCTGGCGCAGCACGTTGGCCGTCGCCATGCCCATCTTGTCGGTGGCCAGCGCGTCGGCTTCTTTCACCCGCGCCTGGGCGAGGCCCTGCTTCTCCTGCGCGAGGGCGGTGGCTTCGAGCACGCGCGCCTGCGCCAGACCTTCGGCGGCCGACTCGGCCTGCAGACCTTCGGACAGGCGAATCTTGGCTCGGGCTTCCTTGTCAGCCGACTCCAACGAAGCGTCGGCCGCGATGAGCCGCATGCTCGCTTCGTGCTTGGCGACCTCTTCGCTGGCCTGCGCGGCCCTGACGCGCTCGATCGATAGCCCCTGGGCGTGCGCTTCGGCGTCGATGACCGCGGCGTCCTTCTTGCGCTGGGCTTCCGCCACCAGGCGCAGCTGCTTGATCGCCTCTTCTTCGGTGGCGACCTTCTTGTCGACCGCGATGCGCGTCGAGATGATGTCGGCGATCGCCTTGCGCTCGCCTTCGAGGGCCTTTTCCTTACTGATGCGCTGGAGCTCGACCTCGCGCTCACGGGTGATCGCTTCCAACGCGCGGTCCTTGGCGACGCGCTCGGTCTCGATGCCCACCACGCGCTCGCGGTTCTTCTCGGCGACCTGCACCTGCCGCATCTTGTTCTGCTCGTTGATCTGCAGCTCTTCCTCGGCGCGCACGCGGGAGAGCTCGGCCTTCAGGTGCTCTTCCTGCTGCACCCGCTGGGTCTCCGCCTGTTCCCGCGCCTGAATGGTCTCGATCTCGCGCTTCTGCTTGGCCTGGGCTTCGGCGCGCTGGCGCTCGAGCGCGAACACGGCCTCGTCGGCCTCGACGTTCTGCTTCATCATCTTCTTGCGCTCGTCCTGGCGGAAGTCGTTGGTGAGCACGTTCTGAATGGTGGTCAGCTCGGTGATCTTCCGAATGCCC
>JAYVNA010000630.1:0-3644 GCA_043758715.1 Archangium sp.
TGAGCAGGCTTCGTCTGGGCAGCTTCATTGAATCCTCCGCGTCACGAACGAATCGCTGCGCGCGTAATCGACCAGCAGCTCGAGCACCTTGCCCTCGGCGCCACTGGGCCGTGGGCGCACGAACTCGACGAAGGTGCGCTCTTCTTCGGTCCCTGAGCGGCCCGAGGCGAAGCGGAAGAGTTGGCGATCGAAACACTCCGCGACCGTGCGCGAGTTCGCGAGCAACGCGCTCATGCCCACGGCGTCGGTGAAGGCGCCGTCGGCGTCACCTGCGCCGATCAACGCGCCCGCGGTGTCGATCACCTTGCCGTTCTCCATGGTGCGGTGCCGGCCGGTGGCATCGAAGCTCTCGAGCGCGAACCCGATGGGGTCGAGCAACCTGTGACATCCGGCGCAGGCCGCGTTCGCGGAATGCGCACCGAAACGTTCGCGGGTGGTGAGCGTGGGGTCGGGCGGAGGCACCACGATGGTCAGCCCCGCGCCCGACGGCAGCGGCAGGTCCTGGCACAACAGCTTCTTTCTCACGGTCGCGCCGCGCTTCACCGGCGCCGTGGCGTTGAAGTGCGCGTTCGAAGCAGCGAAGGCGCCCGCGAGCAGCAGCCCGCGACGGTACTCCGGCTGAAGCATCGGCCCCGAGCCAGTCAGCTCGTAGAAGTTCGCCAGCGCCGGTGTGAGCGTCGTCTGCGAAGTGGAGAGCAGCGATCGCAACGTGCCATCGCCCTCGAACATCACCGCGTCGACGATGGCCTTGCTCTCCGCCAGCACGTCAGCGCGCACCCCGGCCCACTCGGGAAACAGCCCACTGTCCTTCGCTGCTTGATCGACGGCGTCGCTGCCTTGCCACTCGAGCAACAAGCGCTCGACCTGTGCCCTGGCCGCTGGAGTCGCGAGCAACGTTCGCGCCGCGCTCTCCCTCCCAGTCGCTGACGACAAGGCGCCCGCGTGACCGGCCGCGAGCAAGGTGTCATCGGCCGGAGCGCCGGTGAACAACAACGCGAGCGTGGTGGCGATCTCTTCGCCGGACAGCGTGGTCGTCGCGCCCGTGGAAACGGCGCCGAGCTCGGTGACGTAGAGAAACGACGCCGACTGCAGCACCGCGGCGACCACCAATTCGAGGCCTGCGCTCCAGCTGCCCGCGGCCCGGTACACCGTGAGGAGCGCGGTCTCTTCTGCGGCGGTCGCGCTGCGCCGGAACGCCTTCGACGCGAAGGCGTGAATGAATTGCTGCGCGCAGGGCTCGCTGCCCTCGGCGGCCGGGCAGGGGGCGAGCGTCGAGAGCCGCTGCACGACCGCTTGATGCGCCAATGCCTGCGCGGCCTGCCACAGCGCATCGGCCTGCACGCTGCCGACCCGCTGATCTGCGTTGCGCGTGTACCCGGCTTGCCTGAGGTCGCTGCCGATCGCGCTGGCGAGGTCGGTCGCCGGAATTCCCAGCAGCGCCGTCGCCGCGTTCTCCACCTCGGCTTGACTCAGACGGCGAATGCCCGCCGGCAGGTACACCGGTGGACCGGGAGGGGTCGATGGATCCACCGGCACCAGCGGATCGACGGGGTTCGGCGCGTCGGCGCCCGCCTTTCCGGGAAGCGCCACGTCGGAGGGTGTTTCCGGCCGCGGGCCTGAGAGGGTGCCGGTACACGACAGCCCTGCGACTGCGAGCGTTACGAAGAAGAGACGCATGAACCGCCACTGGAAAAAGCGGGACGGTTTCAGACCGCGCTCCTCCTTGTCCAATCACGTCACCGCTCTGAATGTGGAGGGTTCGATGTACGCGATCCGAAGCTGCTGAACGGCCCGCCGCCCACGTTGAAAGTCACCTGCCGGTTCGAGGAGTGCTGATGACAGGGCACAGCCCTTGCTGCGCTTTGGGGGAGTCCGGGAGGAGCCATGGTGAGCGCGCTGGCGCTGGTGATCGCTCTCACAGCAGCGGCTGATTTCAACCCTCAACCCGAGGTGTCGACCCGGCCCGCGGTGAAGGTTCTCGCATTCGTCGGCGCAGGAATGATCGGTGCGGGACTCGGCCTCGAGCTCACCGGCCGCGCAGGATCAGACCCGCGTGCACCGGTGCCGGAGTGGCGTGACGACGCTGCATTCTTTTCCGTCGGGGGCATTGCGATGGCGGGCGCGGGCCTGTGCCTCGTCACCATCGCGGCGTTGTTGACGCCCTGGCATTTCCCTTCGGTCGCGGTTTCCTGGTCTGCCAACGGTGCGTCGCTCGCGGTGGCGGTCCGCTGGCGGTGACGCGGCCGCTGCTCTGCCTGCTGCTCTTGATGCTGGCCTCGAACACGCGGGCCGCGGAGCCGCTCAGCGATGACGCCCCGGTGAGGGAATCCCCTCGCCAGTTGCCCTGGCAGAACTGGGTCATCCCCGCGCTCGAAAGCTCGGCGCTGAGCTTGTCGTTGCTCAGCTTCAGCAACCTCGTCACCCGCATGCCGTTCGCGGAGATCACCCGGCAAACCATCGGCCGGAACCTGCGCCCCAGCGCGTGGACGGTCGACGTCGACTACTACCTCACCAATCAGTTCGGCCACCCGTATCAGGGCAGTTGGTACTTCGCCGCCGCGCGCTCGAGTGGGCTGAGCTTCTGGTGGGCCGCGCTCTACACCACTGTCAACAGCCTCGTGTGGGAGCTGTTCTTCGAGTCAGAGCCGCCTTCGGTCAACGATCAGATCACCACGCCGATCGGTGGCTCGCTGCTCGGCGAAGCGCTGCATCGTTCGGCGCGCCAGCTGCGCAACACCAACGGTCCGCGCTGGTTGACGTTGATCGGCGCGACGCTGCTCGACCCCATGGGCGCGCTCAACCTGGCGTTGCTGGGCGAGCCTCCTGAAGAAGCGGTCAACTCGATGCCGCTGTTCGTGCGTTGGCAGTTCGGCGCGAGCACCAGCGTGGTGATGGATCGCGTCGATCAGCAGCAGCGCGATCGCGCTCCGCCTCAGGCCTTGGTGGCGTTGCTGTTGGTCTCGGGCCCCCCGTGGGATCCCCGGTCTACCTACGACGCGCCGCTCTCGTATTTCGATCTGCGCGCCGATCTCTCGTTTCCGTTCAAGGTGGTGGGCAACGTCTTCATTCGTGGCCTGCTCTCAGGCAAGCGGTTCGGGGATGCGCGCGGTCCGATGCAGGGCGTGTGGGGGCTGTTCGGCGACTACGACTACGCGGCGCCGGCGATCGTGCGGGCCTCGGCGGTCGGTCTGGGGCCCGGGTTCATCTTGCAGCAGCGCCTCGGGCAGAAGGTTTATTTGCAGGCAGGCGGGCTGCTGGGTGCCAGTCCTTTCGCCGCCGCCGGCCAGTTGCTCGGCGTCTCTCCGGATCTCGGGCGCGACTATCACGTCGGTCCCGGACTGCAGACCATCGTCGATTTGCGGCTGGTGCACCCCGACCGTTTCGCGCTCGAGCTGAACGTGCGCAACTGGCTGGTGGGTGGTGCGTACACCCAGGCGCGGGGGCTCGAGTCGATCACCTACGGCACCGTGAACGTGAGCGTCTCCCTCTGGCGGTGGCTCGGGGGCGGCGCGGAGTTCACGCTCTCCGATCGCCTCGCCACCTTCACCGATAGCTCCGCTCAGTTCGACACCGGCTTCGCCTTTCGCCTCACCTTGAACGTGTTGAGCGAGCCGTACTTCGGCATCACGCAGAATTAGCGGTGT
>JAYVNA010000631.1:0-3641 GCA_043758715.1 Archangium sp.
CCGACCTATCGCGCGGAGGCGATGGCCGTCGCGAAGTAGCGACAGATCGCCTCGAAGAAGAAGGTGAGAAAAGTTCGCTTTGAGGGCCTGCGCGAAGAGGCCCTCCGCTTCGGGCGTTTTGATCCTCGGTGAGCGAAGCGATGTGATGGTGACGCAGGGACCCGGCGATGACCTGCTCGGGGAGGCGAGCCCGTGTCGAACGTCGTAATCGGGCGATTACATTTTTTCTGGGGCCGGCGGAAAACGGCATCGCACGATTACGTCGTCGGACCCGGTCCGTCCCCGGCTCGTCACCATCACATCGCTTCGATCACCGAGAATCGAAAAGCCTCGCGCAGAGAGGACTCTCTGGAGGGGCACCCAGCCGTCAACACGGATGCCCCACGTTCCCTTTGAGCACGAGAGACCAGTCAGAAGTCTACGCGCACCGAGGTAGTTTTTCCCTCGGCCACCGAGACCGCACGCTCGCGAATTTCTCCGGCGGGACCGCGGAAGACCAGCGTGTGTTTGCCCACCGGCAAGGGATACCGAACGAACGGCGTGCGATCGATCACCCGGCCCGAGAGCAACACCTCGGCCCACGGTGATGCATCGGCGGTGAGATACCCCACGCGCATCTGCGCGGGAGGCGGCGGAGGAGGCACGCGCTTCACAGGCCGCTTCGCCACCGGAGCCGGCGCGGGATCGGGCTGCGGCTCAGGCTGGGGCGGTTCGATCTGCACGGGCGCGATCACGACCATGGGCGGAGGCACGGGCGCTTCCCTCTTCGCAGGTGGCGGAACCGGCTCCGAGTTGAACAGCCACCACACGGCCGGCACGGCGAGCAGCAAGAGCGCACCTGCGATCGCGATCCCTCGCCTGCTCCGCGGCGCTTTCTCCGGCGGCGGGAGTTGCAGCTGCGTCGGCGTCACCATCACCACCGACTTCGTCGCGGGGCCTGAAGGCTCCTCGGGCTCGAGCGGCTGGGTGAGCGAATCGGCGCAGTACCGCAGCACGAACTCGGCGAGCTCGGGCGAGGTCGCGACCGGGCCGTCGGCGAGCGCGGCGCGGAAATCTTTCGCGACGGGGAAGCGATCTTCAGGCTTCCGCGCCAGCGCCCGATGCATCGCCGCCGCGAGACCGGGCGTGATGTCCGACCGGAGTTCTTCGATGCGCGGCAGCCTGCCTTCCTTCACCGCGTTGATGGCGTCGTTCATCGACTCGCGTTTGTACGGGTGCGTACCGGTGAGCACCTCGAACATCGTCAGCCCCGCAGAATAAATGTCGGCGCGTGCGTCGACCGGGGCGTCGTAGAGCACCTGCTCCGGGGCGAGATACGCGGCCTTGCCTCGCAGCACGCCGGGGTCGGTCAACGAGCCATCACGCACGCGGGCGATGCCGAAGTCCGTGAGCAGCACGGCGCCATTGCGCGAGACCAGCACGTTGCCGGGCGTGACGTCGCGGTGCACCACGCGCAGCGGCTGACCCTGCCCGTCGGTGAGCGCGTGCGCGTAGCTGAGCGCTTCACACAGCCCGGTGCCGATGAGGCGCACGATGGGCAGGGGAATTCGATCTCCGTTCTTCGTCACCGCGCGCAGCAGCCGGCTCAAGGTCACGCCATCGACCAACTGCATCGCGATGAAGGGCCGGCCGTCGGCTTCTCCCACGTCGAAGATCTCGACGATGTTCGGGTGGTGCATGCGCGCGGCCAGGCGCGCTTCGGCGTGAAAGTCCTGCACCAGGCGGGGAACGCTCGCGAGGTGCGGGAGCAGGAGCTTGAGGGCGACGCGCTTCTCGAAGTCGCCGGCTCCGGTGCGGCGGGCGATGAAGACTTCGCCCATGCCCCCACCGGCGATCTTCTTGATCAGCTCGTAGCCGCGCTCCACGGGTGAAGCGTACTCCCTGCGGGCTGTTGCGGATTTCTTCATGATGCGCTGCTTCGAGCTGGTTTGAGCGCACGCCCGTACGGCGCTTCATTCACGCGCGAACCGCCCACCCTCTTCAAGGCCTACGGAGGACAGCCGCTCGGGTCCGCGCGAGAGAGCCACGCGTCGTCGATCGCGAAGCCGTCGCCCGCGTCGAAGCGAGAGCTTGCGCTGACCCGGAACTGAATCGTGCTGGTGCCGATGGTGGCGAACTCTTCCTTGACCTGGACCCATCCGGTTCTCACGGAGACGCGGGTGCCGGAGCTGGTCGAGGTGCCGCCGTCGAAGAAGCGATCGCGGATGGCGAGGGTGACGTCGACTCCGGCGTCAGTTTCGGCTCGGAGCCAGACCGAAGCGCAGAAGAGCATGCCGAGCTCGGGGCCGTCGACGTCGTTCGAGGGAATGAGCGTCATGGTCTGCTGAAAGGCGGAGGACTGCAGGCGGCCGGCGCGGTTTCCGGAGTGGCCGCCGTCGAGCATGAGGAAACGGCCTGTGCTGGCGCGCCAGGAGGGCACGCCGCCGTCGGAGGCGATTTGCTCGAAGCTGGAGTTGGAGAGGAGGTTTACGCCGCGGGGGATTCCGGCGTCGGGTGTTCCGGCGTCAGGGGGGCCTGCGTCCTCCTCCCCCGCGTCTTCAGCTCCGGCGTCGATCAGTTCGGACTCGGGGAGGCAGTGATCTGAGACGCAGATGAAGCCTTCACCGCAGGGGCGATCTTCTGCGCAGCGGAGACCGGTGAGATCGATGGGACCGAGCTGGCAGCTTGCGAGGAGCAGCGCCAGAAACAGCCGGCTTCTGCCCCTCTCCCCGACCCTCTCCCCCGCGGGGGAGAGGGAGACAGTTGTCGATGTCGTCGTCGTCGTTGATCGCGTGGTCACCATGCGAGCACCACGCCCGTAGCCACCGACACGCCCGCGGCGATGAACAACCCCGTCGCCCAGGTCTGCTGCGAAAGTCCATCGCGCTCCGCCCGCTGCGCGGTGTCCGCGAAATCACCGGGCGCCCGCGAACGATCACGCGCTGACTGCCGCAGCCCCCACCCATTGACCTCGAGCCCCGTCGCGACCGCACCGAGCGCCACGCCCAGCCCGATCACCACGAACCCTGCCACTCTGTTCTTCACTGCCGGCTGCGCCGGAGTCTCGATCGCAACGGGAGCGACCTTCGCAATCTTGAGCACGCGCGGCTCGTCGCGAGACCCCACCTGGGCCCCTCGACCACCTTCAGTGCGCGCCTCGACGTACCACTCGAGCTCTCCACTCACGGTCAACGCGAAGCGGAACTGGTGCCCTTCCTCATTCAAGACCGTCTCGCGCCACTCACCGCCATCGCGCCGCTCGAACAACACCACCTCGCGCACCTGGGTCCACGGATCGATCAACTGCAACGACACCCGCCCCGCAGGCGATAGCTGTTCCTCGAGCCGCACGTAGTCCGGTGGAAACAGCTTCTTCTTCGCGGCCTCGAGCACCTCGAGCACCTTCGGCGAGCTCGACTCCCGGGACAGCTGGAGTGACGGGTCGGCCTGCAGCATCGTGGTGTACGTCGTCTCGGCCGCCTCGCGCCGCCCTTCAGCCACCTGGCAATACGCGAGCAACTCGAGCACCTGCCGAAGCTCACCGGGCTCGAGACTGCGAACCTGCCGTGCGACCTCGAGCCGCGTGATCGCATCGGAGAAACGCAGCTGCTCCACGAGTGAGCGTGCTTCGTCCAACCAGGGGCTGTTGGGCTGGGCCGCCA
>JAYVNA010000632.1:0-3640 GCA_043758715.1 Archangium sp.
GTGAAGCTGCAGAACGCGCCGCGGTCACAGGTGAGCCTGGCGTCGTGACCCGCGGTGAGCTGGCAGTGAACGCCATCGACGCAGCTGAAGCTGGCGCGATCGCCCGCGGTGACGCTGCAATTTGACGCGTTCTCGCAGGTGAAGGTCGCGTCGTGGCCGACGCTGAACGTGCACGAAGACTGGTCGGCGCAGCCCGCGTTGGTGCGATCGCCGAGTTGGCCGGTGCAGACCGAAGAAGCGCTGCAGGTGGTGACGGTGTCGTGCCCACCCGAAAAGGTGCAACGCGCCTGCTCGGTACAGGCGGAAGAACAGCGATCGCACACCGCGATCGGGCACGTGTTGCTGCCGGCACAAATGGAGGTCGCGGGGGCGCAACCAGGGACTGCCAAGAAGAGGATCGCCAGGAGGGAACGCACCGCCGAGAAGTGTCGCATGTCCACCGCTCGTCGGGCCATCAGGACCGTTCCCCCTCCGACCCTCAGTGAACGAGGGTGAAGTTCTCGTTCACCGAACCGCTGGCCGTGATGACCACCGTGCGCGTCACGCTCTGGAAGCCCACCTTCGAGGCGGTGATTTCCCAGGTGCCCGCGGGCAGCGTGTTGCTGAAGGTGTACGTGCCGGTGGTGGCCGCGGTGGTCGCGCTGAAGAGCCCGCGATTGACCGTGATGGTCACGCCCGCCAGCGGCGCGTTGCTCGCGGATCCATCGAACGCGCTGCCCGAGAGGTTGCCCGCGCCCGGGTTCGTGCCCACGTACACCACGAAGTGCGAGGCCGCCTTGGTGATGGCACCGCGGGTGTCGCGGTTGACGACGTGGAAGACCCAGATGCCGTCAGGCGTGTTCGACAACAGCACCTGCTTGTTCGAGGTGAAGTTGTTCGCGTTCGGAGGCGGCACGGTGTCCGCGAAGTGGTCGAGCACGAAGTAGTAGCCGGTGTAGTTCGAGTCGGCCTGGGGGTTGGCCCAGTTGAAGTAGAGCGCGTTACCCCCGCCCCAGGTGCGCTGGGTAGGGTTGCTGGGCGAGGTGATGGCGGGCGGCGTGGTGTTGAGCTGCATCGTCTGCGTCGCCTTGACCGTGCCGACGTTGAAGGCCGAGTCCACCGACACCAGATGCACGTAGTTGATGCCGGGCACCAGCTGCGGCGCGGGAATGACGACGCTCTCGGTGGAGATCAACGTGCCGTTGCCCGCGGCGTTGGTGGGCAGCGTGTTCGGCGAGGTGGACAGCTTGTAGTAGTAGCCGACCAGCGTGGGGTACGGCTTGCTCCAGGCGAGGTACCAGTCGCCCAGGCCGTCGTTGTACCAACGCGACTGATCAGGGTGGCTGCCGGACACCAGGTCGAGCGGAGGCATCGGGCTGATGCGCTGATTGCCCACGATGGTGCCGGAGAAGAGGTTGTTGGTGACGCCGCGCAGCAGCTTGACCCGGCCATTGCCGCCGGTGGGGCTGGTGCCCGCGCCCGCGGTCTGAATCACGCCGTTGCCGCTGATGGTGTTCGCCGCGATCAACACGCCGCCGCCCGAGGCCCCGGAGCCCGTGCTGTTGGAGGTGATCTGCCCGTTGACCGTGACGGTGTCGGCGATCAACTGCACCAGGCCGCCGCCCTTGGTGGCCTGCCAGACAGAGCCTTTGCTGATCGAGAGATCGTCATCGCGATCGTAGAGGGAGCCGGCTGCGGCAGCGGGCGTGGTGCAGCTGTAGGTGCTGCCATAGTAGGGGCAGTAAGCGCTCTGGCTCGCCGCCGTTGTCCCGGCCCCGCTGGTGCCGTAACTCGAGCCCGGATAGCTGCCGTAGACGAGCTGGCAGTTCGTGCTGTTGGCGATGTAGCAACTGCCCCGGCTGGCGTTGGTGCCCCGGGTTTCGTCGCCCAGGTCGTTCGCGTTGAGGGTGGTGTTCGCGTCGATGGTGATGGTGCGCGCGCGGATCTTCAAGATGCCGCTGGGCCCGACGCGCAGCTGGCCGTTGTTGCGAATGATGACCGAGTTGGAGAACTTGAGATCGCCCTCGAGCGGCACGGTGGTGCCATCGACGATCAGATCGTTCTGGGTGCAGGCGCCCTGGTAGCACTCGTACATGCACGAGGTCGCCGCGGTCCAGGCGCTGCCGCCGCTGTTGCAGGTCTCGGGTACCGCGCCGTTGCAGCGCTTCTCACCCGCGGTGCAGCCACCCGAGCAGACGCCCGCGGTGCAGGCGTTGGGGCAGGTCTGGTTGTAGAGCCACGCCGAGCCAGAAGCGTTGCAGATCTCGATGTTGGTGCCGTTGCAGCGCACCGTGCCCGCGTTGCAGGAAGAGGTCGCGGTGCACGCGCCGTTGCTGCAGGCCTGCGGGCACTGAGCGCTGGTGTACCAGTTGCCGCTCACGTCGCAGGTCTCGACCGCGGGCGTCATCGAGTTGCAACGCTTCGCGCCCGCGGTGCAGGCCGCCACGCCGCACGCAGTCGCGGGAGCCGTGCAGCTCTGAGTCGCGCTGCAGGCGACGGGCAAGGTCCAGTCAGTGCAGCCGGAAGGCAGGGCCACGCAGGTCTGCTGCTGGCTGCCGGCGGTGCAGCGGGTCTGGCCGAGGGTGCACTGGTTGGTGCACGAGGCGGTGGCGACGCAGGCGCCGCCGCTGCAGACCTTGTTCGCTCCGCAGGAAGGCTGGAGCACCCAGTCGGTGCAGGAGTTCGCGAGGGTCTGGCACGCCACCGGCGCACCGGAAGACGCGCACTGGGTCGCGCCGAGGGTGCACTGGTTGGTGCAGGACGCGCGGCAGACGCCGCCGCTGCAGGTCTGGCCTCCAGTGCAGGTCTGGGAGACCACGAAGCTGCGGCAACCGGTGACCGCGTCGGCCTGACAGACGCGCACGTCGGTGCCGTCGCAGATGCTCACGCCGCTGGTGCAGGTGTCGCTGCAGGTCGTGCCACCGCCGCCGCCGATCGATCCACCGCCACCGCCCGTGGTGCCGCCACCGCCGCCGACCGATCCGCCGCCACCGCCCGTGATGCTGCCCCCACCGCCGCCGGTCGAACCGCCGCCACCGCCCGTGGTGCCGCCCCCGCCGCCGATCGCGCCGCCGCCACCGCCCGTGGTGCTGCCCCCGCCGCCGCCGATGGATCCGCCGCCACCGCCCGTGGTTCCGCCGCCGCCGCCGGGGAAACCGCCACCACCATCGCCGCCGCCTGAGCCGCCGCCCGTGTTGGAGCCGCCGCCACCGCCGACGAAGATCGACCCGCCTCCGCCACCGGAGCCGGCGTCAGTGCCACTCGCGGGGCCACAGGCAGAAAGCAGAACGGCCGCGACGACAAAAATGGGCGTGAAACGCGAGATCATGGGTGTCCCTTGAACAGAGGTCGCTGCAACGACCCCCGGGGCCGACCTCATGTGCAAAGGAATTCCGCTCAGCTCAGACGAGCAACTCGCTGATGGGCGTCGTGCTCAGCCCTGAATCCATCCCGGCCGAGGTCGCGCCGGTGCCGAGCGCCTTGAGGCAGGTGAGCAGAATGTCGCTGGTGTTGCGGCCCGTGCCCGAGCGGAAGTGATACCCGGAACGAAGTGCGCCGCCACCCTTCCCTGCGAGCAGCACCGGGTAGTCGTTGATCGAGTGATCGAGCCCTTCGGCCACGTCGCTGGTGCAGAGCACCACGGTGTTGTCGAGCAGGCTGC
>JAYVNA010000633.1:0-3640 GCA_043758715.1 Archangium sp.
GTTTTACGGCACGCCAAAGACTTGAAGCGGAGCCCGGAAAATCGGGCCCTTACGCCCGTAGCGCCCCACCCAGCCGCTGACCGACTTCGGCCACGATCTTCTGGTGGGCTTCCGCCACTTCGGCGTCCGTGAGGGTGCGATCGGCCGAGCGATAGCGCAGCGCGAAGGCGAGGTTCTTCTTCCCCACTCCGACCTGCGGGCCTGCGTAGACGTCGAACACGCTCACCTGATCGACCAGCGGCTGACCGACCTCCAGAATCACCAGGCGCACTTTTTCCGCTGGCAGCTCGGTCGGCACCACCACCGCGAGATCGCGGAGCACCGACGGGAAGCGCGACAGCGACGCGGCCTGGGGCACCAGCTTCGCCTCGGCCAGCAACGCTTCGGCCTCGAGCTGGAACAGGAACACGCCGGCCGGCGCATCGAGCCGCCGCTGCGCACGGGGGTGCAGCTCCCCCACCGTGCCGAGCACCCGATCGCCCACCTTCACGGTGGCGGCAGCGCGCGGGTGGTACCAGGGCGATTCCAGCGGCTCGTACCGGGCGCCGGTGATGTGCAACGAGTCGAGCACCGCGTCGACGGCCGCGCGCGCATCGTAGAAGTCGACCACCGCGGTGCCGCTCGTCCACGAGCGGGCACCATCGCGCATGCCCCACAACGCACCGGCGAGCTCCAGCACTTCACTGGCGACCGGCTTGCCCTTCACCCCGCCCCCTTCGTTGGGATGGTAGCTGCGGGCGAGCTCGTAGAACCGAACGCCCTGGGCCTGATGCCGGGCGGACCGCGCCACGTTCGGCACCAGGCTCGCGAACAGCGTGGTGCGCATCACCGACTGCTCGACGGACAGCGGGTTCGACACCGCGATCGCGCCCTGCTCTGCCTGGAAGGCGGCGAGCTCGGCGGGCGCGACGAAGGAGTAGTTCACCACCTCGTCGAACCCGGTGCCGGCCAGCGCAGAACGAAGCCGGCGCTCGGCGGTGACCCAGGGACGCTCCGGCTCGAGCGCGCTCAGGCCGCGAGGCAACGCCGCCGGAATCGACTCGAACCCGCGAATGCGCGCGATCTCCTCGATCAGATCTTCCTCGATGGAGACGTCCACCCGGGCGAGCGGCACTTCCCAGCCCTCGCCGGTGTTCTTGAAGCCCAGCGACGTGAGCACCTTCGCGCACTCGTCGGCGGGCACGTTCACGCCCAGCACCTCGGCGACGCGCTCGGTGCGCAGCTTCACCTTCCGGGGTTCCTTCTGGGTGGGGTACGCGTCAACGCGCCCCGCGAGCACGGTGCCCCCGCCGACTTCGGCGATCAACGCCGCGGCGCGATCGAGCACTTCGGGCACCACCGACACGTCAGTGCCTCGCTCGAACCGATGAGAAGACTCGGTGTGGAGCGCGTGGCGCTTGGCCGAACGGCGCACCGTGGTGGGTTGGAAGGTCGCGCACTCGAGCAGCACCCGGGTGGTCTTCTCCGTCACTTCACTGGAGGCACCGCCCATCACGCCCGCGAGCACCAACGGAGAGGTCGCGTCACAGATGAGCAGGTCTTCGGCGTGGAGCGGACGCTCCTTCTCGTCGAGGGTCTTGAGCTTCTCGCCCGCCTTCGCGGTGCGCACCACGATCTGCGCGCCCCCGATGCGATCGAGATCGAACGCGTGCAGCGGCTGCCCGTACTCCAGCATCACGTAGTTGGTGACGTCGACCAGGTTGTTGATCGCGCGCACGCCGCAGGCCTTGAGCCGCTCCTGCATCCACTTGGGCGAGGGCTTGACGGTGACGCCTTCCACCACGCGCGCCGCGTAGCGCCAGCAGCGCTCGGCGTCTTCGATGCGAATCTGAATCTTCGTCGAGGCCTGCGTTGCCGATTCAGAAAGCTTGGGCTCGGGCCGCTTGAGCGCCACGCCCATCAAGGTCGCGACTTCCCGGGCGATGCCCAGGTGCGAGAGCGCGTCACTGCGATTGGGCGTGACGTTGACCTCGAAGATGACGTCATCGAGCCCGAGCGCGTCCGCGATCGGCGTGCCAACCTTGAGCGACGGATCGAGGATCAGCAGGCCGTGTTCGCCTTCCGGCAGGCCCAGTTCCTTCGCGCTGCAGAGCATTCCGCTGCTGTCGACGCCGCGCATCTGCGCCTTGCCGATCTTCATGCCGCCGGGCAGCTCGGCGCCCACGGTCGCCAGCGGAATCTTGTCGCCGACCTTGTAGTTCTTCGCGCCGCACACCACCTGCAGCGGCGTGCCGGAGCCGTCGTCGATGCTGGTGACCGAGAGCTTGTCGGCGTTGGGGTGCTTGTCGGACGTGAGGATCTGCGCGACCACCACCCCGCGCAGCCCGTCACCGGGCCGGGAGATCCCTTCGATCTCCAGACCCGCCATGGTGAGCCGCTTCGCCAGCTCGTCCACCGATTCGGGGAGCACGACGTAGTCCTTGAGCCATTTCAGAGAGAGCTTCATGGGTGTCTTTCGAACTCAGAACTGCGCGACGAAGCGGTGGTCGTTCTCGAACATGGTGCGCAGATCGTCGATGCCGTAGCGGAGCATCGCGAGCCGCTCGACGCCCATGCCGAAGGCGAAGCCGGTGACCTGCTCAGGATCGTAGCCAGCGTGGCGGAACACGTTCGGGTGCACCATGCCGCTGCCGAGCACCTCGAGCCAGCCGGTCTGCTTGCACACCCGGCAGCCCTTGCCTCCGCAGAACACGCACGACACGTCGACCTCGGCCGAGGGCTCGGTGAAGGGGAAGAAGCTGGGGCGGAAGCGCGTCTTGCTCTTGGCTCCGAAGAAGGCTTTGGCGAACGCGTCGAGCGTGCCCTTGAGCTCGGCGAAGGTGACCTTGGTGTCGACCAGCAGGCCTTCGACCTGGTGGAACATCGGCGTGTGCGTCTGGTCGCTGTCCTTGCGGTACACGCGGCCGGGCATCACCGCGCGCACGGGCGGCTTCTGGCCGAGCATCGTGCGAATTTGGACCGGAGAGGTGTGGGTGCGCAGCACGACCGGGCTCTCGAGCTTGAAGCCGTCGACGTAGAAGGTGTCTTGCATGTCGCGCGCGGGGTGATCGGCCGGCACGTTGAGCGCTTCGAAGTTGTACCAATCGAGCTCGATCTCAGGCCCCTGCTCCACCACGAAGCCCAGGCGCGCGAACACGGCGCAGATGTCTTCGAGCGTCTGGGACACCGGGTGACGATGGCCGCCGGAGCGGCCGCGGCCAGGCAACGTGACGTCGATCTTCGCGCCTTTGAGCTCGGCCTCGAGCGCGAGTTCCTGCACGCGCAGAATCGCGGCGGAGATCTTCGCTTCGAGCTCGCCTTTGACGGCATTGGCCTTGGCGCCCAGCGCCCGCTTCTCGTCGGGACCGAGCTTGCCCATGCCTCCGAGGATCTCGGAGAGCTCGCCCTTTTTTCCCAGGAACTTCACGCGAAGCGCTTCGACGGCTTCGGGCGTGACGGCGGTGGCCAGTTCGGCTTCGGCCGTCTGCGTGAGTGATGTGAGTCGGTCGTTCATGGCTTTCCCTCTCCCCGACCCTCTCCCCGGCGGGGAGAGGGAGAAGCAGAAATCGGCATAGGGGCTGAAGGGAGATCCCCTTCAGTCCCCTGCCACACCACCGGACATGCGGGTCCGCATCCGGCGGTTCGAAAAGTTGTGGTTAGC
>JAYVNA010000634.1:0-3635 GCA_043758715.1 Archangium sp.
CAGCGCTACGGCAACAGCTTCGCGGTCATCAGCGACGTCGCGGATGATCGCATCTGGGGCCTGGGCCAGAACAACGAGGTCTTCCTGCTCAGGCTGAACCCGGCGACCGCGGACATCGAGACCCTCAATTGACTCCCCTGCCTAGAGTTCGAGAGCTCGAGACGCTGCTGGCGAAGATGCGCAACGCGAGCGCGGTGCAGCTCAACTACGACGCGTGGGATCGTTGGGGCTCCGCGAACGCCTCGCCGGAAGAGGCGGCGACCTGGAATACCGACTTCGCCAACGCGACTCGCGAGCGGGAGGCCGCGAAGGCCGCCCTCGAGGCGTTGGTGGCGAACTCCGCGCCGGAAGTACGTCACGCCTGGGCCGATGCGCACGAGACTTTTCTGACTGCGTTTCTCGAGGAGTGCGCGGCCAAGAAAGAGTTCGAGGGCACGGTCGCCTTCGTGGCGAAGAACGAGCGTTCACAGTGGGCCGAGGTGCGAGCGGGCACCCGCGCGTTCGTCGAAGAGAACGTGTTCTACGTGACGATCGATGTGAACCGGTATCGCCGCCTCTTCGGCATCGACCCGCAGACCCTCGAGTCGACTTGATCGGCCTTTCCGCCGCTCAGGGGCTCACTTGTTCGGGAAGTTGCAGGAGCTCTTTCGCCTTCTGGCTGAGCGTCAGCTGCAATCGCCACTCGCCCCCTCGAAGTTCGAAACCCTCGAGCATGAGAATCTTGCGAGGCAGCCACCGCGCGGCAGCACTCGTCTCGAGATGCGCTCCGAGGGCAGCCCATCGTCCTCCGGGAAGATGAGCAATCAGTCGGAGCAGTTCGTCGAGTGATGGTGCTTCGGGAAGGACTTCGGTCGTGAGCGCAGCAATCGCCAGTGGAAGCCTGTCTTTGGGGATGAACAGCACGCCCTCCGCGGAGATCAGTGCCCGCCCAGAAATAGTGCCTTCTGTCTGGACCGCGTCGAGCAGCACGAACGCGCGCGCCGGCGAAATCAGCCCTGAAAGCCAGACGCCCCTGAGCAACTGCAGCGTCGAGACGAGCTGCTTGGGCGACGAACTCCAGAGTGGGAGTTTCTCATTCGAGAGGTGAGCCCACACGACGTCGTTCTCGATGGTGAGTTGCTGAATCGACCGCGGAGGCAGTTCTCGGGACAACTTCGGCCAGCGCTCTGGGAAATAGAGGCGATCGGCCAGGAGCACCCACGGTCGACGGTATTTCGTGCCCCAGATGCGCCAAGCCAAGCCATTGAGGATTACCGCAGGGACGGCCAATTGCCACCAGCCCGACAGGAGCGCCGGAGCGATTGGCAAGCAGGAGATCAAGAGAGGCCCCAGCCAGGGTCGCGCGGGGGACGTCATCAAGCGAATTTCTGCGGTCGCGGGGGCGATGCCTCGACGCCGGAGCAGATCCAGCATCGTCACGATGCCCGCGCGCAAGGAAGGGGAGTGCCGATGGCCCAGCGCGGCCAGGCGTTCATTCGCGGCGACGTGCGCCGCCTGCTTGCGTTGATCGAGGGCGAGCGTGAGCGCGCGTGCTTGCTGATGACGCGCGATCTTCTCGATCGCTTCGTCGATGCGCGGGAGTTGTACGACGCACTCCTGCATGGTGGTGATGTCATCCGGCGATGAGTCCACCCGCGCCAGCACGTACATCAGCGAGTCGAGCAACGGTAACGCGTCCTCGAGCAACTCGATCGTACCTTCCATCCGCACGCGCAGATCCTCATCGAGGCCCGAAGACTCGTGCGGACGAAAGGACTCGCTCACGGAGTGCTGACCTTACAGCAGCTGCGATCAGGGCAGCATCGAGATGCCGAGCAGCCCCGTGAGCCCCCCCGCGAACAACGCGAGCAACCCGAGCACGCCGTGATTGCCGGCGAGCTGTTTTTCACCCGCGTTCAACCGCCGCCCCAGCCACCACATGATCAGAAACATCAGCACGGTGGTGACGCCCAGCTTGCCGTGCCAACTCGCGAGGAACTTCCAGTTGCGCAGGTAGAGCGCGGAACCGATTCCGAGCAGCGCGGAGCTCACCATCAGCCCCGTCGACCACGGGCCCCACTTCACGTGACGCTGCCGGCTGGCGGGGCGCGCGGGAATTCGTGAGAGCCGCTGCTTGCGCTGCGCGAACCCGTCTCGAAAGACGATGAACGCGAGCAGCAGCGTCAGGGTGCCCACGAGCGGGTGGGCGTAGGGGAGAAGTTCGTTCACGGCGCCCCTCACCTATGTCGGCGGGCTGAGGAGGAGAAGCGTTTTGCCCTCTCCCCCACCCTCTCCCCCGCGGGGAGAGGGAGCTAAGGTGACCTTCATGACCTTCCGGCTCGTGGTGGCCTCTCTCCTGTTCGTCGGCTGCAATCCCGCGAACCCGCCCGTCGGTCCTCCGCTGGGGCCTGGCCTGGGCGCGTCATGCGCGACTGATGGGAAATGCCGTACCGGGTTCACCTGCAACACCGCGCAGGTCTGCGAAGGCAATCGTGAGAGCGCCGACGGCACCGCCTGCACGCTGGGCGTCGAGTGCGTCAGCGGCAACTGCGCTCCCAACGGGACTCGCGGTCAATGTGCCCCCGCGGGCATGGGCGCGCTCGGAAGCTCGTGCCAGGGCGACTCCGACTGCGCGGCTCCGTACAAGTGCGGCTTCAACGGCGAGACCCTGTTCCCGCGCTGTCTGACCGCCGGCAACGCAGACATCGGCGCCGCGTGTTCGGTGGGGCTCGAGTGCGCGCAGGGCCTGTTGTGCATCGCGGGTAGTTGCGCCACCACCAGCCTCACGCCCGCGATGACGCCGCACGGGTATCCACCGGTGCTCCCGCAGATTCTGGGCACCGGCTGGTCGGGCCCCGCCTGCCCTGCGCCCAGCGCTTCCGGCACCACCGCGCTCTTCGTGCTGCCGCGCGAAACGGACGATCAAAGCGTGAAGCAGGATTTCTACCGGCTCCCCTTCCCCAACGATGCGCTGCGCGACGCGAACGGGAAGATCGACTTCTCCCGTCACCCGAAAGATCCCGCACCGAGCTTCGGCTTCGACGTGCTCGGCCGGTACCTCGACGCCCTGTCCACCGAGCCCTTCGGCAACGCGCCGACCATCATCATGCGATTCGACGGCCCGGTGGACTTCGCCAGCATTCAGCTCAATGGCGCGACGCCCAACGTGCGCCTGGTGAAGTTCGAGACGGGCCAGATGTTCGCGCACGGCCTCTCGCTCCTGCTCAGTGGAGGCGGCAATCGCTACACCTGCCACGACTGGCTGGCGGTGCGCCCGTACAACGGTGATTCGCTCTCGGCAGGCACGTGGGGCCTGGTGGCGCTCAAGGGAATCAAGGGCAACGGGGCCACGGGCGTCGAGCTGCAGCCTTCCCCTGACTTCGTCGCAATGTTGGCCGCCACGCCGCCGACCGAGCCGCGGCAGGCGCTCGCGTGGCCCGGCTACGCCCCGCTGCGCGCGTATCTCACCGCGCAGAACATCGCGCCCGACACCGTGCTCAATGCCACCGTCTTCACCGTCGGAGATCCGCAGCGGTTGATGAAGCGCCTGGCCGACGCGGCCGCCGCTGCGCCCGCCCCCACCGCCACCACCTGGATCAAGTGCGGTACCGGGCCCTCACCCTGCCCCGACACCACCGGCCCTCGCGCGTGCGGCG
>JAYVNA010000635.1:0-3628 GCA_043758715.1 Archangium sp.
CGGCCAGCCCCAACGCCCCCGCGCCCGGCGGCGTGCAGAGCTTCGAAGAGGCCCTGCGCCGCGTCGATTCGAGCCTCGAAGCCCTGGTCGGCCCCGCCCCCAGCGCCTCGGAACAGCTCGTCGAACCCATGATCGAGGCCGAGGTGGTCTCGTCACCGGGGCCCTCTTCACTCACTGCACTCGAGGGCAACGCCGTGTCCGACTCCGCCGAGCAGGCCCGGTTGCGCCGTCAGCGGCTCCTCAAGCGCGCAATGGAAAATTTGGGCTCGCTACCCCGTCGCACCGACTCCTCACCCTCGGGTCTGAGCCAGACCTCGGGGGTGTACAACGTCGTGCAGTCCTCCCCCACGCCTGCGCCGGTGGCCGCTCCTAGCGCCGCCGAGCAGCAGTTGGCGGCGCAGATCGAAGCGCGTCACGCCCAGCTCAGCCGCAAAGATCTCTTCCTTACCCTGGGCATCGGGCCCACCGCCTCTCGTGACCAGGTGAAGAGCGCGTTCCTCAACCTGGCGAAGATCTTCCACCCCGATCGCCTGCCGCCTTCGCTGCCGCACCTCGCCCAGAAGATGAGCGCGGTGTTCGAAGGCATTCGGGAGGCCTACGAGATCCTCTACGACGACACCAAACGCGCCGCCTGGGTCACCGCGCAGAACAGCCCCCAGCGCCCCGCTTTCTCCCAGCAACAGGCCGGCGACCTCTTCAAGATGGGCGAGGTCTTCTTCAAGAAGCGCGACTACAAACAGGCCGAGCAGCACTTCGCCAAGAGCCACGCCCTCGACAAGGCGGCCAACAGCCTCGCCGCCCAGGCCTGGTCCATCTACATGGACCCCACCCGCAAGGCCGAGTCAGCCGCCGCGCGCCAGATGATGCAGAAGGCGCTCAGCATCGACGCCGGCAGCGATCGCGCGCACTACCAGCTGGGCGTGATCGGCCGCGTCGAAGGCGACATGGATCGCGCCGAAAAACACTTCCGCGAGGCGGTGCGGTCCAACCCCAAGCACCTCGAGGCCAACCAGGAACTCCGGCTCATCGAGATGCGCAAGAAGAAGGCGGCGGGCGAGCCCAAGAAGGGCGGCGGAGGCTTTTTCGGCTGAAAAGCTTCTTTACCGGCCCAGCCACCGCAGAATGGCGGCCCGTTCGGTCTCTTTGAGCGCCAGGAACTGCACGCCCATGCCGGCGACCTGCCCGATCTCGGGAAAGCGCCGCACCCAGGCCACCCGGGCCTGCGCCACCACGGGCCCCACCCCGGGTACGTCAAATGACAGTGAGAGCGCCTCTCCCTGTTCGAGCAGCAGGTCCGACTTGAGAAAAGCGCCCCCTGATGAGACGTCAGCGCTGGTGAAGGTGAGGGTCCCCGCCCCGCTGGAATCGCGGGCTGAAAAGCGGGCTTCCACGGCCGCTCGTTCTTCTCTGCGCTGATCAGAGACCATCTGATGCATTGGAAACGTTGACACCCCGCGTAGCAAGACGAAACATCCGGCCGGTTCCCGTACGAAAGGGCGTTACCCCGTGGCGAAGCAGCACCTCCTGCTGGTCGATGCTGACGCGAAGAGCCTTCGCGTCATGGAGGTCAGCCTCAAGAAGGCTGGCTTTCAGGTCACGACGGCCATTCACGGAAAAGACGCACTCGAGAAAGTTCAGATCAGCCCTCCTGATCTCGTGCTCGCTGAAACGCGCATGCCGGAGATGGACGGCTTCGAGCTCTGCAAGGTGCTCAAGAGCGACGATCGGTTCCGCCACATTCCGTTCGTCTTCCTCACCAACCAGAAGGCCGTCGAGTCGAAGGTGAAGGGGTTGGAGCAGGGCGCTGACGACTACCTGACCAAGCCCATCTACATCAAAGAGGTCGTCACCCGCGCGCGCATGATTCTCCAGAAGGTGGAGAAGGATCGCAGCGAGAAGAAGGAGACGAAGAACGGCTTCGTCGGAAACCTCAGCGACATGGGCGTCGTCGATCTCGTGCAGACCTTCGAGATCGGCCGCAAGACCGGCATCATCAAGCTCGACGGCGATCGCGCCGGCATCGTGTATTTCAAGGAAGGCCGGGTCGTCGACTCGGAGCTGGGCCGGCTGCGAGGCGAAAACGCCTTCTACCGGATGCTGAACACCTTCGAGGGCAAGTTCGAGGTCTCGTTCGTGCCCATCGATCGCCCCGAGCGCATCGAGGTCTCGACCCAGGGCCTGTTGATGGAAGGCATGCGCCGCCTCGACGAGTGGGGCCGCATGCTCGAGCAGCTGCCCCCGCTCGAGACCATCTTCGAGCTCGATTACTCGCAGCTGTCCGATCGGCTCGCGGAGATCCCCGACGAAGTGAACGGCCTGCTGCGGCTCTTCGACGGCCGCCGCAACCTCTCGCGCGTGGTCGATGACTCCGACTTCGAAGACCTCGCCGCGCTGGGCATCATCTCGAAGCTCTATTTCGAGGGGCTGATCAAAGAAGTGGGCGCGCCGTCCGCTGAAAGCGAACGACCCCGGAAGCCTGGCATCGAGGAATGGCTCAACACCGGCCCCGCGCCGACCGGTGGAGAAGCGGTCGGGCCTCCCTCGGTCACGCCTGCCGGCACCATGCCCCCGGCGGTGCCGATGGTGGTGCCTGACGTTCCGCACATTCCGCCTTCGGTGCCCGCGGTAGTCGAGGAGATCGAGGCCGCCGAACCCGAGCTGCCGCCCATGCCGATGGAGGAAGAGCCGATCGAAGTCCCGGTCGAGCTCGAGCCGCCGCCTTCCATTCCGCCCGCGCCGCCCGAGATTTTCCTGGCCAGCCGCCCGCCGGTGGTGGCGTTGCCCGCGCTGGAGGCCTCCCGCGCCGACGTGCACCGCTTCGAGCCCCGCCCGCGCGGTCACAGCGCTCCCGCCCCGGTGCTCCCGGTGCCCGCGACCAGCCCGTCCCCCGCGCCCGGTTCCCAGTTCCTGGTGGAACTGCCGCCCCGCGAGCTCGAGCGCGCCCGCCGCCAGTTGCTCGATCAGTGGGCGTCGATCGAAGGTGAAGGACTTCAGACCAGCAGCTCCTGGGGAGCCACCTCGGGGTGGAACCGCTACGAGCCGAAGACCTCGCCGGTGCCCGCGCCCCCGCCGCCTGCCCGGCCCTCACCTCCACGCGCGCCCCCGGTGTTCGGTGGCGCAGCGCTCGAGCGCCGCGACGTGACCGCCGTGCCTCCTCCGGCCGCGCCGGTCTCGTTCATGCCGGTTGAAGACCTGGTGCCGATCGAGCCGGTCTCGGAAACGGTGACGCCCGCCGCGCGGGTGCCGATGCCGCCTCCGACCCCGCCCACGCCTCCTCCGATCGCGGCGATCGCTGTCAAACCTCCGGCGCCTCTGCCCCCGCCGCCAGCTCCCGTTGCCCCGCCCGCGGTGGCCGCCCCCCCAGCGGTCACGTTGACGCCCCTGGGCAAGGTCTCTGCTTCGCCGAAGCCCGCGCCGCCCGCGCTCGAAGACCAGTTCTTCAGCGACACCGAGGGCAAGAACTCTCAGCCGCTCTCGACCGAGAACGTGGTTCCGATTCGCAGCAATCGCGTCTGGGCGATCGTGCTCATCGGCGGCCTCGCCCTGGGCATCATCGTCGGCATCATCGCGCAGAACTCGTCTGACCCGGTCGTGACGACGGTGGACGCTGGCGTGACGGTGGTGACGG
>JAYVNA010000636.1:0-3627 GCA_043758715.1 Archangium sp.
CTGCTCCACCAGGTTTCGCAGCTCGCGCACGTTGCCGGGCCACCGCCAGCTGGCCAGCCGCGCTCGCACCGCTTTGGGAAACGTCGGCGCGGTCACGCCGTGCTGCGCGCTGACCTGGCTGAGGAAGAAGTCGAGCAGCGGCTCCACGTCGGCCGGGCGCTCGCGCAACGGGGGCACGGTGAAGCTGATGCCCTGAATCCGATAATACAGATCAGCCCGAAACCGGCCCGCGGCCACCTCGTCGGGGAGCGACTTCAAGGTGGCGCAGATCAACCGCACGTCGGCGACCAGCTTCACCGTTCCGCCCACGCGCATGAAGCGATGCGACTCGAGGAAGCGGAGCAGCTTGGGCTGCAGCGACAACGGCAGCTCACCAATCTCATCGAGGAAGAGCGTACCGCCCGACGCCGCTTCGATCTTCCCGATGGCCCGCTCGGTCGATCCGGTGAACGCGCCCCGCTCGCGGCCGAAGAGCTCACTCTCGAACAGCGCCTCGGGGATCGCCGCGCAGTTGATGGGGACGAAAGGCCCTGCGCGCCGGTGAGAGAGCTCGTGGCAGCGCCTGGCCATGATGTCCTTGCCGGTGCCGCTCTCGCCCAGGAGGGTGACCGTTACGTCCTTTTCAGCGACCTTCTGGATGTCTTCATCGAGCCGTTTCATCGCTTTCGAAACGAACACCGGCTCAAAAAGAACGACATCTTGTCTTCTTCTGCTTGTACCCATCGGCGCGTCCCTGTTGTTTCAATGCCTTACGGGCGGACCCAAAGCTGCAGTCCGAGCCTGTCATGGACTGGGCTGCGTCTCCACCCGTGATCGAGGCGTCGGACCGGCTCGTGGAGGAGATCCGCCAGGCCCTCTCGGAACACCGCCCGGTGCCCGATTTTCACTTCGATTCGCTGCTCCCCACCCGTCCGCGAATTCGCTCAGCGAGCTTCTGGTCGAGCGTTGAGGTCGCGCAGACCGCATCGCGCTGGCTCACGGAGGCCGGGGCGCTGCGGGTGCTCGACGTTGGCTCAGGCGTGGGAAAGTTCTGCACGATCGCCTCGCTCAGCTCTTCCCATCGGGTGTGGGGGCTGGAGCTGCGCCAGGACCTGGCTCTCGCGTCCCGTCACCTGGCTCAGAAGCTGAGCGCCGAGGTGGTGATCCTCGACGAGCCGCTGCACACCATCGACGTGCGCTGCTTCGACGGCTTCTATTTCTTCAACCCCTTCGCAGAGCACCTGATGGAGCCCTGGGAGCGCTACGACGAACAGTTCCCCGGCTCGCCCGATGGCTTCTTGCGTGACGTGCGCACCGTCGAGCGCTGGCTGCGTGCCGCGCCGCTGGGGACCGCGATGGTCACCTACAACGGCCTGGGCGGGCGCATCCCCCTGTCGTGGATGGTGCAGAAGTCAGCGACAGTCGACGGCGATCCCCTGCGGCTCTGGATCAAGCGCGGCACCGATGAGGGCAGCGACGCCATCATCGAGCTCGACGAACACCTCGTCTCCACCAGGCAGCTGGCCGCCCTCATTCACCTCAAGGATCCGCGGGTCCGGGGCAGCTCGCTGGTGGCGCGGCTCATCGCGGGGTTTCCATAAATGGGCTGGGGCGTCGGCCAGAGCAGCGTGGGCCTCGTCGGGGCGCAGGAACCCGAGACCGAGAAGCTCCCGCAGTACTTTTCGGAGCGGGGCTTCGGGGTGCACCGCTGGGCCACCCTGGTGAACGCGGCCCACCTGGTGGGAGTGCAAACCGCGCTGGTGCTCTTCGCCGACGCGTTCGGCCCAGAGGCGATCATCACCTGGGTGAGCCAGGCGATGAAGGCCTTGCCGGAACGCCTGGTGATCGTGCTCACCGCCTCCCCGGCCCGCTTTACCGGGCACACCCGCCTGGGCGGAACGAACGTGGTTCTGTTGGTGCGGCCGGTGCTCGCATGGCAGCTGGTCGATGTGATTCGAAGCCACGTTGCGGGGCGCGCATGACGGGGCTCCGAACTCACGCAGCAGCCACCTTCAAATTGTCGCTGGTCGTCAAAGAAAGGTTCATCTCGCCGTGACGCTGTTCCTCGCGAGCTTCCCGGTGCTGTTGATCGGCGCTGCACTGTCGGCGGCGCTCCGAAACAACCGGTTCAGCGCGGCAGCGGCGATCGGGAGTCAGGGCCTTGCGTCGGTGCTGGTGATCGCGGGAATCGCTCCGTTGCTCGCGGGCGCTCCGCCGATGATCGCCTCGTGGAGCTGGCCGCAGCCGATCGAACACATCTCGGTGCACCTCGACGGGCTGAGCGCGTTCTTCCTCGCGTGGTCGCTGCCGATGACCCTGCTCGGCACCGTGTTCGCGACCGGCTACCTCGAGCCCCACCTCGAAAAGGGGCGGCGCGGAGGCACGCACTACGCGTTGCTCACGGTGGTCTCGCTCTCGTTCGTGATCGTCTACTCGGTCGACAACGCGCTGGTCTTCCTGCTCGGCTGGGAGATCGCCGCCGTCGCCGCCTGGCTGCTCGTCATCTGGGACTCCAAGAACCAGAAGATTCGGTTCGCCGGCTTCAACTACATCGTCTCGACCCAGGTCGGCCTGTTCGTGCTGGTCGCCGCCTTCATGCTGTTACACAGCGCGACGGGCTCGATGGAGTTCCCCGCGTTCGGCGTCTTCCTCTCGCAGCCCAGCTCGATGCGCTCGAGCATCTTCCTGCTGCTGGGCATCACCTTCGCGCTCAAGTCGGCCTTCTTTCCCTTTCACAGCTGGCTGCCGCGCGCTCACGCCGCCGCGCCCGCCCACGTCTCAGCCCTGATGTCGGGCGTGATTCACAAGGCCGGGCTCTTCGGCTTCCTCCGCTTCACCCTGTTGATGGGCAAGCCCGAGGAATGGATGGGCTGGACCGTGCTCGCGTTCGGCGGGTTGTCGGCGCTCTTCGGCGTGCTCTCGACGGCCACGCAGCGCGATCTGAAACGGCTGCTCGGATACTCCTCGACGGAGAACGTGGGCATCGTCGCCATCGGGTTCGGCGTCGGTTACCTCGGCTGGTCCTGGGACGTGCCTGCGCTCGCGATGATCGGCTTCGCAGGCGGGCTGCTGCACCTCTTCAACCACGCGCTGTTCAAGTGCCTGCTCTTCTACGCGGCAGGCGCCGTCTACCACGCGACCCACACCGTCGATCTCGAGCGCTTGGGAGGGCTGGCGAAGAAGCTGCCCCGCACGGCGATGCTCTTCTTGATCGGGGCGGTCGCGATCTGCGCGCTGCCTCCCCTCAACGGCTTCTTCAGCGAGCTCGTCATCTATTCGGGCCTGCTCTCGGGCCAGGCCCCTCACCCGGAACAGAATGTCGCCCTCACCGTTGCCGCGGCCGGGCTGGCCTTCGTGGGCGCGGTCAGTGCGTTGTCGATGGTGCGCGCGTTCGGAGTGGTCTTCCTCGGCAACCCGCGCGACCCGGCGCTGCACGTGGGTGAAGACGCGACGGCACCGATGGTGATGCCGATGGCGATACACGCGTTGGGTGTGGTGCTGGTCGGAGTGCTGCCCGCGAGCGCGCTGGTGCTCGTCAATGGAGCCCTCGCGCCCTTCCCGATGGCCGCGGCCGCCGCTCCCGCGCTCGCCACCCTGGCCCCCGCGCTCTGGGTTTCCCGAGGCCTCGCGGTCGTGCTCCTGGTGGCC
>JAYVNA010000637.1:0-3626 GCA_043758715.1 Archangium sp.
GACGCCACGCAGGAGGTTTTCGTGCGTGTACACAAACACATCGAGAGCGCGCCGGACGACGCCACCGCGCTGGCGTGGATCTACCGGATCAGCACGAACTACTGCCTCAACCAGATCCGCGATCGGTCGCGGCAGGCTGAGCCCACCGCCCCGGACGAAATGCCAGAGCACGGCGACAACGTCAGCCCCGAGGTCGACCTGCTCGATCGGGAGACCGCGATGAAGCTGATTCGAAGGGCTCCTGAGAAGCTGCAGGAAGTGGCGGTGCTCTACTACGTCGACGGGCTCGAGCAGGAACAGGTGGCCACCACCCTGGGCATCTCGCGGCGCACGGTCATCAACCGTCTCCAGGAATTCATCGATCGATCGAAGAAGTTCGTCAGCAGGGACGGTGTCGCATGAACGCTCTTCTCTCCCGAGGCCACCTTTCGAGCGAGGCCATCGACCTGCTCTTGCTGGCAGCCCTGCCCGCCACCGAGGCCACCGAGGCCAAACAACACCTCGACGGCTGTGACGAGTGCCGCGGCCGCTGGCGTGAGCTCAACGAAGACAAGCAGCGCTTCGAGCAGTTCGTCTTCGCGCGCACCCTGCCCAAAGTGGAGGCCCGGGTCGCCGCGTCGCGCGCCAGCTTCTTTATGAGGGCGTTTGCCTTCCGCCCTCACTTCTTCGACCGCTTCAAGCTGCGCATCTTGATTCCCGTGATGGCCGTGGCGGCCGCGGCCGCCGTGGTCGCCAGCATGGGGCCGGGCACGCAGACCGAAGATGACGTGTACGTGGGCATCAAGGGCGGCGCCCAGGCGTCCCTCGAAGTGTTCGCGGTTCGGGGGGCCGGGGGCGTTTTTCAAGTCGCCCCGGGGAGCACGCTGCAGCCGAAGGATCGCATCGGCTTCATGGTGAATCCGGCTGGGGCGAAGTACCTGATGGTGGCCAGCCGTGACGGCGCCGGCGTGTTCTCGGTCTACCACCCGTTCGGAGCGCAGCAGAGCCAGCCCGTGACTCCGGCGAAGACGAAGCTCGAGCTGCCCACCAAGGTCGAGCTCGATGAAACCCTGGGCGCCGAGCGCGTGGTGGCGGTGTTGTCGGACGAGCCGGTGACCGCGGAGCAGGTCGAAGCGGCGCTCAAGGCTGACCCGAACAACCCGAAGCTGCCGGGCGTGCGCTTCGTGAGCACGGAGTTCGTGAAGGTCGCGCCGTGAAAGGGTTGGGGAGAGGGCTGACGCTTTTTCTTCTTCTCCTCTCCACCCTCGCCAACGCCGAAACCAAGCGCCTGGCCATCGTGGTCGGCAACAACGCCGGCAGCGGTGAGATGCCCCCCCTGCGCTACGCCGAGAGCGACGCCGGCAAGATGGCGCGCGTGATGGTCGAGCTGGGCGACGTCTCGTCGGACGACGTGATGCTGTTGCAGGGCCAGGGCGTCAACCAGCTCGAGCGCGCCATCGGCGAAGCGCGAGATCGGGTGGCGTTCTTCAAGAAGTCGCCCGACGTGCGCACGGTGTTGTTCTTCTATTTCTCCGGTCACTCCGACGGTGAGGCGATCGAGCTGGGCCGCGAGAAGCTCGCCTACGCCCGCCTGAAGGCCTTGCTCGCGGGCACCGGCGGCGACGTGCGCCTGGTGGTGGTCGACGCCTGCCGCAGCGGCGCGGGGCTGCGCGAAAAAGGCGGCAAGCCCGCCGACAGCTTCACCATTCACCTCGCGGACACCCTGCAGACCAGCGGCGAGGCCTTCATCACCTCGAGCGCGGCCGACGAAGCCGCCCTCGAGTCGAGCGAGGTGATGGGCAGCTTCTTCACCCACAACCTCATCTCCGGCCTTCGCGGCGCGGCAGATGCCTCGGGCGACAAGCTGGTGACCCTCGCCGAGGCGTACAAGTACGCGTACGACCGCACGGTGGTCTCGACGGCGATGCTGCCGGTCGGCGCCCAGCACCCGAACTACGACTTCAAGCTCTCAGGTCAGGGCGAGCTGGTGCTCTCCTCACTGCTCAGGCCTTCCTCGATGCTGGTGCTGCCCGAAGCCGATCGCAGCCTGGTCATCGATCTCGCGCGCGATCAGGTGATCGTCGAGGTCGTCGGTGGCGCGCGTGAAGTCGCGCTGGCGGCCGGCCAGTACGGCCTGCGCCTGTTCAAGGGCGGCCAGGGGTACGGCGGCCGGGTCACGCTCACCGACGGCATGCGGCACGTGGTGCAGTTCAGCGCGCTGACTCCGATTCATTCGTCGGTGATCGTCGCGGCCAAGGGCGGCCCGATGGTGGTGCAAACGCTCGACGTGCCCCGCTCGAACAACCAGACCGGCGTGGGCGTGAGCCTCGGCGGCACGGGCCGCATTCTGGCGCCCATCGGCACCGCACAAGGTCCCAAGTGGCAGCTGAGGGTCGACGTCGAGCCGCTCACCACGACCTTCGTGTCATTCGGTGGAGGCCGGCTCGCAGGCGCGCTGCACCTGCTTGGCCTGGGCGAGATGAGCTTCGATCCCGCGCCGGTGGGCGGTGGTGAGGCGGCCAACGAAGCGGGCGCTCAGCTGCGCGTGGGCTACCGGGTGGCGCTCGACCTCTGGAGACTGCAGCTCGGCCTGGGCCTCGAGCTCGGGCCCGGGGTGCTCGCGCAGCTCTACGACGCGCGGCAGATGACGGTGGTCTTCGCGGTGGCTCCGCGGCTGACGCTCAAGGTCCGGCTCGCGCAGGCGGTGGCATTGATCGCGAGCGCTGACCTCACCTTCACGGGCCTCAACTACGGTCAGACCGCGGCCGAGTCCTCGTTCAACTGGTTCGCCTACCCATCGCTCTCCGCAGGGCTGATGGTCTTCTGGTGACCTGAAACCAAATTTCACATCTGGGGGACCCGGTGGGTCTTGAAGCCACACGCGGCGACGTCGCCGCTTTCAGGGGAGCTTCCAGATGGGTGCGTTGCTGCTAATCGTCGGTCTCGCGGTGCTGGGCTTTGGGCTGTGGAACCACCTCAAGGGCAAGCGCATTCTCGCGGCGCCGTTCAAGCGCACCGGTGAGATCGCCAAGAACCCCATCTCCCCCGATCCCAAGGGCGCGATGTCGACCGAAGGCAAGGTCGTTCCCCCCGCCACCGAGCTGCTCTCGCCCTGCACCAAGCAGCCCTGCCTCGCCTACGAGGTGAAGGTCGAGCGGCTGTACGAGAAGACCGAGACCACCCAGGACGGCACCAAGACGGTCAAGGGCAGCGAGACGCTCACCACCCTCAAGGGCGGCGCGGTGTTCGGCCTCGATGACGGTTCCGGCGTGGTGATGATCGACGTCAGCAAGGGCGCCGACTTCGACAACATGAAGGACGGCTTCAAGAAGGAGCTCAACGGGCACTCCGGCAGCTCGCACATTCAGTTCGGCGAGCTGACCTACGACGTGCCGGTCATCGCCAGCGACAGCGGCTGGACCACCGGCTTCAAGGCCACCGAGAAGTTCGTGCCCGTCGAAGGCACCCTGTTCGTGCTCGGCAAGCTCGAGGGCGCGTCGCTGGTCAAGCCGGGTTGGCGCTCGATGATGACCTCGTCGAAGGGCCGCGAAGGCCTGCTGGGCTCGATTCAGAAGAAGAAGAAGTTCAGCTTCATCGGCGGCGGTATCGCCTCGGTGCTCGCGATTCCCCTGATGATCTTCGCGCCC
>JAYVNA010000638.1:0-11178 GCA_043758715.1 Archangium sp.
CTGGGTGATGGGCGCTCGGCGTGGGTGCAGCGCTTCGAGCTTCCGGTCGAGACGGCGATCAACCTGATTCACGGCGCGGGCGGCACGGCGACCATCGCGCACCCGGGGAGCTCACGGGTCAATCGGCTTGAGGTCGAGACGATGGCGAAGGCGGGCCTCGATGGAATCGAGTCGATTCATCGCGATCATCCGCCCAGCCAACGCGAGCTGTTTCAGAAGTGGGCGAAGGAGATGGGCCTGTGCTGCACCGCCGGCAGTGATTTCCACGGCGAGAAGGTCGCGCCTGATCGACACTTCGGCTCAGTGGGGATGGACCCGGGCGAGTTCAAGGCCCTCGAGGAACGCCGGGCGAGGTAACTACTTCCACAACCCGGGATCGATCGTCGGCGCCTTCACCGTGGTGTCGAGTTCGACGAGGCCGCTCTGCTTTGCCTCGATCCCGCCCACGCTGCGCGCGCGCACGTTGAGGGGGTTCTTCCCTTCTTTGAGCGAGACCGGCACCTCGAACCGCCCAGCGTCATCGACCATCACGATGCGGCCCTGCACCTCGACCATCGAGCCGGGCGGCACCTCGCCTTTGAGCACCAGCTTCGGCGTGTTGATCGTCTTCTTCGACGGCAGCGCCACCTTCAGCAGCAGCGATGAAGGAATCGTCACCGGCGCACTGGGCGCCTGACCCGGCTTCACGATCGATTGTTGGCCGGCGCGAACGATCACCACCCGGCCCCCGCCTGAGAACGCCACTTCGCCGCTCTCGGTGCCCACGGCCACCGTGCCCTTGCCGTTGCTGGCGATGGTGAACACGCCGCCATCCGTGCTGGCCGAAGCGTCGCTGCCCTGCGCGCGCACCTCGAAGGTGTGCCGGCCCTGCCCTTTCACCGTGGCCTTCGCCATGCCGCTCTCGAGGAGCAGCCGGCTGATGCTTTCCTTCAGATCGCCGATGCCGACCTCGGTGCCGGGTTCCATCTTCACTTCCCAGGTCTCGCCGCCGACGAGCACGGCGTAGCTGCCGTCGGTGGTGCGCACGCCGTCGCTGGGCAGCAGGGCGTCACCGGGCCGCGCGTCTTGCCAACCACCATCGAGGCCATGACGAATCTGCACGGTGCCGGTGAGCTCGCCAAGCTTGATCTCCACCGCGCGCGGGCCCGCATCGACCACCGCGACCGCCGGCGGAGGAACGACCCACTGCGGCGGCGCCGGGGGATCAGCGAGGAACAACCACCACGCCAATGGCACCATCGCCGCGATGGCGATCAGGATCAGAGTGAAACGGACGCGTCCAGACATCGGCTTTCACCTTCTTACTGCACTCAGCCGGTGATGCCTTTGCCTTGTCCGCCCACATCGACCACCGCGGCGCCTGCGTGCCGGGTGGTGGTACCCACGCCCTTGAGCGAGATCACGAAGCGGGCGCCCTTCCCCGGTTCGCTGAACACCTCGAGCCTTCCCTGGTGTTCCTGCACCACCCGGTAAGCGACCGCGAGCCCCAGACCGATGTTGGTCCACACGTCCTTGGTGGTGAAGAACGGCTCGAAGATCCGGGTGAGGTTCTCGGGAGCGATGCCCTTGCCGGTGTCGGTGATGGAAAGCGAAGCACCTTCGGCCGTGGCCGCGACGTCGATCTTCAACTGCTTCGTCTCGCTCGCCAGCATGGCGGTGCGGGCATTGACGCATAGCTGAGCGAGCACCTGCTCGAGCTGTTCGCTGTCACCATCGACCATCAGCGGCCCCGTGGGCAGGGCGACGTCGAGGGTGACGCCGGGCGAGCGCTCCTTCTCGAGCGAGAGGGTCTTCTTCACCAGCGAGCACAGATCCATCGGCGCGAGCGAGACCTCACCGCGCTTCTGCGAGAAGCGGAGCAACTGCAGGGTGATCTCCCTGCACCGCTGCGCGCTCTCTTCGATCTGCTTGAGCAGCGAGAAGTTGTCGTCCGTGTCCTTCACGTCCATCAGCATCAGCTGGGCGTTGCCGAGAATGCCGACGAGCGGGTTGTTGATCTCGTGCGCCACCCCCGCGCCAAGCTGACCGATGGCCGCGAGCTTCTGGGCCTCGAGCAGGTGCGCCTGGGCCGCGCGCAGCTCGGCAGTGGCCTCGTCGACCTTCAACTTGAGCTCGGAGTTCCACTGCTGCAGCCGGGCCCGCGAGCTCTCGAGCTCGGCGCCCATGGCGTTGAAGGTCTTTCCCAACGCAGTCAGCTCGTCGTCACCGGTGAGCTGGGCCCGCTTGGAGAGATCGCCCCTCGCGAAGGCGTCGGCCAGGGTGCCGAGCTGCTCGAGGCGCGAGGCGAGCCAGCGGGTGAAGAAGAGCGAGACGATCACCAGCAGCAGCACGGTGGCGCCCATGCCACCCAGCACGCTCCGGCGGAGGGATCGAATCGGCTGCCGCGCGGCCTCGAGGGGAATCGAAGTGACCGCCGTCAGCCCGAGTTTGCCGGGCACCTTCGCCACCGAGAGCTGCTCGGTGGAAGAGGTCGCGAGCTCGAGCCCAGCACGCACCGCCGCCATCCGCTCCGGCTCGAGGGAGGCGACCTTCTGGTGCCATTGGCTGCTCGCCACTACCCGGCCATCCGCGTCGACGATCTCCAAGGTGGTGACCGGGGGGGCGTGTTCGACCAGCCAGCGATCGAGGACCGTGAGGGTGAGCGCGAGCACCACCATCGGTGACTCGGCGCCGCGGGGCCCCACCTGAATTGCGGCCGGCATCCAGGGGCCCCCACCGCTGTCCTGCGCGGAACCGAGGGCCATTTGACCCGGCTCTCCGAAGGTGGCGAGGGTCACCAGCGGGAGCAGCTTCGCGAGCTCATCGTGGGTGAGCTTGATCGACGGCCGCCCCTCGAGCGGCTCGATCATCGGGGTGAGCTGCGGCCGCGATGGATCGACGAGCGTGCCCGCCACCACCACCGAAGATTGGCTCGCGAGCAGACGCAGGCCGCCATTCGCTTCGTCGGCGGTCACCTTCGGCCAGTCGATCAACAGCGCGGATTGCGCGAGTGATTCGAGCGAGACGGCCAGCTGCGTTCCCGTTGCTTCGGCGGCGGCGGCGGCCAGCGCGCGTTGTTCGCGCTCGAGCCGCTGCGACAATTCCCGCTCGGCTTCACGCAGCAGCCAGAAGCCCGCGAACGCGAGCGGGATCACCGCCGCCGCGAGCACGAACAGGAGCAGCTTCTGGGAAAGCCGCAGCATGGGCGCGACGATACCTTGAGAAGATCACTCGATGTTGCGTTCAGTCTCCAGCTGATCGCTGCGGAGCACCACGCTGCCGGTGACCGCCTTCGCGCGCTTCTTCAACTCCGCTGCCTGCCGAGCCAGCTCGGGGTGATCGACCTTGCCATCCGTCATCACGGCCGCGATCGACACGCTCATCACCGGGAAGCGGCGCCGCTGCCCATACCGATCTTCCGCCTCGATGTACCCGCGCTCGCGATCGCCCCGCTCGTAATAGAGCGGAATGATCCGATCGAACGACTCGATCACACGCCGGCAGATCGAATCGACCTGTTCCGGCCGCACGATGAACACGAAGTCATCGCCCGCGACGTGACCGACGAACTCCGAGCCGTCACCCAACTGCGAGACGACCTCGCGCAACAGATCGGCCGTCTGCTTCACCACGCCGTCAGCCTTGGCGAAGCCGTAGAAGTCGTTGAACGCCTTCAGGTTGTCGAGATCGAGGTAGCAGAACGCGAACGGCGCCTGCTCACGCAGCCTTCGCTGCACCTCGCGTTCGATCGCCGCGGACCCGGGGAGCTGGGTCGTGGGACTCGCGCCGGTGTCGGCATTGCGGCGGCGCAGCACTGATTCGACGCGCGCCCCCAGCTCGAGCGCGTCGAACGGCTTGGTCAGGTAGTCATCGCCGCCCAGCTTGAGCGCGCGCACCTTGGCCGAGGTGTCGGAGCGCGCCGAGATGAAGATCACCGACATCGGCCCGCCCGCCCGATCAGCCTTGAGCGTCTCGAAGAAGCGGAACCCATCACCATCAGGCAGCGACACGTCGAGCAGCAGCAACTCTGGCCGCTTGCGTGCGATGGCCGCGGTCGCTTCAGCGACGGTCTCCGCGCGATCGACGTCGAAGCCCTGGTTCGAGAGCACCTCGGCGCAGATCGCCGTGATCTGCGGATCATCGTCGACCACCAGCACCCGCCCGCGGCTGCCCTGGTGTTCCTTCAGCAGCGCCTCGACGCTCGAGAGGAAGCTCGCGGTGGTGAGCGGCTTGAGCAGGAACGCGCTGGCCCCGGCGCGCAAGGCCTCCTCACGCACGTCGACGCCCGACACCATCAACACCCGCGCGGCCTTGGTCTCTGGGTCGTGGCGGAGAATCTCGAGCAGGCCCAGCCCTTCGACGTCGGGCAGGCGCTGGTCGAGCGTGATCACGTCAGGCCGTACCCGCCGCGCGACCGCGAGCGCGTCATGGCCTCGCTCAGCGACGATCACCTTGAACCCCGCGTCGAGCAGCCGGGCCTTCAGCAGCCAGGCAATCTGGGTGTCATCTTCCACCACCAGCACGGTGCCGCGCACGCTCTTGAGCGGTTCTTCTGCGGAAGCATGCTCCGGCGGTTCCTCGGGGAACACCGCGACGAAACGGGCCCCATCGTTGACCGCCTCAGCCCAGATGCGGCCTCCGTGGCCCTCGACGATGGTGCGGCAGATCGACAGGCCCAGCCCCGTGCCCGGCAGCGAACGGGTCTTGGCCGAACGCGCCTGCTCGAAGCGATCGAAGATCCGCTCGAGATCGGCCTCGGCGATGGTCTCGCCCGAGTTCCACACCGAGAGCACCGCGCTGCCCGGCAGCTCCGATGAGTGACCGACGGTCACCTTCACCGAGCCCCCCTGCGGGGTGAACTTCACGGCGTTGGTGAGCAGGTTGTTGATCACCTGGTTGATGCGATTGGGGTCAGCCAGCAGCTTCACGTCGGTGGCCGCGACTTCGAAGCTCACCTCGACCTTGCGCTCGTTGAACGACGGCCCGTAGCGCTCGACGGCGACCTTCACCAGCTCATCGAGGTGCATGAGCTGAAAGTCCATGCGCATGCCGCCTTGCTCGAACTTCGCGAGATCGAGCAGATCGTCGACCAGGGCATTGAGCCGCTCGGTCGATTCGCGCGCCATGCCCAGAAAACGCTTCTGCTTCTCGGTGATGTCGCCTGCGAGCCGGTTGAGCACCAGATCAAGCGCCCCCGCGATGGAGGTCAGCGGCGTGCGCAGCTCGTGACTGATGATTCCGACGAACTCGTCTTTTCGCTGGGCGAGCAGCTTCTGCTCGCTGACGTCGCGCAGCACCATCACCAGGCCGCGCAGCTCGCGCGCCCCCCCGGCAACCGGCGTGATGACCAACTCGAGATCGCGCTCCCCCAGCCGCAGCTCCTCGCGCATGGTCTTGGTGCCGCCGTATTCCCAGCCGCGCACCAACTCGAAGGGCGAGAAGCCCAACGTCGCGGTGAGCTTCTCGAAGTCAGGCCGCGGATCATCGGTCGGCACGCCCAGGAACTCGCGGGCCGCGCGATTGGCCACCACCACGCCCCCTTTCGCGTCGGTCAAGATCACGCCATCGCCCATCGCCTCCACCATCTGCTCGATGCGAAGCCGGGCTTCCCGTTCGGCGGCGCGCACGTGGGTGATCGCGTCGGTGGTCTGGTTGACCAGCAGGTCGAGCAGCTCACCATCGTCGGTGCTGTACGAATCGGGCCGGGTGGAGAACAGGGCGAGCGTGCCCACGGTCTGTTTCTCCGAGACGAGCGGCACCGAGATCGCGCACGCGAAGGTCGAGAGCCCTTCGGCGATGCCCGCCACTTCCCCGCTGACGTTGGTGCTGACTCGCTCTTCAGGCAGCGCCACCCCGGCCGCCTTGCGGTGCGACGAGAGCACGGAGTCTTTGACGTGCAAGAGCGAGCTCTCAGACAGCGCGTTGGTGCACCGGATTCTTAAAGCCGCGGTCTGACCGTCACTCGACTCGATCAACACCGCGCTTGCGTCATGGGGCAGCACCCGGCCCACGGTCGCCAGCAGCCGGTCGACGATGGCATCGAGCGAGGGCGCGTCTTTCGCGCTCTGGCGGCTCACCTCGTACATGACGTTGAGCGCCTCGACCCGCTTGTGCAGCGACTCGAGCAGGCGTTCTTTCTCTTTGCGCAGCTGGGCGACGGACAGCGCATTGCGCACCGTCATCGTCAGATCGTTGATGTCCCAGGGCTTGGTGACGTAGCGGAACACCTGCCCGTCGTTGATCGCGGAGATCAGATCATTCGGGTTCGTGTACGCGGTGAGGAGGATGGTGGTGACCCCGATGCCCTCCTTGCGCGCTTCACGCACCAGCTCGATGCCGGTCATCTCGGGCATCTTCTGATCGGTGATCAGCAGATCGATGGGGCGCGAGCGGAGCACGGCCAACGCCTCGGGCCCGGAACGCGCGGTGAGCACGGTGGCGAGCCGCTCGAACATGCGGCGAAGCACGTCGAGCACGTTCTGCTCGTCGTCGACACACAGGATGGTGGGCTTCGCACTCACGGGGGAACTGCAGTGTAGGCCGCTCTGGCCCCGCGTCTAAAAACCTACACCGGCTCACCTGCTCGATTCACCTCTCCGGCTTGCCCGACGCGTCGATCTTGTCCCCGTTGCTGATCGACATGCGAACCAGCTCCCGGAGCACCCGGTTGCGCTTGATGTTCCCGAGGATCTCCTTGAGGTCTTCGTACACTGTGGGGTCGTTGATCACGGCGCCCAGGGTGCCTTCGCCCGCGTTGACCCGGGTGGTGATCTTCTTCACGTCAGCGACGGCCGAAGCGAGATCCCCGAGCAGCGACTTCGCGTCCCCGTAGACCAGCTGGTAGACCGCGCCGTCCTTGGTGGTCTTGGCGTCGTGAATGAGCTTTGCGAGCTCATCAGCCGCCTCGCCCAGCTCGGTGACCGCGTTGGCGACCTTCTTGTCGTAGATGAGCGCGTGGAGCGAACCCTCGCCGTTCTTGACGTCGGCCAGCAGCACGTCGACCTTCGCCACCGCACTGTCGACCCGCACCGCCACCTCCGAGGCCGTCGCCAAAAGCGACTTGAGATCGTCGCTGACCTTCTTGTCGTAGATGACGGTGTGAGCGACGCCCTTCCCCTTCTCGATCTCCATCGCGATGTTCTTCGCGGAGCGGATGAACTGGGTCACGTCGTCCTGGATCTGAGGGGTGGTGTACGACTGCACGCCCGAGCGCAGGTCGCGGGTGATGCCCACCGCGTTGTCGATCACCTCGCCGGTCGCCTTGAGCAACGAGCTGATGTCGCCTGAGGTGCCCGTGGGCAGCTCGCCGTGGTTCTTCACCACGTCTTTCTCGGGTGAGCCCAGCGAGACGTCGATCGCCTTGTCGCCGAGCACGCCGCGGCCGGTGATGCGCGCGATCGAATCGGAGCGAATGCGCTCCTGAAACCGATTGCTGATCTCCATGGTGACGATGATGCGCTTGTCACCGAGGTCGGGCGCGAAGCTGATCTTCGAGACCTTGCCGACGTTCAGACCGCCCAGGCGCACCGGGGAATCGAGGGCGAGACCGTCGACGTTCTCGAAGGCGCCCGTGTAGATGTTCTGCTCTTCGAACAACCGGCGTTCCTTGCCGATCACGAAGATGACGAGGCCCGCGAGCGTCAGCCCGAGCGCGATGAACAAGCCCGCGCGAATGATGACCCGCCGCTCGCGATCGGCCGGGTTCATGGGTGGTTGCTGCGCCATTGTTCAGCTCTTCCTCGCGTCGAAGAACGCGCGCACATCGGGGTTCGTCGAGGCCTGCATCTCTTCTACCGTACCGGAGGCCACGATCTTCCGCTTCGAGAGCATCGCCATGCGATCGCTGACCCGAAACGCGCTGTCCATGTCGTGGGTGACCACGATCGAGGTGCAGCCCAGCTGGTGCTTCATCGAGATGATCAGTTCGTCGATCACCCGGGTGCTGATGGGGTCGAGGCCCGTGGTCGGCTCGTCGTAGAGGATCACCTCGGGCTCGATCGCGATCGCCCGCGCCAGGCCCACGCGTTTGCGCATGCCGCCCGACAGGTCACTGGGCCGCATCGCCTCGATGCCGGGCAGGTTGACCATCTTGAGGTTCTTCGCCACCCGGGCGGCGATCTCGTCTTCCGAGAGCTCCTTCATGTGTTCGCGCAGCGGGTAGGCGATGTTCTCCGCCACGGTGAGCGAGTCGAAGAGCGCGGCGCCCTGAAAGACCATCGCCACCCGCTTGCGCACCTCGCGGATCTGCTTCTCGCCGTAGGTGGTGACGTCGCCGCCCTCGAACCAGATGTTGCCGCGGTCGGGGTAGAGCAGGCCGATGAGGCACTTGAGCATCACGCTCTTGCCGGTGCCGGAGCCGCCGATGATCGTGAGCGTTTCCCCCCGCCGCACCGAGAGATCGAGCCCCTCGAAGATGCGCTTGGGCCCGAACGCCTTCCAGACGTCCTTCCAGCGAATCAGCTCTTCACCCGCCGCGATTTCACTCACAGGGCGAGGAAGAGCTTGGTGAGGAAGAAGTCTGAAAGCAGCACGCCGACCGAGGTGATGGCGACCGTCTCGGTGGTGGCCTTGCCCACGCCCTCGGTGCCGCCGCTCACTTCGAAGCCCTTGTAACAACCGACCACCGCGATGATGACGCCGAACACCGCGCTCTTCGCGATGCCCGAGCCGAAGTCGACGATGTCCGCGGTCTCGACCGCCGAACGGAAGTACTGCTCGACCGGAATGTCGTACTGCGAGTTCGCCACCAGGCTGCCGGCGACCATTCCGAAGACGTCGGACAAGGCGGTGAGCGCGGGGATCACGAGGAAGCAGGCGATCAGCCTCGGGGTGACGAGCTTCTTGATCGGGTCCGCCCCGAGCGCCGAGATGGCGTCGATCTGCTCGGTCACCTTCATCGAGCCCAGCTCAGCGGTGATGCCAGAGCCGATGCGCGCGCCGACGGTGAGCGCCGTGAGCACGGGCCCCAGCTCGCGAAAGAGCGTGAGCACCACCACCTTGCCCACCGTGTGCTGAATGCCAAAGCGCGCCATGAAGAACGCGAACTGCAGCGTCATCACCAGGCCCGCGAACACGGCGGTCAGGGTGGCGAGCGACAACGAGCGCGCGCCCAACATCTCGACCTGATACGCGACGTTGCCGAGCGCGAACGGGCGGGAGAACGCGCGCCGCGCCGCGCGGACGAACATCACCACCATGCCGCCGAAGACGCCGAACGCGTCTTGCACGCGGGCGGAGAACGGAAGAATCGCGGCCAGCTCCTGCTGGACCATGTCGGAGATGTCGGTCGGTTCCTGCTCGGGCGTCGCGTCGCTCACGGAGCGCGCTCCTGCTTGAAGCCGGCGATCAGCGCGTCGAACTCGGCCTGGTGCGTCGCTTCCTGGCCCGTCGGGCTGACGTAGCTGAAGTCGTGCACGCACCCGTTCTTCTTGAGCACGACCAGGTCGAGTGAGGTGGCCACGCCGTCCAGCCGGGCTTTGACGAGCGAACGCATGGCCTCACGGCCATCGAGCTCGAACTTCCTTTTGCTCACCCACTCGCGGTCGGTGAACCCGATCACGAGGTGGTTGGTGAGCACCTCGAGCTGCGGGTCTTCGTGGCCGGTGCAGGTCGCGTTGATCGCGATCACGTGCCCCTGCCTCGCGACCCAGGCCAGATCGTTGTCGTCGAAGTTGATGCGCCGCCAGTCGCCCGAGGGCTCGACCACCCGGTAGGCGACGCCATCACGGGTGTACATGCCACCCAGCAAGCCGCCCCGGCACCCGCTGGCGAACAGCAGAATTCCCCCAAGAATGACGCCGCGCAGCATGAGGGGCTCAGTGTGCCTCAGGATCGGGGCCCGTTGAAAAAATTGACTCTGTACGGCTGTTCAGGAACCATACTGAACAGAGATCCAGCACCACCCGGAGCCCGACCATGGAAGACATCACCGATCGACAGAAGGAAATCCTCACGTTCATTCAGCGAACCACTGAAGACCGTGGCTTTCCACCGACCATCCGGGAGATCGGCGAGGAGATGGACATTCGCTCGACCAACGGGGTGAACGACCACCTCAAGGCGCTCGAGCGCAAGGGCTTCCTCACCCGCGGCGAGCAGCAGAGCAGATCGCTCGTGCCCACCAAGCGGGCGCGCATGATCCTCGGCCTGGGCGCGAAGAAGAACGACGCCAACATGATCGAGGTGCCGCTGCTCGGCCGGGTGGCCGCTGGCGCGCCGATCCTCGCGCAGGAGAACATCGAAGACACCGTGCGCATCGACAGCTTCCTGTTGGGCGGCAACGGGAAAGAGGTCTTCGCCCTGCGGGTCAAGGGCAACTCGATGATCGAAGACGGTATTCACGATGGCGACTTCATCTTCGTGAAGAAAGCGCCGAACGCCGCGGTGGGCGAGATCGTGGTGGCGTTGATCGAAGACGAGGCCACGGTGAAGCGCTACTTCCCCGAGGGCGATCGCATTCGTTTTCAGCCCGCGAACAAGGACATGGAGCCGATCTACGTGGCCAAGTCGGACTTCCGGCAGACGATGATCCTCGGCCGGGTCGTCGGCGTGTACCGCAAGATGATGTAACTCACGGCCCTCCCTCTCCCCGCGGGGCCTGTACGGGGAGAGGGTCGGGGAGAGGGCTAACCAGAGAGCGACGCCAGCTCCGCGCTCGCCGCTTCCCACCGCGCCATCGCCGCTTCGAGTTCTGTCCCGGCCTTTTGGTGCGCATCGAGCACGGGCCGCGACTTCTCATAATCGGCCATGAACGCCGGGTCGACCAACTGCCGTTCCCGCTCCTTCTGAGCGGCCTCCAGCTCGGCGATTCGCGCCTCGAGCCTGGTGATCTCTTTCTTGAGCGGCCCCATTCGCTGGCTGCGCACCTGCCGCGCCTCGGCCTCGACCCGCTTGCGATCCTTCTCGGTCGGCTGGCCCTTCGCCTCGGCCTTGACCTCGACCGCTTCGCCGCGCGCGCGCGCCGAGGCCTCACCGTCGAGGTGAAGCAGGTAGTCGGCGAGGTTGCCCGGGTACGGCACCACCTTCTGATCGCGCACGTCCCACACGTGGGTCGCGAGCGCGTCGAGGAAGCTGCGGTTGTGCGAGACGAACATCAACGTGCCCGTGTATTCCTCGAGCGCTTCGATCAGGGCTTCTGACGAATCGAGATCGAGGTGGTTGGTCGGCTCGTCCATCACCAGCAGGTTGGCCGGCTTGAGC
>JAYVNA010000639.1:0-29777 GCA_043758715.1 Archangium sp.
GTTCAGGAAGTGCAGACGATGCTCGACCAGCTCGAGAAGGCCTTCCCCGCGATCGTGAAGGAGGTCGTGCCGAAGGTCGTCACCGTGCTCAAGCTGACCGACATTCTCGGGCGCCTGGTGGAAGAGGAGATCTCGATTCGCGACCTGCGAGGCATTCTGCAGGCGCTCGCCGAGCAGGGGCAGATGGAAGCTGACAGCGTGATGCTCACCGAGCACGTGCGCAGCTCGCTCAAGCGCTACGTCTCGCACAAGTACGCGCGCGGCACGAACACGCTGGTGGTGTACCTGCTCGACCCGCAGATCGAAGACGCGATTCGCAGCTCGATCAAGCGCACGTCGGCCGGCACCCACCTCGCCCTCGAGCCCGACATCGCGCAGGAGATCGTGCAGGCCGTGAAGAACGAGTGCGGCCACCTCCCTCCCACCGCGCAGCGGCCGGTGATCCTCACCTCGATGGACATTCGGCGCTACGTGCGCAAGTTGCTCGAGTACGAGTTCAACCCGCCGTTCTCGGTGGTGAGCTACCAGGAGCTTTCGCCCGAGCTCAACATTCAGCCCGTCGCGCGCATCAGCACCCGCTGAGACTTGACTCGTAGGCCCTCTCCCCGACCCTTTCCGCCCGCGGGGAGAGGGGGAAAGAGAGACTTTCGTCAGGCCCCTGCGACGAGCAGGATGATCAACACCACCCCGACGATGACCATCGCGGCCCCGATGCCGAGCGCGACCAGGTGCTGCTTGTTGCTGAAGTCGATCAGCTTGCGCGGGCCTTCATCGGCGGGCGCTTCGTCTTCCTGGGGCTGCTCCTCCGCCGGGGCCTCTTCGTCCTGAGGAGGATCCTCTTCGGCGGGCGGGTCGTCTTCGGTCCGCTGGGCTTCGTCGGCGGAGGCTTCTTCCGCGGGCGGATCGGCCGGGGGCTCTTCCTGAGACTGCACCTCGACCGAAGGCGGGTCGTCTTCGGTCGCCACCGCCAGGGTGCTCTCGTCCTCGTCGCTGCTCTTGGACATGACGACGGGATCTTCGCGAACTTCCGAAGGGTCGATGAAGAGCAGGCGCACGCCGCCGATCTCGAGTTCGTCGCGATCCTTGATGGTCGCCTTACGGGTGCGCTTCTTGTTGAGCTTGATGCCGTTGCGGCTGCCGAGGTCTTCGACGTGCGTGCCTGACCAGTCGCGGCGCACCTTCACGTGCTTGCGCGAGACCAGGTCGTCGTTGAGCACGATGTCGGCGTCGGCGGCGTCGCGGCCGAAGATGTATTCCTGGGCGTCGGCGATTTCGATGCGCTGACCCTCGGTCGCGCCGTTCATCACCCGGAAGTAGGCGCTCTCGCCGCCGGCCGCGAGACCCTTCATCACGTCTTTGACGACCTTGCGGGAAAGGAAGCTGGTCTTGCCCGAGACGTCTTCGCTGCTGCCCTCGGCCACCCGATCGAAGGTCACGTCGAACTGGGCGATGGCGATCACGTCACCGTTGCGCAGCAGCCGCTTCTCGCCCTTGGGCAGCTTCTGGCCGTTGACCGAGGTGCCGAAGCTCGAGCCCAGGTCTTCGAGAAAGAAGAGGGTGCCATCGCGGGAGATGCGCGCGTGGTTTCGAGAGACCGCCTGCTGCGCGAGCACGACCTGACAATTCGGCTCACGCCCGAAGAGGATGATCTCCTCATCGAGCAGTACCGTCTTTGTCTGATCGGCACCGCTCGCGCTCTTCATTTTGACCGTGAGTCGGACTCCCATCGGGCGCTTCGGTCAGTCGCTGACGTACTGCTTGCAGGTGGCGACCTGGTTCGCGAACTCAGACTCGCTGGCGAACTTGAGGAAGTTCTTACAGGCGACCGAAGCGTTCTTCTCATCGCTGCGATTCTTGAACAGCTCGTACAGCCCGTAGTGGCACAGCGCGTACTTGGGGTCGTACTTGAGGCAGCGTTTGTAGGCGCGCTCCTCGTCGTTCACGAGGCCCTTTTCGCGGGCCTGAACGGCGACCGAGTACTCGCCTTCAGGCGTCTTGGTGCCGGCGGCGCGGGCCTTCACGTCTTCGAGAGCCTTGTCCTGCAGTTTGCACTTCCTCTCCGCCACGATGATGTTGTTGCGGCACTGCGGAAAGTTGTCGTCGGCCTCGATGCAGCTCGAGAAGGTGTCCTTCGCTTCGCAGGGCTTGCCGGCTTCCATGAAGGCGTTGCCCAGCACCAGCCAGGCGGCGGTGAACTTGGGATCGAGCTGGGTGGCCTTGGTGAGCACCTCGATGGCCGTCTCGTTCTCACCTTCGTCGACCGCGATCTGCCCGAGCTGACCCCAGGCGTCGGCGAGGGTGGGGTTCACGTGCAGCAGCGTGCGGAGTTCCTTCTTCGCCTTGTCATTTTCGTGCAGCCCCTTGTAGGCGAGCGCCAGGTTGTAGCGGGCCTCGAGGTAGTCGGGGTTGACCCGCAGCGCGCGCTGGAAGTTGTCGTGCGCTTTTCCGAAGCCCTGCTCCTTCATGTAGAGCATGCCGAGGTTGTTGTAGGCCTGTGCCTGGTCCTGGTTCAGGCGCAGCGCCTTGATCAGGTACTCCTTGGCCTTGTCGTCCTGCCCGCGGTTGAAGGCGATGACGCCTTTGTTCACCCAGAGATCGGCGTACTGCGGCGAAAACTGAATGCCGAGATCGCACTGATCTTCGGCGGCCTGCAGGTTGTTCATCGCGATGTACTGAGCGCAGAGTTCATTGCACTCGAGCGCGCGGGGGTGTGGGGCGGGAGCAGACATGCAACCCGCCGCCAGCAAACCCGCGGCAAGGGCCAGGCGAAGTCGAGTCATCGGGGCGGAGTGTAGAGAAGCCAACCATCGGTCGCAATGACGCCGACGAACGAAACGCGGCTGATTTCCTCGGGTTGGGAGGTACGATGCGGCGCCATGGCTAAGAAGCTCTCGACCTTTGTGCTGGTTGTCGGTCTCCTCGTGGGAACGGAGGCGTTCGCCTCGGCCAGCTTCGCCAACCGAAATCTCGGGTTGGGCGTTTCCGGCTTTGGGATCGTGGGCAACTCGAGCTCGGTCGGCATCGACTGGGGCGTGCCCATCACCCTCGAAGGCGGCTTCTACATCGAGAGCGGCTTCGAGGTGTTCCTGCGCATTCCGCTGATGTTCGCCTACCAGAAGTTCGGGGTGACGGCCGATGACGGCCCCGGCATCGTGATCGCCTCGGGCGGGCAGTTCGGTCTCAAGTACATGTTCCTCGAGGAATCGATCCGCCCCTACGTGACGCTGCACGTCGCCGGCCTCTATTTCATTCGCGACGAGAAGCTGAACAACGGGCGCCTCAACAACTTCTTCGCCGGCCCCGGCGTGGGCGCTGGCCTCGACTTCTTCGTCGGTGAGAGCATCTCGCTGGGCGTGCGCGGCTACGTCGATATGTACGTCAGCCTCAACAAGCCGGTGAGCTTCGCCATCGGCGCAGGTGCGTGCGCGACCACGTACTTCTGAGTCGTTTCCCGGCCTGTCTGCGGCTCGCCCCTAGCGCTGCAGGAAGCGGCGGGCCGGAGGGGCCGCTTTGCGCTTCGACGCATTCTTCGCGGCGAGCGCCGCGGTGACCAACAGCACCAGCTTCTCGTCTGAGAGGTGGCCTGGCTTGGTGAAGCCCAGGTCTTCTTCGAGCCGGCGGGCGAGGGTGGCGAAGAGGTTCAGGCGCGCCTCCATGCCCAGCTCTTCGCGGCGCAGGGCGGCCGAGAACAACACCGTCTCTTCTTCGGCTGACAGCTTCGCCACCCGGGCCCGGAAGTCGGGGTCGGCGAGGAGCGAGGTGTCTCCATCGGGGCGCTCGAGCTGCGCGGGGATCTTGAGGCGGCGCTCCCGCACCACGATGGTGCCGGCGAGCAGATCGCCCAGGCGCTGCTGGGTGGCCGAGAACAACGCCGCGGTGCCGCCCACGAAATAGAAGACCGGCAGTTTGTCCAACGGGCGAACGAGGTTGCGCAGCAGTGACTGGTAGACGCCGACGCGCACGCCGGTGTCCTGCAGCACGCGCAGCCCCATGATCTTCTTGCCGACGGTCTGGCCGCTCCACGCCGTCTCGAGCACGACCATGTACCCCCAGTCGACCAGGAACCAGATGACGAACTGGGCGGCGACACCCAGGCCAAAGAGGGTCTGCCCGATGCCGCTGGCTCCGGCGGCCGCGGTGCTGACCGAGATCAAAGTGGAGATCAGGGTCACGGCCATCAACAACGCGAAGGTGATGATCAGGCTGAGCACGGTGTCGATCATCAGCGCCAGGAAGCGGCTCATCAGGCCGGCGAGCACGAAGTTGAATTCGACGTACTCGGGGGTCAGCACCGTGTGGGTGCCGTCGAGCCTCAAGGGTGCGTCGAGCGCGGTCGCCATGGCCGACGTTCAGTCTAGACTGCCCCCGCCATGGAACTGTCGGAGTTCGTCGAGCAGCGCAGGCCGAGGTGGAGCTCGTTGGAGCGGCTGCTCGACGCGACCGAGCGCGACGGTCTGTCGAAGCTGAGCCTCGACGACGCCCGCACGCTCTCGCGGCTGTATCGCTCGGCCTCGTCAGACCTGCTGTGGGTGCGGGCGCGCGCGGGCGCCGCCGACGTGAGCGGCTACCTCAACGATCTCGTGGGCCGGGCGTACGCCATCACCTACCCGGGGAAACCGATGCGGCTGGCCGAGGTCGGCCGGTTTCTGACGATGGGCTTTCCCGACGTGATGGCGCGCGAGTGGCGCATGGTGGTCGCCTCGTTCCTGCTGTTCTGGGCGGGGTTCGGCTTCGGGTGGATCGGCATGATGTTCGACCCCGATGCAGCGCCCTACCTGGTGCCCGAGCAGCACCAGAAGCTCGACCCGGAGAAGCGCAAGGCCGAGGAAGCCCAGAACAAAGGCGCGGGCACCGGAGAGCAGGCGGTCTTCACCAGCTTCCTGTTCACCCACAACATTCAGGTCGCCTTCCTCGCGTTCGCGCTGGGGCTGACCGCCGGGCTCGGCACCGCGGTGCTGATGTTTCTCAACGGCGTGATGCTGGGCTCACTCGCGTGGGTCTACACGTCGAAGGGCATGGCCGGCTGGTTCTGGGCGTGGATTCTCCCGCACGGGATCCCCGAGATCACCGCGATCGTGATCGCCGGGGCGGCCGGGTTCGTGTTGGCGCGCGCGCTGGTGGCGCCCAAGGGGCTTTCCCGGCGCGCGGCGCTGAAGCGGGAAGGCAAGACCGCGCTTCAGCTGCTGCTGGGGACCCTCGCGCTGTTCGTGCTGGCCGGCTTCATCGAAGGAACGATTTCGCAGATTCACCCGCCGCGGCTCTCGGTCGCGTTCAAAGTCTCGTTCGCGTTGATCGTCGGCAGCGGCGTCTACGCCTACCTGTGGTCAGGCGTCGCGCGGCGGCTGGTCAGCGAAGCGGCCCCGTAGCCGGAGAAGCGCACGAAGCAGCTCAGTGAAGCCGCCCGAGGAGGCTGAACAGCATTCCGAGGGCCGAGATCAGCAGGCTCAGCGTGCCGAGCACGATGCCCGCGGTCGCCAACTCACGGCCGCGCTGCATGCCGTTCGACGCGTTGATCTGATTCTGGGCCATCACGCCGGTGACGATCGCCGCGATCGAGAACGGGAAGCAGCACAGAATTCCCAGCACGAGCGAGGCGATCGCGAGCGGGTTGGTGCCGCTGCTGGCGAGGCCGCTGCCGCCGCTGTTGCCGAAGCCGCTGGGCGGCGGTCCGGCGTAGCCACCGGGGAAGGGTGACGAGCTCGGCGCCGGCGACATCACCGGCGGCGGAGGGGCCACGGGGGGCTGCGGCTGGGCGACGACGCCTCCTTCGCGCGGCACTTCGAAGCTCGCCGTGCACGCCTTGCAGGTGAGCCGGCCACCGGGCATTCCTTCGTTCTGGGTTCCGCAGTTCGGGCAGAAGACCTTCATGGGGTTCGTTCTCCGGGGGTCACAGGGTGCCTCGGGCCTTGATCTCGAGGTACTGATTCACGGCCGCCAGCGATAGCTGATTTGCGTCGACGTCGATCACCGTGACTCCGTCGCGCCCGACCTTGCGCTTCATCGCTTCACGTTCGAGCAGCAGTTCGCTTGCCACTGCGTGACGGTACGCGGCCTCGGCGTCGGGAGGGGTGGTTTCGAGCAACTGCGCGAGCGCTGCGTCTTTGACCGACAGGCACAGCGGGACGTGGCGCTTGGCGAGCCGGCGCATGGGGTCGACCATCGTCTGCGCCTGATCTTCGTCGATGAAGTCGGTGAAGATGCACAGCAGGCTGCGCTTCACCAGGCGCACGTTGAGCTCCTTGAAGAGCGCGAGGTAGTCGACGTACGTGAGGTGCGGTTTGGCGGTGTAGAGCGCGTCGACGATCTTCCGGTACTGCAGGCGGCCGGCTGAGGGCGCGAGGTAGGTCTTGATGCCGTCGGCGAAGACCACCAGGCCGACGCGATCACCGTTTCGCACGGCCACGAAGGCGAGAAAGAGGGCCGCGTTGACCGCGTGATCGAGCTTGGTGAGCCCGTCGACGCGAGCGGCCATCGAGCGCCCGGCGTCGACGCCGATGAGCACGGTCTGGCTGCGCTCCGATTCCATCACCCGTGTCACCGGGCGGCCGCGGCGGGCGGTGGCCTTCCAGTCGACGTCGCGCACCGAGTCGCCTTGCGAGTAGTCACGCAGGCGCGCGAACTCCGAGCCCCGTCCATCGCGGCGCAGCTGGCGGAGGCCGAGGTTCACGAAGTCGAGCGAGGCGTCGGAGAGCAGCAGGCGGCTGGCGCCACGCATGTCGGGGAACACGCTGACCGCCACGGTCGCCGGCACCATGCGCTCGTGCCACATGAAGCCGAACGGGCCGCGCACCCGCAGGTGCAGCGCGCCGAAGGAGAACTTTCCGCGGCGGGTGGGGGTGGTCGTGTAGTGCAGCTTCGCGCGGCTGTTGGCCGAGACGGTCACCGAGAGCACCTCGGGCTTGCTCTCGAATTCCTGTGGGGAATCGTCGCGCAGGTCGAGGCGAACGGCGCGGCCCGCGGTGTTGACGAGGTGAATCGTCACCGGGTTCGGCACCCCGATCTGCAGGCGCACGGGCAGTTCACGCCACGCCTTGATGGGCACTGAGCGCGCGAGCGCGAAGTCGGCGGCGGCGACCAGCAGCAACAGCGCGTCGAGGAGGATGATGAGCAGACCCAGGCCCGTGATGAAGCCGGCCGCGATCGTCGGCAGCGCCAGCAAACACAGAATGAGCCAGAGCCGCCCGGAGGGAATCATGGGGCGTGCTTGCCCTCTCCCCGACCCTTTCCCCCGCGGGGAGCGGGGGACATTCGAAGGAACGGCTTCATCGGGGGACCTCGACCGAGGCGACGACCTCGCGCAGCACGTCGGCGGGGGTGGCGCCGTCGAGCTCCGCGTCGGGCGAGAGCAGGAGCCGATGCTTCAGCACGGGCCCGGCCAGGTACCGAACGTCATCAGGGGTGACGAAGCTGCGACCGCGCAGCGCAGCCAGCGCCTTTGACGCGAGCAGCAGATGCACCGCCGCGCGAGGGCCCGCGCCCAACCGAATGCGAGGCGAACGGCGGGTGGCCGCCACCAACTTGCGCACGTACGACAGCACCGGCGGCTCGATGCGCACCTCGGACATCGCGAGGCGGGCCTGCATCACCTCGTGCTGGCTGACGGCGGGTTGCACGCCCGCCCGCTGCAGATCGCCTGAGTCGAAGCCCTTGTTCACCGAGTTGAGAATGGCCTCTTCTTCTTCGTCGCTGGGGTAGCCGACGTCGATCTTGAAGAGGAAGCGATCGAGCTGCGCTTCGGGGAGCGGGTAGGTGCCCTCCGATTCGACCGGGTTCTGGGTGGCGAACACGGTGAAGAGCGGCGAGAGCTGAATGTGTTTGCCCTCGAGCGACACTGCGCGCTCCTGCATCGCCTCGAGCAGCGCCGACTGGGTCTTCGCGGGCGCGCGGTTAATCTCATCGGTGAGCAGGAGGTCGGTGAAGATCGGCCCGCGCACCAGCACGAACGACTGCGACTTGAGGTCGAAGATGCTGGTGCCCAGGATGTCGGAAGGCATCAGGTCAGGCGTGAACTGAATGCGCTTGAACTCCGCGCTCACGCTTCGCGCGAGGGCCTTGGCCATCAAGGTCTTCGCCACGCCGGGCACGCCTTCGAGCAGCACATGCCCGCCGGCGATCAACCCGCAGAGCATCAGCTCGAGCGCTTCGTCCTGGCCCACGACGGCTTTGCGCACCTCGTTGAGGCTCGCTTCGCGCACGCGGGCAGCGAGCGTGACGGCGGAGGAGACCGGCGCGGGAATTACGGGCGGCGGGGCAATCGGTCCACCAATGGGCGTCATCGTGCGTTCCTCGGGTGATGGTTCAGGGTTTTTCGGGCGAGCGCCGCGAGTGAAGCGACGCGCTCGACGTCTTTTTCCGAGCTGCAGGTGCCGGCGGCCCGGGCAATCTCGAGCAGGGCGTTGGCGAGATCCTTGCGGCCGCGAAGCTCGAGCGCAGCGCCGATCTCTGCCGGGCCCAACCTGCCGCTCACGCCCGCACGTGCCGCGAAGTCAGCGGCGAGGTGTTTGGCGATGCTGCTCGCCGCGTGTTGGTGGTGTCTGCCTTCACGGTAGAGCCGGCTGGTCGCAAACAGCGCATCGGTGCTGCCGACGCGCAGCTCTTCTTCAGGAGCGCGCGGGCTGCCGAAGCGCTTGAGGGCCAGGGCCCAGAGCATCAGGCCCAGCAGCACCTGGGCCACCGCGTACTGCAGGCCGTAACGCGCCGCGAACTCGCCCATCGAACGCTCGCCGGTGAAGCCGTGGTGGAACTCGTCGAACGCCACCGGGCCCGAGCTCGAGATCGCAGAGAAGAGGGAGAACCAGAAGCGCGCGTTGTCGGCGACTCCGAGGTTCTTGTTCATCGCCAGCTCAGGCGCGCCGATCAGGATCACCCGGCCCTGGCCGTACGGAATGAGGGCTGCCACGGGCTTGTCGAACTTCTCGTCGACCAGCAGCGGCACCGCGCCGGGCGGCAGCTGGAGAAAGGCACGCACCTTCGTGACGACCCGCTCGACGCCCTGCACGTAGCGGCTGGGTTGGGCGGGGACCAGCGTGCGCACCGAGAGTGACTTGTCAGTGCGTTCGAGGGTGACGTCGAGATCTTCGAGCAGCTTGGGATCACGGAAGCTCGAGGGCACGTAGACGAGGGTGGCGCCGTTGCGAACGTGCTCCAGCAGCTTCTCGCTCTCCTCGGTGTTCACGGCCGGCGACTTGAGCGCGTTGACTCCGCGGGAGTTGAACTCGGCGTCGTCAGCTTCGCCGTCCCTTTCTTCATCGTCGTTCACGCCGCCATCGCTGCCGTCGAAGGCGATCTTCTCGAACCCCTTCTCGCGCGCGAACCGGGTGCCGAGCAGCACCAGATTTCGGCTCGAAGGAATGATCGTCAGGTCCTGTTGATGGCGGCTGATCGGCAGCCCTGACTCCGACAGCAGCAGGTAGAGGCCGCGCGCGCCGTCGGGCTCGCTCTTGAAGGTCGAGAGCTGGTCGGCGAAGCCGCCGCGGCGGGCGCCCTGAATGAGGAACCAGCCCAGCGCTCCCAGCAACATCACGCCGCCGACCAAGACGAGGGGGAACCGATCACGCACGGGCAGCCCCTTCGGCAGAGACCAGGAGCGGCTCGGCCACCTTGCGGAACATCGCGTAGGCGAGCGCGTCGACGCCGAGGTTCCCGTACCAGGCGAAGTCGAACCGGCTGGTGAGTTCCTTGAACGCGGCCTTGAGGGCCGAGCTGCCCTTGAACGCGAACAGGTATTCCCAGTTGCTCAAGGTCGGGTCGTAGTCGATCACGCCGTCCCGGTGCAGCCGCGAGAGCAGGGCGAGGTAGAGGTGGCGAATGGCGTCGCGGTACTCGCCCCTGGCCGCCAGTTCGTCAGCGAGCCCGGCCCACGTCTCGGGGGGCCTCGAGATCGCGCTCATGGTGTCCTGATCGAGCCGCTGCTCGGTGAGCCCGCCACTTTCGTCGAACTCGGTCTGCTCGGTCTTCTTTCGCTTGAACGATCTGATCAAGATGAAGAGCAACACGCCGGCGACCAGCACGATGGCGCCAATCATCACCGCGTTGGCGCCGGCCATCTCGGGTGAGCTGCTCGGCTCGACCTTGACGGGGTCATCGTTGCGCTCCCGCGGACTCTGCTTCGAGAGCCATTCCCACAGCGCCTTGAAGAGCTTCGCCAGCCAGCCCGGTTCGTCGGGCGCCTCGGGGTCCGCCGGGTTCGCGTCGTCTGAGACTTCCGGAGTGGTCTGAAACTCGGGCCGGGAAAGGATCTGTTTGGCGGTGAGCTGAGGATCGGTGGTGGTGGGCTCGGCCTGCAGCTCGGCGTACAGGCGCAGGCCTTCACGCAGGTCCGCCTCCGCGCCTTCGCAGTCTTCGCCTTCGTAGGCGCGCCGCTCCACCCGGGCGAGCAACCGCGAGAGCGAAGACTGCTCGTCGCTGAGGACGTGATTGCCTTCCAGCGGCTTCAGGTCGACCCGCATGTCGCAGTGATCGGTCAACCGGGCCGCGCGCTGAAGCAGGGCCGAGTCGGCCCGGGCCGGGAAGGCGAAGCCGAGCGCGAGCAGCACCGCGAGCGAGACCCCTCGGGGCTTCTTTCGCGCGGGCAGTTGCTCGACCTGGGCGATCAGATCGAGGCCTTCCTGCCGCACGCGCCCATCGATCAACATCAGCGTCGAGGTGGCGGCGCGCACCGGTTCGAACAGCGCGAAGGTGACCGCGGCGATGGTGGCCAGCCAGGTGGGGTTGTCGAGCGAGGCGAAGCGCTCCACGAAGGTGACGTCGAAGCCGAACAGGTTGTTGCCCAGCGTGAGCAGCAGCTGCGCGGTGAGGTGCAGGTTGACGGCGAGCACGAGCTGGCTGCTCCCGCACACCCGCACCCACGGGGCGATGTGGCGGGTGGGGCCCAGCAGCTTCGCGCAAGTGCCGTAGAGGCCCAGCACGCTGCCCTGGCCCCGCATGGTGGTGGCGTAGCCGGCGGCGTGCGCGCCCACGAAGAGAAAGCCGATGCCCAGGGTGAAGACCCACAAGGCGGCGTTGATCAGTGCCATCACCGCCGAGGAGATCACCAGCGCGGGAGCGCGCTTGAGCGCGGCCAGAATGCTGGCGCGCACCGAAGGCGCGGTGGTGCCGAGGACCTGCTGCTCGACGTAGTGACACGCCGCGCCCTGGCTGATCGCGCGCACCACCCAGGCGGTGGTCCACAGCGCGACGGGGATGAGCAGAGGCCGGTGACGGGTGACCGCCTCGACCAGGGAGAAGAGCGTCGCCACCAGCAGTGCCCCCGCTGGGAGCGTGAGCGCCCAGACGCCGGTGGTGGTCGCGCACAGGCGCACCGCCGCGTCGAACAGCGCGACGGCGTTACGGGGCCTGAGCTCGAGGGCGTCGACTGCCATCGCTCAGAGCCGTGCCAGGGAAGCGAGTCCGTAGAAGCCGCCGAAGAGCACGGCGATCGCGATCACCGCCAGCAGCAGACTGCCGATCGACCAGTCTTTCCGATCGACGAGCTTGCGGGCTTTCGCGAGGCGATCACCCAGGCACTTCGCGCACCGGTTGATGCCTTCGAACTGGGTGGTGCACTCGCTGCAGATGACGTTGCGGCACTCGACACAGATGCCCAGGCCGGCGCGTTCTGGGTGGTAGTGGCAACGTCCTGATCCGAGTGCCATCGCGGGTCAAAGCCTAGACTCGCGCGAGCGGCGACGGGGACTGAAATGCGGTGGTACGCCCTCTCCCCCGCGGGGGAGAGGGAGCTGAGGAGCTCAGAGCTCTTCGAGGAACTCGTCGTTGTAGGTGTACCGGCCGAGCCGCTTGAGCAGCGCTTCCATCGCCTCGACGGGCTTCACCGAGAAGAGCATTCCGCGCAGCTTCTTCACCTTCTCGTATTCCTTGTGAACGAAGAGCTTCTCTTCCTTGCGCGTGCCGGACTGGGCGATGTTGATCGCAGGCCAGATGCGCTTCTCACCCAGCAGGCGATCGAGGGTGACTTCGGAGTTACCGGTGCCCTTGAACTCCTCGAAGATCACCTCGTCCATCCGGCTGCCGGAATCGATGATCGCGGTGCCGACGATGGTGAGGGTGCCCGCTTCTTCGGTGGCGCGGGCGGCGCCGAACAAGCGCTTTGGCTTCTCGAGCGCGCGGCTGTCGACACCGCCGGACATGGTGCGGCCGGAGGAGTCGATCTCCTTGTTATAAGCGCGCGCGAGGCGGGTGATCGAGTCGAGCAGCACCACCACGTCGCGGCCGGCTTCCACCAGGCGGCGCGCGCGTTCCATCGCCAGCTCGGCGACGCGCAGGTGATCGGCGGTCTTGTGGTCGCTCGACGACGCGAACACTTCGGCCTTGATGTTGCGGCGCATGTCGGTGACCTCTTCCGGCCGCTCGTCGATCAGCACCACCATCAGGTGCATCTCCGGGTGGTTGGTGAGGATCGCCTGGGCGATGCGCTGGAGCATGATCGTCTTGCCCGTCTTGGGCGGCGCGACGATGAGCGAACGCTGACCCTTGCCGAGCGGGGAAATCAGATCGAGCACGCGGGTGACGAACTCCTTGTGCCCGTTCTCGAGCTTGATGCGCTCGACGGGGTCGACCGAGGTGAGGTCGGCGAAGTGAGGCAGCCGCGAGGCGACCTCGACAGGCTGACCATCGACGGTCTCGACGCTGATGACGGTGCCCTTGAGGCCCTTCATCTGCGCCTTGGCGACGATGTACTGACCGGCGCGCAGGCGGAGCTTCTGCACCAGGTTCTTCGGAATCTCTGCGTCTTCGGGCGAGGGCAGCAGGTTCTTCTTCAGGCTGCGAAGACCCGCGTTCTGGCCCTTCACGTCGGTGTCGAGCACGCCTTCGACGAGCTGCACCGGTACCGAGACCGGCAGGCCCGCCGACTGCTGCTGGCGCATCTGGGTCTGCTGCTGGGTCTGCGCGTTCTGCTGCGCGAGGCGCTGCTTGTACTGATCGAGTTCGAGCGCGGTGAGGAAGACGTTGACCACCTGGCCATCGGGCTGAATGACCTTGCGGAACGCCTGGCCGTCTTCCGCGAAGAAGACCGGGTTGCCCTTACGGCGGCGGCGGCGGCGCTTGCGGCGGCCCCCGGCTTGACCGGGTTGGCCGGGTTGCCCCGGCTGGCCACCTTGCTGAGCAGACGCACCTTCTGCGCCGTCGTCGGGACCTTCGTCGCCGCCTTCGTCGTCGCCACCCTCATCGCTGCCTTCGTCACCCTGAGGTGAAGGAGGGGGCGGGTTCGTCGGGTCGTTCGGATCAGGATCACTCATGCGTCTCACCGGCCCGCTCCAGGGGGGAGTGGGCTTCCTCTTCTCGCTGTGGGGCAGGGTGCTGACCGCGGGGTCCTTCAGACCAACCACGCGCGCCCTGAACCGGACCGGGGCCTCTCAAACCGCGAGGGGCCCGAACGAACCGGCGAGCGCTGTCGTAGCAGCGGCCTTCCCAGACTTCACCTGATTTCAGTGGGAAGCGGCTGCCTGCCCGGGAGGGGCGTGGGTGGGCTCGGCGGGCCGCCGGGGGGCAGGGAACAGCCAATGGCCCAGGCTCAAGGCGAGCACCGCCGCCACCGCGCTCCCGGAGAGGATCCCCAGTTTCGTGGCGGCGAGCCGGTGATCGTCCGTGAAGGCGAGCTGACCGATGAAGAGGGCCATGGTGAACCCCACGCCGGAGACGGCGCCCAAAAGCATCAGCTGCCGCGGACGCAGGTCTCGAGGCAGCGCGGCGAAGCGGAACCGGAGCGCGAGGGCGCAGGCGATCAGCACCCCCAGGGGTTTGCCGAGCACCAACGCGGCCCCGACCGCGCTGGCGAGCTGCAGCGACGGAGGATCGAGCGTGACCCCGCGCAGCGAGACGCCCGCATTGGCGAGCGCGAAGATCGGCAAGATCCCGAACGCGACGATCGGGTGCAGCAGCTCGATGAGGCCATCGGCGGGTGAGATCGCCTCGCGGCGCGTGCGGTCGACTTCGCGCAGGGAACTCGCGAGCTGGTGAGGGCTCAGCTGATCTGGGCCCGATCGTTCGAGCATCTTGATCTCCCGCTGCATGCGCCAGACGAAGCCGCGGGGGCCCAGGGGCGCCACCACGGGCGTGAGGAGCCCGAGGACCACTCCAGCCATGGTGGGGTGAATGCCCGCGAGCGAGATCCCCGCCCAGGTCACGAAGCAGGGGATCACGTACGCGGCCCGGGGGCGCACTCCGAGCCGCTGCAGCAAGGAGATGCTGGCGACGCCGGTGCCCGCGAGGAACAGCCCGCCGAACCCCAGGCTCGGTGGATAAAAGAGCGCGATCACGATGCTGCCCCCCAGCGCGTCGACGGTCGCCAGCGCCAGCAACAACACGCGCATCGAGGCAGGCACGCGCCTTCCCAGCAGCGTGAGCAGGCCCAGGGCGAAGGCGAGGTCGGTGACCATCGGCACGCCCCAGCCTGAACGGAGACCCGGCGCTCCGGCGATCACCAGATACAGGATGGCGGGCACCACCATTCCCCCTACGGCGGCGGCGACGGGGAGGGCGGCCTGCCGCGCATCTGACAGGTCACCCCGGTGCAACTCGCGACGGATCTCGAGGCCCACCAGAAAGAAGAAGAGGACCATCAGCCCTTCGTTGACGAGCCCCTGGAGGTCTCTGTCGGCCGAGAACCGGCCCAGCTGCACGGCGATCGGTGCGTGCCAGAAATGCGCATAGCTCTGGCCCCACGGCGAGTTCGCCCACAACAGCGCCACCCCCGCCGCGACGAGCAGCACGATTCCGCTCGAGGCTTCCATGCGCAGAAACCGTTCGATGGGGCGGCTGGCGTCACCGGCCGCGTCCATCAAGGGCTTCCGCGCTTCCGGCGGGATCGATGGAACTTTCCTCAGGGTCATGGCGCCGCTCAGCGTTCAAGCAACGCAAGCGACGTGCCGGTCGCCTCAGTTCCAGTCGTCGCGGTTGTACTCACCTTGCCGTTCGCGCTGCGCTTCGCGCTCGCGCCAGCTGCGCGCCTCCTCGGGACTCATGTCGTGAACTCCCGTCTCTTCGGTCGTGAAGATCTCGACTTCGGCGAGGGCGAGGCCCTTCACGCTCGCGCGCAGCCGCTTTTCGGGTCTCGAAGCGACGCGAGGGTGGCCTGCACGCAGACGAGGTCACCGCGCGGGTCGCCCTGTGCCTGCAACCAATCGCCGTACACCGAAGAGCGCGCGGCATCGTTGGGGTTCGGCAGAATGGCTGCCTCGAGCTCGGGGTGCTGGGCCATGAAGGCCATGACACCTCGAACCTTCGCGGAGTGAAGGCCTCAGCGCACGTCGATGCTGTATTCGAGCCGCGCCTGCACCCGGGGCGACTCGAGCAGCCACGAAGCGTTGCCGAGCTGTTCTGCCAGCGTCTGCAAGCCGATCGGGAGCTTCTGGGAAGGCAGCTGCACCTCGAGCAGCACGTTGGGCGCGGCGGCCCCCAGCAGCGCGGGAATGATGCCCGGCGAGGTCTGGTACACGTTGATGGCGAGTTCTTCCGTCAGGCCCGACTTCTCCTTCGCGAGCGCGATCGCATCCATCAAGCCGCCGAGCTGATCGACGAGCCCGCGGGCCTTGGCGTCTTCGCCGCTCCAGACCCGGCCGCGGGCGACCGCGTCGATCGCTACCTTCGTCATCTTGCGGCTGGCGGCGGCCTCGGTGATGAACGAGTCGTAAAAATCCTCGATCCACTTCTGCGCGGCGATCTTCTGCTCGGGCGTCCACGGATCGAAGGTGTCGGTGATGCCGGCGAGCTTGCCGCGCTGAATGCTGATCTGCGTGGTGCCGAGATCTTCAGCGAGGCGCTTGATGGCGGGCTTGGCGAAGAACACCCCGATGCTGCCGGTGAGGGTGGTGGGCGACGCGACGATCTGATCGGCGCCCATCGCGACGTAATACCCACCCGACGCGGCCACGTCGCCCATCGAGGCGATCACGGGCTTTCGCTTCTTGGCCTCGAGCACGGCGCGGTACATCAGATCGCTCGCCAGCCCGTCGCCGCCGCCCGAGTCGACGCGCACCACGATTGCCGCCACGTTGGAGTCTTCCGCGGCCTGATTGATGGCCTCGATGAAGGTCTGCGCGCCGGCGACCAGGTCTCCGGTGAAAGGAGTCGTCTGGTTCTTCCCGCCGGCGATGTTGCCGAGCACGGGAATGACCGCGATCGACTTCTTCTTTCCCCAGCGATCGTCGCGGGTGTCGAACGGCTCGTAGTCGCGCGCGACGCGCACGCCGGGCAGTTGCTGCGAGATGAGCTCATCGAACTGCTGCGGCGTCATCACCGCGTCGATCTGATGCAGCTCGACCGCGCGCTTGGCCGGCTTGAGGCCTTCGTCGATCGCCGCCTGCCAGGCTTCGGGCTCGATGTGACGCGCTTCCTTGATCCGCGCGGCCACCGTCTTCACGTTCGAGTCGAGGTAGGCGTTGATGGTCTCTCGCTGCGGGTCGCTCATGTCCTGGCGGGTGAACTGCTCAGGGAAACTCTTGTAGGCACCCACCCGGGCCACATCGACGTCGATGCCGAACTTCTTCGCGGTACCGCCGAAGAACGTCACGCTCGAGCGCAGGCCGTCGATCAACATCATCGACTCCGGCGCGGCGTAGATGCCGTCGCACGCGGAGATCATGAGGTACTCGGTGTCGCTGGCCGACAGCACGTACGCGAACACCTTCTTGCCGGCGGCGCGCAGCTTCACGATCGCCTGGCGCACTTCATCGGCTCGCGCGAGACCGACTCCCGAGCCTTCGACCTTCAACACCACGCCCCTGAGCTCGGGATCATTCGCCGCGCGCTCGAGGAAGCGGAGGAACTTCACGTAGCGATCTTCACTGGCGAGGCCGAGCAGGGCGCCCAGGGTGGTACCGCTGTTGGTCCCCAGATCAGACAGCGAGACCACCGCCAGCTTCTGCTGCGGGATCACGCTGCCGTACTTGTCGAGCGAGAAGCGGGCGGCGAACTGCCAGTTGGCCTGGCCATTCGAGAACGCGACGCCCTGGGTGTAGCCGATGTTCTCGAGATCGAGCCCGATGCCGCCGTGGAAGAAGAGCGAGTCGCCCGGGGTGAAGCTGTGGCTGAAGCCCGCGAGCAGGCGCACGCCGCGCACCACCGTCGCCTGCACGGTGTACTGCATGCGGCTGCGGGCCAGCGGAGTGGTCTCCGGGGCGATCCAGTCGACGCCGACGGTGAGGCGCTCTCCGAAGGGACGAACGCCGACGCCCACCGTCCACTCGCGGCCGAAGTTCGTGGTGAGCCCGAGCAGGGTCGCTTTGGGCTCGTTGAGGTTGCGCACGAAGAGGCCGAACGAGAGCCAGCGCAGCGGGCGCGACTGCACGCCGACGTCGAGGGTGGTGACCCACTGCACGTTGCTGCTGGTGAACCAGTTGACGGTGGCGCCCACGGAGAGCAGCTGGGGGCCGACGGAGAAGCCAAGCGAGGACTTCGCGCGATCGATGCCCAGACCTGCTCCGGGGCGAAGCCACTGGAAGCTGACCCCGAGGCCGACGTAGTCGCCGATGCTGGTCGCCATCCACACGCCGTCGTTGTCTTGCGGGCGCACGTTGCTGCGCTCGTGCACGTACCAGCCGTTGAGCCGCCCGACGCGGCCCAGGCCTGCAGGGTTGTAGACGAGCGAGGTGGCCTCATCGCTCCAGGCCGACGAGCCCGGGAGCAGGGTGGTGCCACGCGAAGGGTCGGCGGTGCCGACCGAAGCAGTCTGAGCGAGAGCCGTGCTGGCGAGCAGCGGGAGAATCAGCGACCACGAGCGCGTGCGCATCAGCGCCGTGTACTACGAGTCACCAGTCTTCGGTGCCGTTGGCATTGTCGAGCGGGTCGCCGCCCTTGGACTTCTTGTCGCGGCTGATGTTCTTGCCGCCGCGATCTTCGCCCTGCCATTCCTCGGTGCCGGCCTTGTTGTCGAGCGGGTCGTTGGAGCGCGTCACCTTGTTCTCGGTGCTCTCTCCGGCGTTGACCAGGTGGTTCACCATGCGGCCGACTTCGCTGCGCAGCTGTCCGAACTCGTCACCCTGGAACGCCACCCGCTTGATCGCGATGCGGCGGCCGCTCTTCAGATCGAAGTACGCCATTGTCAGCTCGGTCGCCTCGCCGCTGCCTTCCTTGAGCACGCCGATCACCGCGCGGTCGAGCTTGAGCGAGTTCGACACGCTGGTCATCGTCGAGCCGCCCTTGTCTTTGAGGGCCTCGCCGGCGAGCCGGTCCATCAACGCATCGAAGGCCTTGTAACCGGAGGTCGCGACGAGCTCGCTGGTGATGTCCTGGTCTTCCGGAGTGATTTCGACCATCACGCCCATCTGCTTGAAGCCGGGCCGCTCGATCTTCACCAGGTGCTTGCCGATCGGCAGCGTCTGCAAGGTGACGGGCGAATAGCCCTGCAGCTCTCCGTTCAAATACACGCGCGCGCCGGCAGGCTTGGTCTTCACCGTGACGCTGCCGCGCAGCTGGGCGTTGCGGCTGGTCGCGACCTGGGCCTTCAGGGCCAGAAAGTTCTGCGGGTAGCGTTTGCGATCGAGCTCGAAGGTGGGGCTGAGCGCGAGCAGGTCGAGAATGGCGATCTTCGACTCTTCGACGTCACCACGCGCCTGCAGCACCGAGCCGAACATGGCGACCGCATCGCAGAGGTTGCCGCAGTTCTTCATCGCGCCGACGGCCTTGCCGTATTCCTTGATGGTGGCGCGCAGCTTGCGCTCGGCGTCTTCGTAGTTGCGCTCGTCGAAGGCGGCTTTGCTTTCTTTGAAGCCCGTCTCGGCGCGCTTGAGTGAGGCGACCGCTTCTTCATCGGCCGCGATGCCGAAGAGATCGTCGCTGGTGCGCACCGTGAAGCCGGCGTACTCGCCGAGCGATTCGTTGGCGTAGGCCTCGACCTTGAGGGTGAGGGCCTCCGAGGCTTTGTCCATCGGAAGAATGAGCGCAGCCACGCGCTTCTCCGACGGGGGGGCCGCGAGGGCCGCCTGCACCGTGATGGCACTGATCAAGAGCGCGTACTTCATCGTCGTCACCTTTAGGGAATGCCCAGCACGACGTTGAACGCGCGGCCGCTCGGATTGTTCGATGCGGCCACTCCGGCCGCGGTTGCTGCGCCGCCGACCGCCACCACGCCCACGGCCGTCCAGAACCACCACTTCGTGTACACCGGACCCGAGGCCCCTGGTTCCTCAGGGCTGTCTTCGACCACCGCGGCGGCGACGGCGGCAGAGCCGGGCTTGGCCATGAAGCTGCTGATTTTCTTCGCGCTGGTCGCCATCTCTTCAGCCGACATCGACAGGCCGGAGAGCCGGTTGCCGCTCTCGACGTCCCACACTTCAGCGGTGGCGCCGTCGCTCATCACCAGGAAGCGGGCCTTGACGATGTCGGCGAGCTTCTTCGCGCCTGCGGGCAGGGCGCCCTTGGTACCGACGCCTTTGCCCACGAGGGCGGTGGCTGCGTCGCGCACTTCCATGTAGCCGGGCGCGGCCGCGAGGGTCGCCCTGGCCGAGCCGCCCTCTTTGGTCACGTCAGCCCAGGCGCCCGCGGGCTGAAACCCGGGCCGGGTGAAGGTGACCAGGTGCCGGCCGATGGGAACGCTGGGGGCCTCGGCCACGGGAGTGAGGCCGACTTCCTTCCCGCGCAAGGTGGCCATGGCACCCGGAGGTGAGCTGTCGATCGACAAGGTGGCGCTGCCCCTGTTGCCCAGCTCGCTGGCCGCCTTGTCGAAGGCCTTCTTCACGTCGTTGCCGTAGACTTGAGGGTCGCAGCTGAGGCTGGGGTTGTTCACCAGCGCGCGCACGAACTCCTCCTGCGCCTTCTTCGACTGGCTCTTGCCGCCGTTCTGAATCGCGAGCGCGGCCACGAAGAAGTGGGCATCGGCGAGGGTCTTCGAATCGGCGAGCTCGGGGTGTTTGACGAAGAACTCGAGTGCCTCGGTCCACTTGGCGGCGGCGCCCTCGTAGTCGAGATCGTCGTAGGCCTGGCGGGCGTCCTTCACCAGCTTGTCGCCGCTGTCGTCGCGGGGAGCGGCGGGGAAGAGTTCCGGGAGGTCGACCTGCTTCACGTTCGCCTCTTCCAGCGCCCGGCTCAGCTCATTCTCGGCTTTGGCGGCGCTCGCCTCATCGGGCGAAGAGACGAAGACGGCCGCCTGGGTGGGCAGGGAAGGCCTGGCAGGGGCGGCGGCACCGGGCTTCGGAGCGGCCAGCACGAGAAGAATGAGGGGGAGCACGGCGCCAGCGTACCCCACGGGTTTCAAAGATCACCTCCGTCGTATGACCGACCCTCTCCATAGATCCAGAGGCATTCCGCGAGGTTGGCATCGAGGATTTCTTGCCCCCGATCAGCCGACTGGTAAGGTCGCGGCGATCAGGCCTGTAGCACTCGCGTGAGGGCCCGTAGGACCCTGAAAGATCGAGGTATTTCGTGAGCGCAGCTGAACAGATGAGCATGTTGGCGGGCGGCGGCGGCAAGGGCGGTGGGAAGGCCAAACCTTCAGGCGCGGGCGGCGGCGGCGACCGCCCCATCAACCTCTCCACGGAGGCCCGGTCTCGCTATCTGACCTACGCCCTTTCGGTGATCACCAGCCGCGCGTTGCCCGACGTGCGCGACGGTCTCAAGCCGGTGCAGCGCCGCATTCTGTACGGCATGTGGAACGAAGGCGTCTCGTCAGACGCGAAGTACCGCAAGTGCGCGAACGTGGTCGGCGTGGTGATGGGCCAGTTCCATCCTCACGGCGATCAGTCGATCTACGACGCGCTGGTGCGCATGGCGCAGGACTTCTCGCTGCGCTACCCGCTGGTCGACGGCCACGGCAACTTCGGCTCGGTCGACGGCGATGCAGCGGCGGCCATGCGTTACACCGAAGCGCGCTTGCAGAAGCTCGCCGAAGAGATGTTGGGCGAGTTGCAGCAGCGCACCGTGCCCACCCGGCCCAACTACGACGGCACCCGCACCGAGCCCATCGTGTTGCCCTCGAAGTTGCCCCAGCTGTTGATGAACGGCACCACCGGCATCGCGGTGGGCATGGCGACGAACATTCCGCCGCACCACCTGGGTGAGCTGATCGAAGCCTGCCTCGACCTCATCAAGGACCCGAAGCTCGAGACCAAGGACCTGCTCAAGTCGGTGAAGGGCCCCGACTTCCCCACCGGCGGGCAGATTCTCAACTCGAAGAAGGAACTGCGGGACATCTACGAGACGGGGCAGGGCGCGGTACGGCTGCGCGGCGAGTGGAAGCTCGAAGAGCGGGCGCGCGGGGGCCAGAACATCATCGTCACCTCGATCCCCTACACGGTGAACAAGTCGACGCTGGTCTCGCGCATTGGCGAAATCATCACCGACCGCAAGCTGCCGAACCTGGTCGACGTGCGCGACGAGTCGACCAAGGAAGTGCGCATCGTCATGGAGTTGAAGCGCGACTCCGATGCCGACCTGGTGATGACGTATCTGTACAAGCACACGCCGCTGCAGACGAACTTCAACGTGAACCTCACCTGCCTGGTGCCGGGCGAAGGTGAAGACGCGCCCACCCCCAAGCGGCTCAACTTGAAGGACATGCTCTGGCACTTCCTCGAGTTTCGCCTCGAGGTGGTGACCAAGCGGCTCACCTTCCAGCTCGAGCAGCTCAAGGCCCGGCTGCACATTCTCGAGGGTTTCGAGAAGGTCTACGACGCGCTCGACGAGATGATCAAAATCATCCGCAAGTCCGAAGGCAAAGCGGACGCAGCGGACAAGTTGATCGCGCGGTTCAAGCTCTCGGCCGAGCAGGTCGAAGCGATCCTCGAGATGAAGCTGTACAAGCTGGCTCGCCTCGAGATCCTCGTCATCCAGAAGGAGCTCAAGGAGAAGAGGGCTGAAGCGAAGGCGCTCAGCGAGCTGCTCAAGACCGACAAGGCGGGCCTCAAGGCGCGCTGGGGCCTGGTGAAGGACGAGCTCGAGACCGTGGGCAAGACCTACGCCGACAAGCGCCGCACCAAGGTCTCCGGGCCGGTGGAAGAGGTCGAGTACAGCGAAGAGGCGTTCATCGCCGACGAAGATTGCCAGGTGGTGATCACCCGCGACGGCTGGGTGAAGCGGGTGCGCGAGCTGAAGGACCCGACCACCACGCGCATGCGCGAAGGCGACGAGCTGATGACGTTGATCGCGGGCTCGCTCAAGTCGAGCCTGATCTTCTTCTCGAGCGCGGGCGCGGCGTACACCACGCGCTTTAACGACGTGCCGGCGTCCACCGGCTACGGCGACCCGGTGCAGAAGCTGTTCAAGTTCGACGACAACGAACGCATCGTGGGCGCGGTCTCGCTCGATCCCCGCCTGCCGATTCCCTCGATGATGGTGGCGGTCTCGCAAGACGGCTACGGGCTGCGGTTCAAGCTCGACGGCTTCAAGGAGATCTCGACCCGCTCCGGCCGGCGCTTCGCGCGCTGTGGCGAGGGCGATCAGATCATCGGGGTCAGCGGCTGCACCGAGAAGGACCTGCTGGCCGTGGTCACTAAGAAGACCAACGCGCTGGTGTGCAAGGTCATAGAGGTCAACGAGCTCGCGGGCCCGGGGCGCGGCGTCACGGTGATCAAGACCGCGGACGACGATCAGGTGATGACGTTCCTGTGCACCTCGAAGAAAGACGCGGAGGTCGTGCTCGAGACTGCCAAGGGCAAGACGCTCAAGTTCTCGCCGGGCCGGTACGAGGTCACGGGCCGCGGAGGCAAGGGCCGCGAGATGTCGAAGAAGGACGAGATCAAGACGGTGACCCGGGCGCTCGAGCTGGTGCTCCTGCCCGAGGAATCGAAGAACGACAAGAACGACAAGCCCGAGAAGAGGAGCTGACCCATGGCCGCCAAGAAATACGACGCGTCAGACATCCAGGTGCTCGAGGGCCTCGAGCCCGTGCGCATTCGCCCCGGCATGTACATCGGCGGGACGGGCGCTGACGGGTACCACCACCTCCTGTGGGAGATCGTCGACAACTCGGTCGACGAGGTGATGAACGGCCACGCCTCGCGCATCGAGGTGCGGCTGCACAAGAACGGCACCACGATGACGGTGAGCGACGACGGCCGCGGCATTCCCGTCGACACCATGAAGAAGTACGGGAAGTCGGCGCTCGAGGTGATCCTCACCACGCTGCACTCCGGCGGAAAGTTCGAGAAGAAGAACTACACCCACTCGGGCGGTCTGCACGGCGTCGGCTCTTCGGTGGTCAACGCGCTCTCGACCGAGCTCATCGCGCAGATCAAGCGCGACGGGAAACACCACGAGCAGACGTTCAGCCGCGGCAAGCCGACCTCGAAGCTCAAGACGCTGGGCAACGCGCGCGGCTCGGGCACCACCATGACCTTCACGCCTGACACCGAGATCTTCGGCGCCAAGCTGAAGTTCGACGTGGAGCTGATCAAGGAGCGGCTGGAGTCGAAGAGCTACCTGCACAAGGGGCTCGAGATCGTCTTCATCGACGAGACCGCGAAGCCGGCGACCGAGGTGAAGTTCAGGCATGACGGCGGCATCGCCGAGTACATCGCCAAGCTGATCGCCGATCGCGGCAAGAGCATCGTGCCCGCGGGCTCGACGGCCTTCTACAAGTCGCACGAGAACGGCGTGAAGCTCGAGTTCGCGCTCGCGTGGAGCGAGGCCACCGACGAGCTGGTGAAGAGCTACGTCAACGGCATTCCCACCAAGATGGGTGGCACGCACGAGAACGGGCTCAAGTCGGGCCTGGTCAAGGCGGTGCGCAACTACATCGAGACGCACGATCTGACGCCCAAGGGCGTGACGCTCACCGCCGACGACATTCGTGAAGGCATCGTCTGCGTGCTCTCAGCCTACGTGGTCGAGCCGCAGTTCCAGGGCCAGACCAAGGAGCGCCTGAACAACCCGGAGACGCAAGGGCAGGTCGACAACGTCATTCGCCCCGCGGTCGAGAAGTGGCTCAACGACAACAAGACGATCGCGGAAGCGGTGGTGGCGCGCATCATTCTGGCCGCCCGCGCTCGCGAGGCGTCACGCGCGGCCCAGGCGGTCACCCGCAAGTCGGCGATCAGCCACAAGCTGAACCTGCCGGGCAAGCTGGCCGACTGCTCCTCCACCGACCCCGAAGACAGCGAGCTGTTCATCGTCGAAGGTGACTCCGCAGGTGGTTCGGCCAAGCAGGGTCGCGACCGGCACACCCAGGCGATCCTTCCGCTGCGCGGCAAGGTGCTCAACGCCGAGCAGGCGAGCACCGACAAGGTCGCCGGCAACAAGGAACTGCAGGACATCGCCAGCGCCCTGGGCTGCGGCCTGGGCCCGGACATCGATCTCACCCGGCTGCGCTACGGGAAGATCTTCCTGTTGATGGACGCCGACGCCGACGGGCTCCACATCTCGACGCTGCTGCTGACCTTCTTTTACCGGCACCTGCGGCCGTTGATCACGGCCGGGCACGTCTTCATCGCCCAGCCGCCGCTCTACAAGGTGGAGATCGGCAAGGAGGTCTACTGGGCCCTCGACGAGGCGCACCGCGATCAGATCATCAAGGAAAAGGGCCGGGTGAACAGCAAGCCCAACATCATGCGCTTCAAGGGCCTGGGTGAGATGACGCCCGACGAGCTCAAGATGACCACGCTCGATCGGAAGAAGCGCATCGCGCTCAAGGTGGAAATCCAGAACGAGTTGGAGACGGACACCACGATCAACGAGCTGTTCGGCAAGGACGTCAGCGCGCGGTTCCGGCTCATCACGGAGCACAACGCCCAGGCGGGCGAGCTCGACGTCTGAGCTCCTTCTCCTCCTGAGGGGGAGAGGTCCGGGCGGGAACTCAGGTCAGGTTGTTCAGCGGCCCCCGGCAGAACGCCGGGTCGCCGTAGGTGATGAACGAACCACCGAAGCCATTGAGAATCGAGACGAGCAGGTCGTTGTGGAACTGCGCTTGCCACCTGGGGAAGCGGCCCATGCGGAAGCCGGCTCCGCCGCCCGCGAGCAGGAAGGGCATGTCGTCGTGCGAGTGCACGTTGCCTCGAGAGACGTCGCTGCCCCAGAAGATCAAGGTGTGCGCGAGCGAGGTACTGCCGTCGGCTTCCTGAATCGAGTCGAGTTCCTGCAGCAGCGAGGCGAGCACGCCGGCCTGCCAGGTGTCGCGCGTGGCGACCTTGATCCGCTCGGGATCGCTGTCGGAGTAGTGCGTGAGGTTGTGGATGTCGGCCGTGATGTTCAGGTGCGGCATCGAGATGTGGTTCATCGCGTCGCTGAACATCACGGTGGCGATGCGGGTGAGATCGCAGCGGATGGCCAGCGTGAGCAGATCCATCTGCAGGCGGGCCACGTTGGGGATCTCGGCCTCGCGCTCGAAGTCGATCGCGCCCGGGTCGGTGGGCGACTGGCAGGTTCCCGGAGGCAGCGCGGTGAGGCGGTTTTCCAGCTCGCGCACCAGCGTGAGGTGCTGATCGAGGCGCGCCTGGTCTGACTTGCTCACCGACTTCTTGAGCGAGGCGAGCTGCGTCTGCACCGCGTCGAGCACCGAGCGGCGGCGCACCCGCAGCTTTTCCATCTCGGTAGGCGGGGTGCCCGAGTCCATGAACAGGGTGCGGAAGGTGACGCGCGGATCGTTCTGCGGGAGCAGCGGCTGCGTCGAGCCGCGATAGCTCACCACCCCGGCCACGTTCGGGAGCAGCGCGTGCACGCCCAGCTGCAGACTCGGGATTCGGGTGCCCTGGCCGATCAAGCCGACCAGCGTCTGATCGATCGACGGGCCCAGCGAATAACCGGCGCGGCTGCCGTCGTTGCCGACGAAGGTGCCTTGGTCGAGCTTGGCGCCGGTGAGGAACGCTCCGATGCCGCGCTGGTGCTGCTCACCGGGGCCCTGCACGGCCACCTGCATGTCGAGGCCGCTGGTGAACATCAGCTGCGACTTCCACGGGGCGAGCGCCTGGTGAATGGGACCTAAGGTAAAGTTCGTCTCGTCGCCGGTCGGGAACCACTGCGGCGTGTAGACGCCGTTGGGGTGGTAGATGCCGATGAAGCGCTTCTGCGGCATCTGCTGAGCGAACGCGGTGCGGGGAGCGAGCGCTTCGAGGAAGGGCAGGGCGACGGCAATGCCGCCCACGCCCCGCAGGATCTGTCGCCGGGAGATTTTCACGGCGTCATCTCCGGGTTCGCGTTGCGCCGGAAAGCGCCGGACTGAACGATGGCGAGCATCAGTTCCTTGAAGTTGCCGCCCGACTTCATGAAGCGATCACCGATCAGCGTGGTGGTGCAGGTGTCGGCCTGCGTGAGCGCTCGGCCCAGGGCGAAGCGATAGAACTCGTGTGCGATGCAGTCATGCACGTTGCGGCTGCCGGCGAGCTTCCGGCTCAGCTCCCCCACGCCCGTGACCGGCCCGATCACCGCGGTGTCGCGGGAGATCTGCACGCCGCCCGTGGCATCGACCGGCTGACCGTTCTCGGTGTCGCGCCACAGCCCCAGCCCGTCGTAATTCTCGAAGGTGAAGCCCACCGGGTCGATGAACTTGTGGCACCCGACGCAGCCATCGCTCTGGCTGTGGGCGGCAAAGCGCTCGCGGGTGGTGTTGGTGGTCGAGGGCTGCGGCGGAACGATGTTCGCGCCCGCGGGCGGCGGCGGAGGCACCTCGCACATCAACTTGTCCAGCACGAAGATCCCGCGGCGAACCGGGGAGCTGCCATCAGGCATCGCCTTGAACGCCAGGAACCCTGGCTGAGTCAGCAGCCCCAGCCGCTGGCCACCGGGCATCTCGTTGCGCACGAACGCCGACGAAGGCGCCGACGGTCCATACATCGACATCGCGTCATTCGTGTACATCACGTTCGAGGTGAGCAGCCCGGTGAGGGTGCCGCCGTGGTCGATCACGTCTTGCACGAAGAGCTCGAGCGAGGTGCGCCAGGCACTCGCGAGCGCCGGCGTGAACTGCGGGTAGACCGCGGTGTTCTTCTCGGTGTTCTCGACGCCGTCCAGGTACAGCCACTGGGTAAAGAACCGCATGATGCCGTCTGTTGCCTTCCCATCAGCCAGCATGCGCCGCGCTTCGGCCTCCAGGCCCGCGGGCGAATCGAGCGTGCCATTGGCCGCCGCCTCGAGCAGCTGCTCGTCGGGCATCGAGCCCCAGAGGAAATACGAGAGCCGGGACGCGAGCTCGTAGCCGTTGAGGCTGACCACGCCGACGGGCACGGGGCCGAGCGCCTGCTCGTCGCGGTACAGAAACTGCGGCGACTCGAGCATCGACTGCAGGGTCACCTCGACCGCGCCATCGAAGCCTTCGGTGGCCATCACGGTAGTGAAGAGCAGGTTGAGGTTGGTGCGTTCCTCCGCCGTGAGCGGCCGCCGGAAGGCCTTCAAGCCGGTGGTGGCGATGAAGAGTTCGCCGCAGGCCTGGTCTTTGGTCGCGCAGGGCACGACGGTCGAGCGCCGGTGGGTGAGGGTGTCGCTGGCGAGGAACTCCGCGGCCTCGAGCCAGGCCGCCACGTGCGCGCCGGTCGCCTGGTTGAGGTCGGCGTCGTTGTCGAGGCCGTGGGCGAGCGGTTCGCGGGGAAAGTCGCGGGCGGGCTTGTTGGTGGCGCCCAGCAGGTCGCGCACGGTGAGGTCGTATTCCGCGCGGGTCAGCATTCGCAGCGGCGTGCCGAAGGTGACTGCGGGCGTACAGTCGGGCTGGGCCGGATCGGGCGTGGGGCCGGGCCCGACGGGCTTCGTGCCCGGTTTGCAACCAGCCAGGGCCCCGATGAGGCCCAGCATCATCAGAGTCGTTCGCACGCCCGGGCAGATTGCCAGCCGGGGTGGGGCGCGTCAAAGCCATCGAAGTCTGGGGAGAAACTGGTCAGCGAAACGAGCCTTGCGCGTCACGGTGGCATGGTCCAAAAGGCCCACCACGAAGACGGGGCGTAGCGCAGTCTGGTAGCGCGTCTGCCTTGGGCGCAGAAGGTCGTCGGTTCGAATCCGGCCGCCCCGACTTTGGTTTCACCTGTTTCTGATGGGGTCCAGTGCCCGTAGCTCAGCTGGACAGAGCACCGGCCTTCTAAGCCGGGGGTCGTGGGTTCGAGTCCCGCCGGGCGCGCTGTTCCACACCAATCGATTGACGTAGCCGGGTGCATTCGGTACTGCCCCCGCGGCTTACACACTGTTGATGGCGGCCTTAGCTCAACTGGTTAGAGCGCAGGACTGTGACTCCTGAGGTTACCGGTTCGATCCCGGTAGGCCGCCCACGCAGCACCTTTGAGACTCGAGCGCTCATAGCTCAGCTGGATAGAGCATCGGCCTTCGAAGCCGAGGGTCGGGGGTTCGAATCCCTCTGAGCGCGCTTGATTCCGTACTTCGAGCTTCCGGCGTTGAACCTGCCCTTCGGGCAGCGCATCGACATTTTCGGAGTGCTCTCGGCCGTAGGCGTGGTGCTCGGGGCCTGGCTCGCCTCGCGTCAGGCGCGTCAGTACTGGCCCGGCAACGACAAGCCGCTGCGCGACATGGTGACCTGGGCGGTGGTGTTCGGCCTCGTGGGCGGGCACTTCATGCACGTCTTCGCCTACCACCCGGAGCTGCTCACCAGGTCAGACCCGCTCCTCATCTTCCGGTTCTGGGAGGGGCTCTCGTCCATGGGCGGGGTGCTTGGCGCGATGATCGGCATCTCGATCTACTTCCACCGCATCAAGACGCCGGTGGGCCCTTACCTCGACGCGCTTTCCCTGGGGACAGCGCCGGGGTGGATGGTGGCGCGCATCGGGTGCTTCCTGGTGCACGACCACCCGGGCGTGCGGACCGACTTCTTCCTCGCGGTCGATTTTCCCGTGAAGTTCTACGGGGGCCCGCGGCACGACCTCGGGCTGTACGACGTGTTCGTGCTCGGGGCGATCTCGGTGCTGCTGTACGCCTTGAAGCCGTTGAAACTGAAGCAGGGGCGGCTGATGGGCGTGCTGGCGGTCTGCTACACGGCCTGCCGCTTCTTCCTCGATACCCTGCGTGCGTCAGATCTGAGCTTCGTGGACCGTCGCTATTTCGGGTTCACGCCCGCGCAGTACGTGGTCGTCGGGTTGTTCGGGATCGGGCTCCGGTTGCTGCTCCGGGAAGCACCTGAAGTGAAGGCGTTGTAAGAAGTGGGTTGACAGCGACGGCCGATGAATTTTATAGGCGCGCCGCAGCACGGAAGCGTAGCTCAATTGGTAGAGCAATGGACTCTTAATCCATAGGTTGAGGGTTCGATTCCCCCCGCTTTCATCAGTAGAAACGGCCGGTACTCGAGAGGGTGCCGGCCGTTTCGTTTTGGGTCAGGGCAGGTGGCGTAACTGGTAGCCGCGCCAGACTTAGGATCTGGTTCCGCAAGGAGTGCGGGTTCGAGTCCCGCCCTGCCCATGAATCAATTCGAGGGGCCCTCCGCTCACGGGAGCGCATAGACCTCTCGGAGCGTCTGCACCTCGAGGCCCCTGATGTCCGGCGCGCGCGCGAGGCTGCGCTCCAGCTGATCTTCGACCTCGAGCGCAGCCTGGGGCGGCACATAGAGCTCCAGCACCGCGTCAAAGCGCCCCCCACGCGTCTGGGGGGCACGGCCGTAGAGAGCCCACCCAGCGCCTCGGTCCTGCTCCACCGCCAGCCGCCGCAGGGTCGCCTGGTGGTTGGCACCCGCCTGCTGCACCAGCGCGACCACCTTGGTGAAGTCGCCGCGCATCACCAGGGGTTCCATGCCCGAACTCGCCTCCAGGCGAAACGCGCCACCCTGAACGGCGACCACCGGCCCACCACCCGCGTCGCCCGGTAATTGGCCGCGGAAGGTGGCCTCGAAGCGCGCCGGGGGCCAGGCGTTGCGCGAGATGAAGCCGAACCGCGCCTCAGGGCGGGTCGACTCACCCAACACGATGCGCTCGATGCCCTGGGCGAGAAAC
>JAYVNA010000640.1:0-3605 GCA_043758715.1 Archangium sp.
GCGTGACCCTTGGTGATCCACTCGGAAGGTTTCGTCAGATCAGCCGTCCACTGCCCGCCGCCGGTGCCGGTGACATCGAGGTGAATGACGCCGTGGAAAGCCTCGCGCACGTCCTTGTGCTTGCCGAGCTTCTTCACGAAGTCGCCTTCGATCACCTTCTCCACCGCGGTCTTCGGCTTCTTCTTCGCAGTCGCCTTCTTCTTCGCAGGCGCTGCCGGGTCGGCCTTGGGCGCCGCGGTCGACTTGCGGAACATGTCGAAGCGCTCCTTCGAGAACATCGAGGCGCCTTCCTTCTTGGCGCTCTCGTAGATCTTCTTGAGCTGCTCGGAGGGCATGCCGGGGTTTCTGAAGTACTCCATCGCCACCCGGCCGATGCCCCAGTTCATCGCGAAGGCCGCGGGGACGGTGAGCAGCGCGCCGAAGATGGGAAGGATCGCCTTGATGCCCTGGCGCGCCAGCATGCCCAGGCCCGCGGTCGCGGCGAGCTCGACGATGAGGCTCTTCGCGTCAGCCTCGGTCACCTTGCGCCCGTAGATGTGGCCGACCGTCACCACCATCGCCGACTGCACCGGCAACATCAGCACCGCGTCGGAGAACGGAATGGGCGAGACCGCCACCACCGCGCACGCATAGCTGGCCATGTTCACCACGTCGCGAGCAGCCTCGTCGCGCTTGGCCATGGTGGTCTTGGTGAAGTCCTTCTTGCGGATGTCATCGAGGGTATCGAGCCAGGACATGGTCCGAAGACTAACCCCGCGAACCCCTCCCGCGTTCCCTTAGACGCCCTGGACGCCGATTTCGCGGCCCCAGTACTTGTTCTCGCGCAGCTTGAGGTTGTTCTTGTTGACCAGCTTGGCCGTCTTGGGTCCCACGAAGAAGCCCTTGGGGTGCGACCTGCGGAAGGTCTTCTTCATCCAGTCTTCGATCTCGCGGAACAAGGTCTTGAAGCGCTCGGGAGCGGGATCGCGGCGGCCGGTCTGCTGGGTGATCTCGAGCTCCGCCCACAACTGACCTGCGACCAGCTCGCCTTCTTCGTTCTTCTTGCAGCGTTCCCAGAAGATCACGGGCGAGCGCACCTCATCGATGCGCCACTGGCCCTTGTCCTTGCCGCGCTTCAACTTGTCGACGAGCGCGGGGCCGATGTCGACGGCGACCAGGTACACGTCTTCTTCGGGGAGCTTGTCGAAGTTCGCTTCGTTCGCCCGGAAGGTCACCCAGCCCGGCGGCACCCGGCGAGGATAGACCTCCATGTTGTTGCGCTCGAGGAAGCGGATGAAGGAGAGCTCGTCCTCGCGTTCCATGAAGATTGCCAGCTGCGTAGCCATGCCCGCCCTCTACGCGTTCCGGAGCCCCTTGTCCCCCGTGGTAGAAGCCGCCCCATGAACGAGAACCTCTTCGCCCGCATGCAGGAGCTCAGGGACCTCTCCGGCGTCATTGGCCTCGCCTCGTGGGATCAGGAGACCTACCTGCCGAAGAAGGCAGAGAGCGGCCGGGCTGCGCAGCTGGGCACCATGCAGGCGCTCCACCACGAACGGCTCATCGATCCCCGGCTCGGTGAGTGGCTGGCCGACGCGGAGGCTTCCACCCCCGATGAAGCGGCGATGGTGCGGGTGCTGCAGAAGGAACGTGATCGCGCGGTGAAGGTGCCCGCGGTGTTGGTGAAGGCGCTCGCCGAAGCCCAATCACGCGCGCTCTCGGCCTGGCGCGAGGCCCGCGACGAGAAGGACTTCAAACGGTTTCAGCCGCACGTGCAGAAGCTGCTCGAGCTGCGCCGCGAGATGGCCGACGCCTGGGGCCACGATGGCGAGCGTTACGATGCGCTGCTCGAGAACTACGAGCCGGGCATGCGGGTCAGGCGGCTGTCGCCGGTGCTGGCTGATCTGCGAAAAAAGCTGGTGCCGCTGGTGCAGGCGATCGACGCCCGGCCGCCGCCCCAACGCATCTTCGAGGGCAAGACCTTCGACAGCGACAAGCAGTGGCAGTTCACCCTTCACCTGCTCGAGGCGATGGGCTTCGACCTCGAGGCCGGCAGGCAAGATCGCAGCACACACCCGTTCACCGGCGGCACCGGGCTCTACGACGTGCGGCTCACCACGCGCGTGTTTCCGAACCTCCCGCTCTCGAGCGTGTTCAGCACCATTCACGAAGGCGGGCACGGGCTCTACGAGCAGGGCTTCGCGCCCGAGCACGAACGCACCACGCTCGCGCAGACGCCCTCGATGGGGCTGCACGAGTCGCAGTCACGGCTGTGGGAAAACATCGTCGGGCGCAGCCAGGCGTTCTGGTCGCATTTTTATTCGCGTTACCAGGGCACCTTCCCCGAGCAGCTGCAGGGCGTGCCGCTCGCTGATTTCCTGCGCGAGGTGAACCGGGTCGAGCGCAGCCTGATTCGCGTCGAGGCCGACGAGGTCACCTACAACCTGCACATCGTGTTGCGCTACGAGCTCGAGTTGGAGCTCATTCGCGGCAACCTGCAGGCGAAGGATCTCGAGGCCGCGTGGAATGACAAGACGAAGGACCTGCTGCAGCTGACGGTGCCCTCGGTGAACCAGGGCGTGCTGCAGGACATTCATTGGGCGTTCGGCGAGTTCGGTTACTTCCCCACCTACGCGCTGGGCAATCTCTACGCGGCGTCGTTGTGGAAGGCGATGAACCGCGACATTCGCGGGCTGGAAGCGTCCATCGCCGAAGGGGAGCTGGCGCCGGTGAAGAACTGGCTGCGCGAGAAGGTGCACCGCGAGGGGTATCGCCTCGATGCAGAGGCGCTGGTCACCCGCATCACCGGGCAGGGGCTCACCGATGAAGACTTCATTTCGTATCTGAAGGTGAAATACGGCGCGCTCTACGGCATCTGAGGGTTTTGCTCTGTCCTGAAAGGTTCACCATGCGCATCTTTGTTCTCTGTTTCGCCGCCGCTCTCGTGGGTTGTCAGTGCAAGGAAGCGGCGAAGCCCGCGCCGAACGCCGTCTCTGTGCCCGCGGAGCTCTCGGTCGCCGCCACCGCGCCCATCGAGGGTGCGCTGGCGTACCCGTTCACGCAGGCGGACTCGAAGCTGACGTGGGTCGGGCAGAAGATCACCGGCAAGCACGAGGGCGCGTTCGCGACCTTCGGCGGTATCATCGAGCTGGTCGACGGCAACGCGGAGAAGAGCAGGGTGCGCGCGGAGATCGACATGGACTCGCTGCAGAGCGAGCCCGAGAAGCTGGTCGGTCACCTCAAGAGCGCTGACTTCTTTTCGGTGCAGGAATTCCCGCGCGCAGCGTTCGTGTCGACCGCGATCGCGAAGTCCGGTGAGGCGTATTCGGTGACCGGCAACCTCACGATGCATGGGGTGATGCGGGCGATCACGTTCCCCGCGACCATCGGTGTTTCGGCGAACGAAGTGACGGTCAATGCCGAGTTCGCGATCAACCGGAAGGATTTTGGCATCGTGTACCCGGGCAAGCCTGACGATCTGATCGCCGATGACGTGGCGCTCAAGCTCGAGATCCACGCCAAGAAGCGCGCGGCTCACTGAAAACTGAAACTCTCGGGGAGAGGGCAAGTCATGAAGACCACCGTCCGCTTCTTCGCTGCGGCCCGCGAGCGCGCGAAGCGAACCACCC
>JAYVNA010000641.1:0-3600 GCA_043758715.1 Archangium sp.
GGCTTCGGAGGCGCGGCGGTCACGGGCATCACGGTCGACGTGCTCGGCCTCGTCGGAGCGGTCCGCGCCGCGAAGGCACAACGATGATCCCCCTGCGCCGACGCACCGTGCTCGCGGGTTTTGCGGGCGCGCTCGCCGCGGGTTGCCTGCCGGCCGAGGGCCACAGCCTCTTCCCGCTGGGCGTGGCCGCCGGTGACGCGGTCCCCGACGGCGCGCTGTTGTGGACGCAGTTCACCGGGCACGACGCGCTCTTCGTGGTGGTGTGGCCCGAGCAGGGCGATTCGGCTTTGGCGCTGCGCCGCGACGCCGCAGGTGACGCGGGCTACTGCGTGGTCGAGGTCGACGGCCTCGAGCCGGGCACCTGGTATCTGTTTCGGTTCGAAGCGGGAGACGGGCAGACGAGCCCGCAGGGCCGCTTTCGCACCGCGCTCGCGGCTGACGCGCTCGAGGTGATCACCCTGGGCGCCACCTCGTGCATCAAGCGCGGCTACAGCTACGACACCCTCGCGCGCGCGGCCGAGCGCACCGACCTCGACGCCTTCATTTTCCTGGGCGACGCGGTCTACACGGACGGCGCCTCTACCCTGCCGTCGTTCAGGAAGAAGTGGTTCGAGGGGCTCAGCGGGCCGGAATACCTGGCCCTGCGCGGTTCCACCTCGCTCATCGCCCAGTGGGACGATCACGAGGTGCGCAACAACTGGGAAGGCGACACCATCGACGCTGACCTGCTCGCCAACGCGAGGCGCGCCTTCCTCGAGCATCAGCCGTTTCGCAGAACCGAAGCGCGGCCGCTGCGCTACTGGCGCAGCCTCAAGTGGGGCAAGACCGCCGAGCTCTTCATTCTCGATTCACGCAGTGAGCGCGATCGTGCGCGCGGCGAATACCTCTCGCCCGAGCAGCTCGACTGGCTGGTCAAGGGCGTCGAGCAGAGCGACGCGGTCTTCAAGCTCATTCTCAACACCGTACCGATCGGCGCCTTCGACGGGCCGTTCTTCGCGCCCTTCTCCGAGGACAATTGGCAGGGTTTCCCCGCGCAGCGTGAAGCGCTGCTCACGCGCCTCGAGGCCACGGGCGCCCAGGGCGTGATGTTTCTGTCGGGCGATTTTCATTTCGCGTGCTTCGGCCGGGTGGCGAAAAGCGGGCCCGGGAGCACGCTGTTCGAGGCGCTGGTCGGCCCCGGCGCCCAGCGGCCCAACCCCTTGCCTGCCTACCCCAGCGGCGACCCCTGGGAGTTCTCGGGCGCGGTGAACAATTACACCAGCTTCCAGCTCGACCCGTTCACCCGTCAGGCACACGTCAGGTATCACGCGGGTGATGGTCGCATTTTATTTGAGCGATCGGTCGGCTGAACCGTATTGAACGCGGTGTATGAGGTTTGGCCGGTTCCCCCCTCCTTCGAGAAACGAGACGTTGATGAGCAAGCGACTGATGTTCTGCGGCCTGGTGGCGATGCTGGCGAGTGCGTGCGGCCCCAAAGAGTGCAAGCTCGATGACCCGAGCACGTGCTCCGCGGAGCAGGTGTGCGAGCAGGTGACGGGAAAGAAACCGCAATGCTTCGCGCCGGTCACGCTCGAAGGAAAGGTGTTCGATCTCTCGAACAACGCCGGCATCAAGGGCGCGCTGGTGCTCGCGGTCGACGAGAACGGTGCCCCCGCCGGCCCGGCCGTGACCACCGCGACCGACGGCGCCTATTCGCTGCGCGTGCCCTCGACCCGCACCGACGACAAGGGTGCCTTCACCTCGCGCAAGGTGATGCTCCGCAGCCAGGCGAAGAACTTCGTCCCCTTTCCTTCCGGCGGGCGCATCTCGCTGCCCATCGACACCTCGGCGGCGACGCGCACCGCGGACACCAAGCCTTACGTGCTCAAGTCGCCGCAGACCGACGTCGGGCTCACACCCGTCGAGGCGGCTGCGCAGAACCTGCCCTCCGTCAGCGGCACGGTCGAGATGGGCGCTGATCAGAAGGCCGTGCTGCTCGTGCTCGAGAGCGGCGGTCGCACCGCGCTGGCGGGCTCCGACGGCAAGTTCACCTTCTTCAACGTGCCCACCGGTGGCTACAAGTTGTCGGGCTACTCGCGCGGCGTGAACTACGGCGTGCTCGACGTTCCGGTGCAGAGCGCGGACGTCACCGGGCTCGAACTCAAGAAGACGACCACCGGCACCGCGACCTTGAGCGGCAACGTGCAGCTGGTGGCAGGGGCGAACAACAACGGAACCAGCGTGGTGCTGGTGGTCGAGAGCACCTTCATCGAATCGCTCGGCCGCGGCGAAGTGCCCCCCGGGCTGCGCGCGCCTGAAGCCGGCACCCCGCCCAACATCACCGGCGCCTGGAGCATTGCCGGCATTCCTGACGGCAAGTACGTGGTGCTCGCCGCGTTCGAGAACGACGGCAACGTGCGCGATCCCGACCTGAACATCTCGGGCACGCAGCTTCAGCACATCGCGGTGGTCAATGGCGCCGTCACGCCCGCGATCGACCCCTCGTTCAAGGTGACCCGCGCGGTGGGCATCGTGAGCCCCGGTGCAGAGAGCGTCGAAGCGACCAGCGCCACGCCCACCTTCACCTGGCAGACTTTTTCGAACGCCGACGCGTGGGAGCTCAGGGTGTTCGATTCGCTGGGCGTGCAGATCTGGCTGTCGGCGATCGCCGATAAAACGGTGGTCAGCGCCACGTACGCCGGGCCTGCGCTGGTGGTTGGCCAGTTCTACCAGTGGCGCGTCACCGCCATGCGGCGCGGCGGGCCCACCAGCCAGACCGAAGAGCTGCGCGGTCTGTTTCGCGTTCAGCCCTGATCGTCGGGCAGCCTGAATCGGCGGGCAGAACGGCGGTGCGCGGGTTATCCGTGCCTCCATGAACCTCGAAGAGAAGGGTCACTTCGCGCCCCCGCCGAAGCTGCCGCGGTGGGCGCAGAAGCTCAGTGAAACGCTGGCCGCGCAGCCGGGGGTCGAAGCACGCACCCACTGGCTGCTGGGCGACGAAACCCAGGTCGACGGCGCCGACTTCTATCTGGGGCAGGAAGAGTTGGGTCACCTCCACCTCGACGGAGAGGCGCACGTGGCGCAGGCGGGGCCGGTGCGAAATGCACTCGTCGAAGCCGGGCTCGCCCACCCGTTTCGCTTCAGCCGGCAGTTCGTCACCGCGGCGATTTCAGATGCGGCAGGCGTCGAGCGGGGGGCGTGGTTGTTCAGCCTGCGCCGCCGTCAGCTCGAGGGCGTGGCGGTGGCGGACCTGGTGCGCGAGGTCAAAGAGCACGCCCCATGAATCACTTGGGGGCCTTGCGCTTCGACAGCTCGATCATCATTCGAAACAGCAGCCAGGTGACGAGCACGATGAGACCCATCAAGAACATCGCGGTGTTCTCTTTGACCGCGTCGAAGGCGTAGGGCGAAGGGGTCTCGGCAGCGAGCAGCATCGGCCGAGGCATAACCCTGATGACAGGGCTTGCAAGCGCGCTGCAGAAGTTCCATCTACAGTGCTCATGAGCCGCATCTACCGACAGCTGCCCCCGAAGAGCACCCGCATCGGCCTCGCCTTCTCGGGCGGCCTCGACACCCGCGCCGCCGTCGCGTGGATGACGAAGAAGGGCATCGAGGTCTACG
>JAYVNA010000642.1:0-3597 GCA_043758715.1 Archangium sp.
GTGCCGATCGACGAGGCGCTGGCAGTGAAGAACTGAAGTTACTTCGGCGAATCGTCGCGACGGCGGGCGCGGTCTTTGCGATCGGCGATGCACTTGCGAAACGTCTTCTCGACGAACTCGTAGGGCAGACCGGCCTCCAGGCGAAAGTCACTCCCGCCCTCGGCGCTGCGCACGTGCGCGAGGTCGAGCAGATCGGCCTCCTCGTTCTTGCCGCGCGCCTGGGCCTGCATTCGCGCGAGGGAAAGAGCGCTCCCCAGCGAGCGCCGCAGCTCCTCGGTCTTGGTGGGATCCTGCGAAGCCACGTCAGCGACCAGCCCGACGTCGTGAGACACATCCATATGCAGTTGCACTGACTTCGCCGATTCGCGAATGGTCTCACCCAACCGCGCATCTTGCTGACCGATGAGGTCCGCCAGCATTCCTGAAGCGATCACCCCGTAGACCTCTCCGTACGCCATGGTGTCATCGAGCACCGGCTTCGACGGCGGCCCATTGCCATCGAGCCTGTCGAGGATCGCCTTCTGCGAAGCCTCGTCGCCGCCCGCGACGAACATCTGCCCGCCCCACGCGGCGAAGCTCTCGACCCCGCCGTCTTCGCGCCGGACCTCGATGAGCTCGCCCTTCGAGCCGTAGCCCTTCGCCACCGCGTCGGCGGGCAGGAACTTCTTCCACCCCGAATTCTTGAAGTCGCCCGTCACCACCAGCGAGTCATCGACCATCGCCACGCGATCGATCTTCGTGGTGGGGTCGAGGCCGGCGTCACGCAGCTCGCCCAGAAACTCGCCTTCCCCGAACAGGCACTCGGTCATCAACCCACCCAGCTCGGAGTTCACGATCGCGTTGAACTCCGCCACCACGGCGCCCCGCTTCACCTCGGAGGGCATCATCGCGAGCACGGGATCTCTCGCGGGCGGTGGCGCGGTCGGGCCCGCGTCGGCGATGGCCATCGGCACCCAGGTGCGGCGGTTGCTCGCGCGTTGCCGCTCGTCGGGATTCATCCGGGTGGGCAGGCGCACCTGGGGCGGGGCCGGGCGTTCCGGCGGTTCAGCACCGCGCATCAGCCACGCGCCGCCGGCCAGCAACAGCGCCGCGACCACCAACCACACCCACGGAGTCCGTCGTCGTCGAGCCATGGCTTTAGAAATCCTTTCGTTCGAAGCGCCAGGCGGCCACCGAGAGCAGCGCTGCGCTGAAGATGAAGCAGCCCGCGAGCAGCCGGCTCAGCATGTCGCCCTCGACCGCTTGAGACGAAGCGAGGTGGGCGGACACCGTGGCCAGCGTGCCCAGGCGCGGAATCGGCAGCATCGCCCAGGAGAAGAGCTCGCGGCCGATGCCCGCCTCCATCGCCACCGCGATCGATTCACGGAAGCTCGCCACCACCCCGAGGATCAACGTCGCCACGCCCAGCGCCCCGGAGAGCGCCGCGCTGCGAACGAAGAAGTTGGTGGTGAGCATCACCGCGTAGAGAGAGCAGAACCCCACCCACCCCACCCCACTGCCCATCAGCAGCCTGAAGTTCCACACGCCGGTCTTGATGCCCAGCAGAACCGTGAGGCCGCCCGCGCCGTAGAGCACCCCGAGCGCCGCCAGGGTGATGACCCCGAGGTAGGTGCCGAACAGCAGCTGCCACCGCGAGACCGGCAACGAGAGCAGATGTTCGATGCGCCCCGGCGCGAGTAATTCGGGGGCGAAGTCGCTGCAGGCGATCGCGAGGAAGAACGCGCCTCCGTAGAAGCTGACGTACGCGGTCACCTGGTAGAGGCCGGCCATCACCTTGTTTGCCGAGACGATGTCGTCGAAGAGCAACGAGCCGAAGAGCTTCGAGCCCGCGATGGCGCCGTCGACCACGTCGAGCTGCAGCGAGAACCCGAGCAGGAGCAGCACCAACGTGATGCCGCCGAACAGCGCGAGGAACCACTTTCGGCGCGCCGCCTCCAGCAACAAGTCGAACGCGACGCGGAGCAGCTGCCTCATGAGCTCGCCCTCAATGAGTCCGTCAGCACGGCCTCGAGATCGCGCGTCTGCGGCGTGATGGCCACCACGCGCAGCCCGGCAGCGCGCGCGGCGTCGATGGCTTCGTTGAGCCCTTCGACGTCACCCTCGTAGGTCCAGCCCGCTTCGGTGCGCACGAACCCGGACGTCTCAGCGGTCACCTCGCCCTCGAAACGCACCACCCACGAGCTCGCGGACTTGCGCACGTCATCGAGCGTGCCTTCGAGGCGCAGCTGGCCGTGATCGAGCACGCCGATGCGATCGCAGATGCGCTCGGTCTCGGACAGCAGGTGCGAGTTGAGGAGAATGGTGGCGCCGCGCTTCTTCTCCTCCAGCAGCAGCGCGCGCACTTCGACCCGGCCGACCGGATCGATGCCGTCGGTCGGCTCATCGAGAATGAGCAGCTCGGGCTGGCCCAACATCGCCGCGGCGAGCCCGAGGCGTTGGCGCATGCCCTTGCTGAAGGTGCCGACGCGTTGATCGCCGGTGCGCAGGCCGACGCGCTCGAGCAGGGCGATCAGCTCGGCGTCTTTCGAAGAGAGCCCCTTGAGGGTGGCGACCGAACGCAGGAAGTCGCGCGCCCGCAACGCCGCCGGCAAATGCATGCGCTCGGGCAGATAGCCGATGCGCGCCCGCACCGAGGTGTCCTGGGGATCTCCGCCGAGCACGGTGACCTCACCCGAAGTCGGGCGCACCACGCCGAGCAGCACCTTGATGAACGTGGTCTTCCCTGCGCCGTTGGGGCCGATGAGCCCGAACGCCGAGCCCGTGGGCACCGAGAGCGTCAACCCCCGCAACGCGTGTTGCGGAGGGCCAAAGAGCCCTTTGTACGTTTTGAACAACTGGTTGACCGCGAGGACCGGCGTCATGAGGGCAGCGGACTCTAAGCACGCCCCGGCCAAAGCGCTTCCCTCTCTCCTGAGCGGCTCAGAGGGGCGGCAAGCGGCTTGCTCTGCAGGGGTGAATGGTCTCCCGGCGTCGTCTGCTGACCGCAGTGGGTGTGTTGTTGACCTCATGGTGCGCAGTGGCGTGGTTCATCGACCGCAAGGGGGGCGAGGGGTTCGATTCGCCGGGCGAAGGACAGGAAGTCATCGTGGTGCTGGGCGCCCGGGTCAACCAGGACGGGCGTGCCTCGCTCACGCTGCGCACCCGGGTGGAGCACGCGGTGGCGCTGCTGAGCCGGCGACCGGGCGCGGTGTTGCTCTTCTCGGGTGGCATCGGCACCTGGGGCTCGTCTGAAGCTTCGGTCGCGCGCGCGCTGGCGATCTCGCTGGGCGTCGATGCAGCGCGGTGCCTGGTGGAAGAGGAGAGCCACTCGACCTCCCAGAACGCGCAGTTCTCGGTGCGATTGCTCGAGGCGCGCTACCCGCTCGGGTTCTACGTGACGGTGGTGACCGACCCGTACCATCTGGTGCGGGCGCGCATGGTGTTCGAGCACGCGGGCGCGGGGGCCGTCAGTGGAAGCCCGGTGGTAGAAGCGCCGAGGCACCGGGCGAGCATCGAGCGGGTGTGGTGGGCGCTGCGTGAGGTTCCGGCGTTCGTGAAGGATTATTGAGCGCTGTCTCCCTCTCCCCTGCGGGGGAGAGGGTCGGGGTGAGGGGGAAA
>JAYVNA010000643.1:0-3587 GCA_043758715.1 Archangium sp.
GAAACCTGCAGCGGCGCCGAACTTCGCCATGCCGCCGCCGCTTCTGGCGCTTCCTCAGCAGCGTTGGTCGCAACCCACTGCATCAGGAATCAAGCGTGCACGCAGGGGGACTCGGTGAACCGGGCGTTCCGGACCGCCTGCCAGCACGCAGCCCCGCTGAGGGCGACGCCTGCGCTGAGGGCCAGCCCGATCGCCACCACCATCTTCTTGTTCATATGGGAAGAGACTCTCTCAGAGGTCGAAGCGAACCGAAGGCACTTCAGCCGGAAAGGAGGTCGTCTGGTCGGTACGTGGTACCTTCTGGGCAGTTCATGTTTCGGCGACTCCCCACCGCCCTTTTGCTCGCTACCGGGCTCCTGAGTGTCGTCGCGTACGCGAGCGAGCCGGCGGCGCGTCCTTCGTACGGCTCGATCACCTTGAGCAGTGGCTTCAGCATTCGCAACACGACCTTCGCGGTCAGCGCGGATCAGGCTCAGGCCACGAACATCACCGGCGTCTCACCGTGGTTGGCGCGGCTGCGCGGCGACTGGTTTCCGCTCCCCTGGTTGGGCGTCGAAGGCGAAGGCACGGGTGATTTCTTCCGCGCCATCAAGGCCACGGCCCCCCTCAAGACCGCCTCGCAAGGCGGCGCCGCAAGGCTCGGCGTCACCCTGCGCCATCTGTCGGCCAGTGGTTTCACCATCAACGGCGCGCTCGGCTTCGGCGTCGCGTTCTCGCCCATCATTCGCATCGCCACCGTCGGTGGTGTGCCCGAACCGACTTCGCTCGTGTCCGCCGGGCCCGCCGCCCGCCTGGGGATCGGTTTCTCCGGCGAGCGTTTTCAGGGCATCGCCGGCGCCACCTTGATGCTTGGACTCGGTGGCAGCGTCACTCAAATCGAACCGCAGCTCTGGCTCGCTGGCCGGGTCGCCGAAGCAGGGCCCGCGGCCTTCTGGGTGGGAGTCGATTCGAGCGCGCTGCTGGAAGGATCGCAGAAGGGCTACTCCGGCATCTCGCTGCGCTTCGCGCTCGCGTTGAAGATGGAGCTGCTGCCCCCCGTGCCCGCGGCCACGCCCATCGACGTCCCGGGAAAGACGAGCACGAGCCTTCGGGTGCAGGTGCAGTTGCCTGGCGGTTCGCCCGCGGCCGGAGCCCTCGTCGCGCTCGATGGCGCCGCCCCTGCGCCTGCTGACGACCAGGGCCAGCTCACGCTCGACCTCACTTTCGGCGCGCACACCGCCACCGCGAAGCTCGCCGGTCATCGCCCGGCGACGGCGACCGTGCAGGTGCTCGAAGGCAAGCAGGCCTCGCTGCTGTTGAACCTCGAGGCGCTCACGGGACCCGGGCAGCTCACCGGCATCGTGCGCGCGTCCGCGACCGCGAAGCCGGTGGCCGAGGCGACCGTGACCGCCGGTGAGGCCGCGCCCGTGCAGACCGCCGCCGACGGGACGTACAAGATCGAGAACGTGGGCCCCGGCCCCGTGAAGGTGCGCATCGACGCGCAGGGCTTCACCTCGGCTGAAGAGATCGCCCAGGTTCCTCCCGAGAGCGCCGCCACCCTCGACGTTCAGCTCGAGGCGCTCGGCAAGGGCAGCCCCGCGACCGTGCGTGGGCTCATTCGCTCCCGCACGGGCGAGGCGCTCAAGGCCAGCGTGGTGATCAAGGGTCTGCCCACGAAGGTCGAGGTCACGCCCGAAGGCCGCTTCTCCGTCACCGTGCCCGGCGGCACGTATCAATTCGTGATCAGCGCGCCCGGCTACGTCACCCAGACCAAGAAGGTCGTCCTCGCCGACGGTGACCAGGCCATCGTTCACACCGAACTGCAGAAGGCGTCCAGGTGACCCGAGGCGCGAGCACGTTGGGGTTGGTCGCCTGCCTGGTGCTCTTCGCCTGTCCTGAGGACAAGCCCGTCGCGCCGCCGCCGCCTCCTCCGGTCAAGGTCGCGGTCGCGCAGCTGTCGGGGCTCAAAGGTCCGGTGACGCTCGTTCGAGCTGACAAGCCGGTGGCGGCCGCCGCGGGCCCCCTCTTCGAGGGTGATGTGATCGAAACCGGCGCCGCAGGTCACGCGTTGCTCTCCGGCAACGGCCGCGAGATCGAGCTGCTCGAGAACAGCCGCTTCAAGGTGGGCAAGTCGCTCGCAGACCTCTCGCTCTCCATGGGCGAGCTGTTCTTCGAAGAGATCGACGGCGGCGAGTTCAACACCGCGGCCGGAGGAGCGCGCGCGGGCGCCGGCAGCAAGGTGAAGCTCAGGCTGCTCGATGGCGGCACCACCTTCGAGGTGGGCATGGGCTCACTCGAGTTGTTCGACGTCGAAGACGGCGGCAGCAGCACGGTGAAGGCCGGTGAACGTTTCGTGGTGGGCGTGGGCGTGCTCTCGCTCGAAGACGTGCCCACCGTGCCCACCCCGGTCGAGCCCGAGAAGCCCAGGGTGAAGCTCACGCCCCGCGGCACCGTGATGTTGAAGACCAGGGCGGGCAACACCAAGCTCCCCCTGAGCGGCCTCGAGCTCGACGAGAACGGCAGCTTCGTGGTCGACAAGAACGGCGAGCTGAACGCCAGCCTCGAGGGCACCACCGTCGAGTTCGACGGCGCCTCGAAGGGCAACCTTTCGCCCGGCCCCGGAGATCCCCGCATGGGCTTCACGCTGCAGACCGGCGCCGCCCGCGTGTTCCTCAAGGCGGGCGAGAGCGTGCTGCTGGGCGGCGGCAAGAAGCAGCTGACCGTGCGCGCGAAGCTGAGCTCGACCTTGTTGGTGACCCCGACCAAAGACGGCCCGCGCGTCGAGGTCCTCGGAGGCGAGACCGAGCTGGCCCTCGACGGCTCGTTGCCGCGCAAGCTGCAGAGCAGTGAGCTCGCCACCCAGAAGGGCAAGGGCCTCGAGACCGGCCGCCGCGGCGCCCCCACGGTGACCCTGCCGGCGGGCCGCAATACCCGGGTGTACTGGGGCCGCGGAGGTGACGTGGCGCTCGCCTTTCCCCCCGGGGAGGGCCTGCTCGAGGTCGCCACCGATTCGCAATTCGAGAACAAGCTCGTCACCGCGCAGGGGAACGAGGCCCTGGTGGTCGCCGCTCCGCTCAAGGGCTCGCTGTATTGGCGGCGCGCGGGAGATCCCGAGAGCTCGGCGGCGCGCTTCGAGCGTGACGAGAACGCGGGCGCGGTGAGCGCCAAGTCAGACACCGTCGCGGAGACGGGCCTCAAGGCCACCGTCTATTTCCAGGGCGCCGTGCCCACGCTCACCTTCACCTTCCCCCTGCGGGAAGGCGCCAGCTCGTGGCGTTTTCGCGTGTATTCGACCGCCGACCTCAAGACCCCGCTGGTCGATCGCCGGGTCAACGAGAACCGGGCCATCGTCGATTCCGGCGCGCTGAAGGAAGGCAGCTACGTCTGGTCCGCCGTCGCGATGGACAAGAGCGGCGCCGAGGCCCCGGGCGGCCGCATGAACAAGATGGACGTGGTGTTCGACAACTCGGTCACCCGGTTGGTGCTGACCTCCCCGCGTGAAGGGGAACGCGCCACCACCGCGACCGGGCTGGCGCCGCTGGGTTCACGGCTGTCATTGAACGGGAAGAGCGTCACCCTCGACGCCGCGGGCCGCTTCTCGGTGCCGG
>JAYVNA010000644.1:0-3580 GCA_043758715.1 Archangium sp.
ACCATGCGGCCAAACAGCGGCTGCTTCGCCGCGTCGAGCACGGTGTTGAAGGTGTCTTCGATCACCACCGGCAGCTTGTGCGAGCCGGCGGCCTTCTCGATCAGGGTCAGGCGCAGCGCCAGGTACATCAGGTCGAGATCTTTGCCGGGCAGCTCGCGCGCCGAGATCGTGCGGCCGGGGGCCTCGAGGGTGGCGTGGCCATCTTTGTCGACCGAGATGCCGTGGTAGCGGCGGTCGGTGAGCGCGGTGAGGTACTGCACCGCGCGATCGTGCAGCACGCTCCAGAGCGAGGGCACGTCGGTGGTGAAGAGATCGGTCGCCAGCATCATCAGCGGCGGCGTGGGATCGTCCCAGGTCTCGGTGGGGCCAGTGGCGACGGGCGCGAAGCCCTCGCCCGAAACCGACGGCCTGGGCGCAGGCGCCGCGGGCTCCTTGAACCGGGCCAGCTCGCGCTCGATGTCCCGCACGTCGCGCACGTAGCCGCCCGACATCGAGAGCAGTTCCTTGTTGCAGGCTTCCTGCTGAACCTTGAGCTGCGCCATCTGCTCGGAGATCTGGGTGTATTCGCCGCCGCTCTGCGCCTGCGCCCACTCGCTCTCGAGCTCCTTCACCTGGCCGCGCAGCCCGGCCCGGCGTTCCATCACCACCAGAAAGTCCTCGAGGGTCTCGGCCCCGACCTGATCAAAAGCCTTCTGCACCACCATGGTGGTCAGCGCGAAGTCGTCGATCAGCTTCTTCTCGCGCCCGACGATCACCTCGAGCTTGCCGCCGCTGCGACCGGCGCGTTGCAGGTCTTCGATGAAGCGCAGCGACAACAGCGCCGCGAGGGTGAAGGGCACCATCGAGAGCAACGAGAGGTAGCGGTACGCGCCTTCGAGGAACATGGCGCCGACGAACAACGCCAGCCCAGCCGCGAGCGCCCCCAGGAAGCGCTGATCAGTGCGCAGCGGCGCCGGCAGCGGTGGAACGCTGTCGATTGCGGCCTGTTGTTCCTCGCGCAGCCGCGCCAGCTGCTTGTCGTGCCGCTTCTTCTCGTCGGGGTAGCGCTTGGCGCGAACGATCAGATCTTCGGTGCCGCCGCCCTGCGCTTCGGCGGTCTTCAGCTCGTCCCGCGCGGCCTGCAGCCGCTGCTCCATCTCCTCCCAGGACTTGCGCTTGCTCTCCAAACCGAACAGCTCGGAGTTGATGCCGTCGAGCTTGAACTGCACCTCCGCGGCGCGCTTGGAGGTCACCAGCTCGGCTTCGAGCGCCGCCACCCGCTGGGGATCTTCGGAAACGCTGGCGCCACCGCCCACGTTCCAGGCCGCGCTCGGGAGCCGCGGTGCAGACTTGGAGGTCGCCGTCGCGGCGGCCTTGGCGGGCCCCTTGGGACGGCGGGTGGGCAGCTGGGGCCCGACGAGAGTGAAGAGTTGTTCCCAGGTGGAGCGCGCCGGGAAACCCGCGCCTGCTCTCAGCGACTGGCCCATCTCGAGCGCGTCTTGCGACACGACGTCGAACTGGTTGGTGGCCTTGTTCAGCTTGTGCAGGCCGCCGGCGCCGCCGAGATCACGGACGATGCGCCAGACAGACCCGTCATTGCCTTGAATCGAAAGACCGGCTCGGCCGGCCTTGGCTCCCGGAGCAAGAAAGGCGGAATCACCGCCGCGCCCATCGGGAAACGCCAGCGCGATGATCAACCCGGACAGAGGCGCCGGCAGATCGCCAGGCGCCTGAAGAACCGAGTACCCCGGTTTGAGGGCGACGCGGATCGAGGGAGAAAACCCGCGAACGGCCTGCGCCGCCAACTCGAGGAAGAGCATTGCCCCGGTGAGACTGGCTTACTTCGCGGCCGGAGTCGCGGTGGATTCTGCCGGCACGTGCTCTTCGAGCGCGTCGAGGCGGGCGGCCTTTCCGCGGAGCCCGCGGAGGTAGAAGAGGCGCCCACGGCGAACGTCGCCGCGGCTGAGCACTTCGATGGTCTCGTAGCGGGGCGAGTGGAGCGGGAAGATGCGCTCGACGCCGACACCGAAGGACATCTTGCGGACGGTGAAGGTGGCGTCGACGCTGCCGCGCGTCTTGCGGATCACCACGCCTTCGAAGGCCTGGGTGCGCTCTTTCTCGCCTTCCTTGACCTTCCACCACACCCGCACGGTGTCACCAGCGCGGAAATCGACCACGTCTTTGCGCGAGTGCAGCGAGTCGACGAACGTAATGGCGGCGTTACGCATGATTGAAACACTCCAAAAAGTGAGGCCGGAAGGCAGCTGGCTTCATGAAAAAGAGAGAGAGAACTCCGAAAAGGTGAGCGCACCTACCAGACGGCTCCAAGCACCGCAAGCGGTTGCTTGACCCGAGGCCCCGGCGCGGCATAAGGGCCTCCCTGTCTGGCCTTCGGGACAGCTCACTTCGGGGCCCACCATCGGGGTGGGATGCCGGGGAAGCGCCGGGGTCAAATCGGGTGGTCGCACCCGCCCTTTCAAGACGTACCGCGACCTTTCAGAAAGCACACCATCATGTCCGTCAACTCTTCGAAGCTCGAGGCGAAGTCCCGTTCCAGCTCTGGCAAGGGCCCCGCCCGGCGCACCCGCATGGAAGGCCTCGTGCCTGGCGTGGTGTACGGCAAGCACCTCGACAAGCCCTTCAGCATCGCGCTCGACGGCAAGGCGTTGCGCGCGGCCATCGCCACCCCCAAGAAGCTGAACACGCTGCTGGGCCTGATGGTCGACGGGGTCGAGCACACCGTGATGCTCAAGGACTACCAGATGGAGCCGATGACCAAGGAACTGCTCCACGCTGACTTCATCGCCGTGAAGGAAAACGAGCAGGTGAAGGTGAAGATCCCCCTCATCCTCGTCGGCAAGGCGATCGGCGTGCTTGAAGGCGGCATTCTCTCGCAGATGCGCCGCGAGCTCGAAGTGTGGGCCCTGCCCGCCTCGATCCCGCTCAACATCGAGGTCGACGTGACCCCGCTGAAGATCGCCAGCGCGCTGCACATCAACGACATCAAGCTGCCCACGGGCATCACCGTGAAGGCCCACACCAACTTCACCATCGCCGTCGTCACGGCGCCGGAAATCGAGAAGGTGGCCGAAGTGGTGGCGGCGGCTCCGGGTGCGGTCCCCGCGGCGGGCGCTGCGGCGGGCGCGGCTCCGGGTGCGGCGGGTGCTGCTCCGGCGGCGGCGGGCGACAAGAAGGCGGAGCCCGCGAAGGCTCCTGCCAAGAAGTAAGTCGCTTCAGCTCTCTCCAGTTCTCAATGGCGCCGCGTCGGGGTTTCCCGGCGCGGCGTCGTCGTTTTGTGAAGGAGTCAGACCATGAAGATCCTCTGTGGCCTCGGAAACCCCGGCCGGGAATACGAGCAGAACCGGCACAACATCGGCTTCCTGGTGCTCGAGGCCCTGGCGACCCGCTGGAAGCTCTCGTTCAGCAGCCGCAAGTTCGACGCCGAGCTCGCCCAGGGCAGCTTCGCGGGCGAGAAGCTGTTGCTGCTCAAGCCGCAGACCTTCATGAACCTCTCGGGCACGGCGCTGGGCGGGGCGGCGCGTTTCTACAAGGTGGAACCCGCCGACGTGCTGGTGATTCACGACGAGCTCGACCTGCCCTT
>JAYVNA010000645.1:0-29584 GCA_043758715.1 Archangium sp.
GAAAGAAGAGACCCCCGCCCCCAAGCGGCGCGCCAGAACGCGGGCGCGCGCTTCAGCGAACTCGCGCTGACCGGCTTCAATGCCTCGGAGGCGAGAGGAACGGCTGCGGCGGCGGGGGCTCCGGCTCCCGCTCCCGCTCACGCTTCACCGGCGCGAGGGGATCGTTCACCACCACGGTGGCGAGCTCGCTCCGCGCCGGCCCGGTCAGCACGCTGCCATCGACGCCGAACCGCGAGCCGTGGCACGGGCAGTCCCAGGTCTTCTCGGCCGCGTTGAAGTGCACGTGACACCCCATGTGCGTGCACACCGAACTGACGGCATGCGCCACGCCCTCAGGGTCGCGGTACACGGCGAGCCGGCGACCATCGACCTTCACCAACGCGCCTTCGCCCCTCTCCAGGTCAGCGAGCGACTCGGCGTCGGGCGGTGCGATGGCGTCTTTGACGAGGAGAATCGGGTAGTCGAGGTTCTCGTGGAGCAACGTCTTGAAGGAGAACGGGTTGAAGCGGGTCGCTGCGAGTTGCCTGGCGAGCGGGCTCGGCTTGTGTTCCAGGCACGCATCAGCGAGCAGGTGCGCCGCGATGGTGCCGAACGTGAGCCCGTTGCCCTCGTACCCCGTCGCCACGAAGACGTGCTGCGAGGCGGCGTTGCGGCCCACCAGCGGCAGTCGATCGACCGACTGAACGATCTGCGCTGACCACGCATGCTGTACCTCGACTCCCAGCCGCTCGGCATACAGGGTCAGGCGGTCCAACGCGCCGCGGGTGTCGGGCTCACGGCCGGTCTTGTGATCTTCACCGCCGACCACCAGGTGCTGTTGGCCGTTCACCGTCATGCCGCGGATGTAGTGGTACGGATCTTCGAGATCCCAATACAGCCCGGGCAAGTCGAAGGGGCTCGGGCCCGAGACGACGTACGACTGGTAGTGCGTGACGCGCGTCTGCAGCCACAGCATGTTGAGCGGCGTGTGGGTCGCCATCACCACCCGCGTCGCGGTGGCCCACGAGCCGTCTTCCAGGGTGACGCGGCAGGGTTTGCCGTCGACGACGTTCACCACCCGTGAGTGCTCGAAGAAGTGGCAGGTGTCCTTCGGGGCGCGCGCGGCCAAACCCAAGACATACGAGCGCGGCTGAAAGCGCCCCTGATTGGGAAACTCGAGCGCGGCGCGCAGCTTGAACGGCAGCCCCACCTGCAACGGCCTGCGCACCTCGACGCCGATGCGTTCGCAGGCGCGCTCTTCTCTCGACAGCTCGTCAGCCTGGTCGCCGGTGAGCGCGTAGAGGTAACCGGGCACGCGCATGAACTGGCAGTCGATCTTCTGCGCCTGCGAGGTGCGCTCGATGAAGTCGATCGCCTCCCGGTTCGCCTGCGCGATGAGCCGGGCAGCCGCCTTCCCGCGCGACTTCACCAACGCGTGGTAGCGGACATCGAGGACCTCGGTGAGATGCGCGCTGGTGCGGCCCGTCGCGCCGCCCGTCAGCTCCTTTGACTCGAAGACCGCGACCTCGAGGCCCGCGCGCTCGAGCAACCACGCGCACGTCACCCCGGTGATGCCGCCACCGATGATGATCACATCGAAGTGCCGTCCTTGACCTGCGTAGCGTGGGTAGAGCTCGTGCCGCGGCTCCTCCATCCACAACGATTGCGTGGCCTCCATCGCGGACCCCTTTCCGTAACTCACCAATGTTTAGAATTGACTGGGCTCGGGTCTGTGCAGCGCATGTGCCAGTAGCGGAGGAACATTCACTGCACATCCAGGTGAGGCGACCTTGCGAGGGTGGTGCGATCCGCCGCACTGAGAGCACGTGCGTGCCTCTGCGACCTGGTGGCACCCGCCTTGCTGGTTCAAACCCTGCGGTACCCCTTCTTCGGAGGTCTCATGAGTATTCTTGCAATCATCGTCGTTGGTTTCCTGGCTGGATTAATTGCCCGCGCGCTCATGCCGGGTGATCAGTCGATGGGGCTCGCCCTCACGACGGTCCTGGGCATCGTGGGCTCGTTCGTGGGCGGGCTGATCGGCTCGTACCTCTACGGCAACGGCAACCTGATGGAGTTCCGGCCCACCGGCCTGCTGTTCTCCGTCATCGGCTCATTGGTCGTGCTCGGCCTGGTCATGCTCACGCGTGGCCGCGGTGGAAAGCTGCGCACGCGCTGAAAGCGCTCATTGATCGGGGCTCGAGTCCCGGGCCCCGGTCGACTTGAACACCTTCTCCACGGAGAGCCCCAGCTTCCGCACGGTCTCGCGGTCGGGGTACCCGGTGCGGGGCGCGTGTTCATCTGACTGAAAGCGCCGCAGGGCGGTCGACGTTTCGACGTCGAGCTCGTTGGTCTGGTGCTCACGGGGCAGATACCCCTTTTGTGAGAGCGCCTGCTGAATGAGCTTCGGTCCATCGGGCTGCAGCAGCCCCTCGGCCTTCGAACTCAGCTGGGGCCGATCGCTTGCTTCTGGAGCGCTCTGCGTCTGTTTCGGCGTCGGCGCTGCGCGCTTCGGGGCCTGGGGCTTCTTCTCTTGCGGCGCTTGTTCTGGCTTCGCTTCCTCTGGACGCTCGGCCTGCTTCGCGTGCTGGCAACCGACGAACACCAACGCCGCCATCATGATGAACCGTTTCATTGTGGGCCCTCTCCGGGTTGCGCCCTGGGCTGGTCTTTCTTGTCGAGACCCTTGATCAGCTGCTTGACCGGGTTCTCCTTTTTTCCAGCCTGGGGCGGCGGCAGGTTCGTGTAGCTCTCGGTGACGCCGATCACGAAGGCGTTGCGAATGACGCCGATGACTGAGGGCCAGAGCTGAACGTCGGGGCTGGTGAGGTCGCCGCGAATGGGCACCACGGTGGCCACCTCCTCGCGATTTCCCTTCTTGTCGCTGAGCACGTTGACCGCGGTGTCTGCGAGCACGGCCTTGAGCGCATTCCCGAGGCCGGGTTTGCCCTGCTCGACTTCGACGTCCTTGAGCACCGGCTTCACCCCACCCTCGAGCCGCCCGCCCTTGCAGGTGAACTCGACGAAGACGTCCACCGAACCTTTCGCGACCGTGACTCCCGTTTCCGACGCCATGGTCTTCCCGAGTTCCTTGAGGTCGAAGCCGAGCAGGTTTGCGCGGCCTGCGAACGAGAGGCCCTTCGCGAGCGGGTCTGCGTTGAGGAAGACGGAGACCTGCCCGGAGTCCTGGAGCGTGCCGGACATCGCGACCGTGGTGGGCTCGCCGCGAGCGAGCGCTGCGCGGGTCGCCAGGTTCTCGACCGTGGCGTCGACGTCGTGCAGCCAGACCTTGGGAAACTCGGGCTTGCTCTTGTCGACGAAGAGGACCGCCGCCTTGCGCACCTCGATGCGGTCGATCGTGATGGGGGTGATGGCTTCGAGCTTCGCGGCGAGGTCCGGAACCTCTGGCTCGAGCTGCGCTTCGTTCTTCCTGGGTGACGCGATGAGGTTGAGGCGCGGGCTGGTCACCGCAGCCCAGGCGACCAGGTGGCCGCGCAGGAGTTCCTTGCCGTACACGCCCGCCTCGAGGTGCTCGACCGTCGCGTAGGGCAACCCCTCGGAGCCGCCTGGCTGCTTGACCACTTTGAGCCCCGTCAACACGTAGGTCAGGCGCAGCGGCGAGAGCCTCGCGTCTTTGAACGTCACCTTGAGCTGCGGCTCGAGCACGGCCAGGCGCTTGCGCGTCTGCCACATCACGAGCGGGTGCAGCCCGAAGCCCACCAACAGCACCACGGCCAGCAAGATGACCGGGGGGAGCCAGAACTTCTCTTGCCGGTACCACGGGCGGTGATGGTCGCTGCGCTGCATGGGTGGCCTTTTTTGCGCAAGAGAGCGTCTGACCCTCGGCTGCACGATCCATGCACTCGGAAATCGAGGATGAAACGGCTCTTTCGGGCGATCTCCGACGTCATCAAGACCACGCTGGCGAACAGCTCGAAAGACCGGGTCGGGACGATGGCCGCGGCGCTCTCGTACTTCACGTTCTTCTCCGTCGCGCCGATGGTGATCGTCGCCATCGCGGTGGCGGGTCTCGTGTTCGGGCAAGAAGCCGCGCAAGGCGCCATCGGCCGGTACCTGGAGGACCTGGTGGGGCAGGCGAGCGCGGAGACGGTGCAAAACCTCGTCAAACACGCCAGTCAGGCGAAACACTCGGGCGTGGTCGCCACCATCAGCGGCCTGGTGGCGATCGTCTACGGCGCGACCGGCGTATTCGCCGAATTGCAAACCTCGCTCAACACGGTGTGGAACGCGCCCGACCTGAAGATCAACAAGGTGATCGCCTTCTTCCGCACCCGCTTCCTCTCGTTGTCCGTGGTGCTGGGGGTCGGCTTTCTGCTGTTGGTCTCGCTGATGGTCAGCGTGGCGCTCTCGGCCATCTGCGGCTGGGTGGGTTACTGCGACGCGATGGTGGGCCGCACCGCCGAGTGGGCGGTCTCGTTTCTGATCACCGCGGTGCTGTTCGGGTTGATCTTCAAGGTACTGCCCGACGTGAAGGTCGCCTGGCGCCACGTGTGGCACGGAGCGCTGCTGACGGCGGTCCTCTTCACCATCGGCAAGACCATCCTCAGCTATGCGCTGAGTCACACGAAGATTCTCTCGGCGTACGGCACCGCCGCGGCGGTCGCGGCCCTGCTGCTCTGGGTGCAGTACTCGTCGCTCATCCTGCTCATCGGCGCTGAGATGTCGCACGTGATCGCCGTGCGCTCCGACAAGCGGGAGCCGAGGGTCGATGCCCCGTGGGCCGAGGGCGCGCCCGCCCAGTGAGTCACCGCGGCACACCCCTTGCTCAATCTTTCCCCACACACCGAGGGAGAAAACCAATGCCGGACCGACCGACTCTTTCCAACATCGACACGCTTCGTGAGCGCGCGCGGCAGAACATCGAAGACGGTGCCGTGGTGCCGGACTACCCGGCCGATCGCGCCACCGTGCTCAGGCTGCTCGACGAGGCACTGGCGACGGAGATCGTCTGCTCGCTTCGGTACAAGAGGCATTACTACACCGCGCAGGGCATGGCCTCGATCAGCGTCGCGGAAGAATTTCTCGAGCACGCGCATCAGGAAGAGCAGCACGCCGAACGTTTTGCCGAGCGCATCAGCGAGCTGGGCGGCTCGCCGAACTTCTCTCCGCACGGGCTCGCCGAGCGCAGTCACGCCGAGTACGTCGAGGGCAACTCGCTGTTGGAGATGGTGCGCGAAGATTTGATCGCCGAGCGCATCGCCATCGAGAGCTACGGCGAAATCATCAGGTACCTGGGCAACGACGACCCCACCACCCGCCGGCTGTTCGAAGAGGTGCTCGCGGTCGAAGAGGAGCACGCCGACGACATGGTGGGCCTGCTCTCGCGACTGGGGCGCGAGAACGAAGAAGTGAAGCGGGGGGTTCCCGCTTCATCAGGTGAACAAGTGCAGCCGCAATGACTCAGGACCGCCTGGAACGGGTGCGTGCCGCTTTCTTCGCAGCCGCCGCCTTCCGGCTGTTCGCGCTGCGCTGCTGGGCAGGTGCTGAACCTCTTCGCGAATGAACTCCCCCGCTTGCGTGGTGGGCGCTTTTCCTTCGCGTTTGTCTTTCGCTGCTCTCTTGAGTGTTTGTTTCTCTGGCATGGCGAGCCCCTTTGTTCATGAGGCCGTTTGCCTTCCGCCCTCACTTTCCGGGCACACGCTGCAATGGCGGTACCCGGCACCCTTGTTGCTCTGCAGGTCACCCGGGTCCCGCGGAGCACGAAGCGCCCGGGAAAGACACTCGAGGAGCCCCCATGCGCCGAGTCGCAATCAGCTTGTTCACCGCCCTCATCATGACCGCGAGCAGCGCCCGCGCGGCTGCGTTGATCGTCACCGAGCCCGAGCCCCGGAAGAACATGCTGCTGGTGAACCCCGGCGATCTCTTCAGCGGCATCCTCTCGCTCGAATACGAGCGGGGGCTCGCGTACTGGTTCGGCATCACGTTGGGGCTGTCGATCTTCACCTTCCACAGCGCCTTCAACACCGACGAGCCGACCTTCAACTCGATCACCCCTGAGCTCGGCTTTCGTTTTCACTTCATCCGCCATGCGCCGCGCGGGCTGTGGATTGGCCCGTACATCAGCCCCGGCTACGTGTTTGGCCGCTCGAGTGGTTCCGTTTCCCGCGCCTGGTCGTGGGGCCTCGGCGCCGCTCTGGGCTACAACTTCGTGCTCGGGCAGCACTTCACCTTCCAGCTCGGCGCTGGCGGTGGCTTCATCGACTACGGCGATCGCGTGCGCTGGGACCCGCGCCTGAAGCTGGGCATCGGCGCCACCTTCTGAACGAGGCGAGGGTCATGCGCACCGAAGCCCCGGCCGGTCGCGTTGCAAGTCGGAGATTCCGGGCGCGAGCCGGTCAGGGCCCGAGGTTGATCGAATCGGCCTCGAAGGCGACGCGATCGCTGCCGGGCTGCGCGGGAAAGCTGCCGGAGAACTCGAGCTTCATGCCGGTGAGCGGCTCGCCCTGCGGGAGGGTCTTGAGGGTGGTGTACGTGGTGGTGGAAGCAGAACGCCACCGCACGCTGCCCGCCGATTCTTCGATGCGCAGCCAACGCGGCACGGGCGTGCCCGCGGGCACCACCACCTGCTCGCCCACGCCGCCGTCGGAGAACGCCCACGCCGCGCTCAGGCCGCGGGTGTCGAGCAGCCAGGCGAACGAAGGAAGGCGGGCGATGGTGTCGGCCCGCAGCTCGGCGCGGCCCCGGTAGCCCGCGACCGGCACCGGCGGCACCGGCAGCTCGAACGTCACCCCGCAGCCCAGGAGCGGCAGGGTGTCGACCGACGTCGCCGCCGTCTGCGACGGCATGCCATTGCGGCTGAGGACCGAGACGACGAGGTGCCCGGTGTTGATGCTCGCCCCCGAGAGCGTCCACGCCGGGTCATTCATCACCGAGAAGTCGTCGGTCACCGCCGACCAGCAGCGGCCACACGTCGGCGCCACGCAGGCAAAGCCGGGGTTGCAGCCGTCGCTGGCCGCGCAGCTCGAGGCGCACGCGGGCGAGGTGCCATCGCACGCATAACCGCCGCACGTCGGAGCGATCGAGCCCGCCGCCCTGGGAAGGCAGGTGCCTTCGGAGCCTGCCTGGTTGCACGAATCACACGGGGCGTTGCACGCCGTCAGGCAGCACACGCCGTCGGCACAGGTGAGACCTGGGCTGCAGATGGCCGAGGTGGAGCACGTGGTGCCCGGGCCCGCATCGCCCCGGCCCGCATCCATGGCGCCGCCGTCGCCATTCCCGCCGTCGGACGTGCCCGCGTCGCCAAACCCCGCGTCGCTGCCGCCGTCTTCTTCTTCAATGCCCGGGCGAACACATTGCTGCCCGCGGCACTCGAAACCATCGGCGCAGTCGCCCGCGCTCGAACAGGCAAAACGCTCGCCCGAGAAGACGGTCTTTCCGCAGGCGAAGGCGAACGCCAGCGTCACCAGCGCGAACAACGTCAGCCGCTTCATCGCGACACCCCCGCGAAGGCAAAGTTCGAATCGAGCGGCACCGTCAGCAGCGCGCCACCCGCGGCCGGCGTCACCCGCATGCGATCGAACACCACCAGGCCGACGCCAGCGGCGACCAGCACGCCTGACGAGATGAACAACGCGGTGGCCCCGCCCGCATCGCCGGCCACCCGGGCGTCGAGCGCGAAGGCGTCACGCTGCGTGAGCGAGGTGATGCGCCCGTCGGAATCTCGGCTGGCGCCGGCCAGCGCGCGCTGGGCATCTTGCGAACCCAACGCGAAGCCGGTGCCCAGACCTCCGGCGACCAGGCCCGCGGCCCCCACCGCGATGCCCACCACCCCCAAGGCGCCCAGGCCCGGTGAAGAGGGAGGCTGCGCGGGGGTCTTCACTTCGTACGTCATCACCTGCAGCGCCTGGATGCGCAGCGGTGCGGGCTCCGAGCCCCACTCGTAGAGCGTCGAGCCTTCGAGGCCGAGCACCTGGCCCCACACCTCGACGCTCTTCTCGCGCGGCCAGGGCGCCGGTTGGGAGTCGACGAAGGGCAGCTTCACCACCTTCACCGCGCCTTTGGGTTCCCGAAACGACACCACCACCTGCCGGGCGAAGTTCGCCGCGTCTTTGGTGGTGCGCAGCAGGCCGCTCTCGAAACGCAGCGACACCACCCCGCTCTTCACGGTCTCGGCCCGAACCGAAGAGACCACGGTGCGCACCCGGGGGCCGTACTGGTCGGGCAGCACCCAGTCCGGCGCGAAGGAGAAGAGGCTGCGGAAGCTCTCGATCGCCTCGGCATCTCGCTTGAGGCCCAGCAGGGCGAGCGCCCGGGTCGAGAACCACTCAGCGAGTTCCTCTCGGCTCCAGGCGCTGATGGAGGCCTGGGGGGGCAGCTTGTTGAACGCGGCCTGGTATTGGAGATCTTCGAGGGCGGCGGTGGCCTGGTGAAGTTGCTCCGGCGCCGCCCCCAGCACCGCCAGCACCAGCAATGTCACGTGAATCACGAGGCCAGACTACCCTGTCGCCGCCGCCATTCATCCCTTCAGATCAATCGCCCTTCGACCGGAGCGGGTTTATCGTTCTCAGCCGATGCTCGCGGTCCCCTTCCAGGCCAATCACCAATTCGGTCAATACACCCTGCTTCGGCCGATCGCCGTGGGCGGGATGGCCGAGGTGTGGCTGGCGAAGCTCGACGGGGTCCAGGGTTTCCAGAAGAAGGTCGCCCTCAAGCGGATGACGGGCACCATCGCCGAGCAGCCGCAGTTCGTGACGATGTTCCTCGACGAGGCGCGCCTGATGTCGGGCCTCACGCACCCGAACATCTGCCAGGTGATCGAGCTGGGGCAGCGCGACGAGAACTTCTACGTCGCGATGGAATTCATCGACGGCCAGACGGTGCAGCACGTGATGCGCGCCGTCACCCGGGCCAACCGGCAGTTGCCGATCGAGCTGGCGATCAAGATCGCGCGCGATATCGCGGACGCGCTTCATTACGCGCACACCAAGAAGGCCGACAACGGCACGCCGCTCAACGTGATTCACCGCGACGTCTCCCCGCAGAACATCATGGTGACGTACGAGGGCGCGCCGAAGCTTCTCGACTTCGGCATCGCCAAGGCGGCGACGCGCACCAACGCCACCGAGGTGGGGCAGCTCAAGGGCAAGCTCTCGTACATGCCGCCCGAGCAGGCGCGCGGCGAGTTGCTCGATCCGCGCGCTGACCAGTTCTCGCTGGGCGTGGTGCTGTTCGAGATGCTGACGCACACCCGGCTCTACCCGCCCCTCAAGGAGATGGACCTCTTCCGGGTGGTGGCGATGGCCGAGGCGCCCTACGAGACCCCTCGGCAACGAGAACCCCAGGTTCCCGAAGAGCTCAGCGCGCTGGTGGCGAAGATGATGTCGCGCCTGCCGGAGCATCGGTACCCCTCGCTCTCCGACGTGAGCGCGCTGTTGACCGCGTACCTGCACGAGAACGCCCACTCGGTGCCCTCGAACGAAGCGCTCTCGATGTTCATGAACGCCTGCTTCCCGCCGGATCAACGCGAAAAGGTCACCACCGAAGAGCCGTCCTCCCCCATCGTGATGGGCAGGACCAGCCTCAGCAGCGCACCCGGCCGCTCGAAGAAGCTGGGGTTCGCGGCGCTCGCGCTGGTGGGGTTGCTCGGCACTGCGGCGCTGGCGGCCTTTGCTTGGTGGCCCGCCAGACCCGCGCCGCTCGCGACGCCCCCGGTAGCGGAGCTCATTCCCATTCCGGTGGCGATCGACGCCGGGCCTCCGGTGCTGGTGGCCGAGCCTGAACCCGAGCCCCTGCCTGAAGTGCTGAAGGTGAAGGAAGAGCCGAAGGTGCCGGGCAAGCGCCTCATCAAGGGCAAAGGGCTGCTGTCGCTGCAGACCGTGCCGTGGACCAACGTGATGTTCGGCGGCAAGAACCTGGGCGAGACGCCGCTGGTGGGCGTGAGCTTCCCCGTGGGGAAACACCGGCTGGTGTTGATCAACGATGAGCGCCAGCTGCGCACCACCATCGAGGTCGAGATCAAACCCAACCAGACGACCACGCTGAAGCTGAAGCTCTAAAGGAGCTAGGTCCCGAACTCGCTCCACCTCGGCGACGCCGCGAACGCTGCGTGAATGAGCCCGACGTGGGAATACGCCTGCGGGAAGTTCCCCCACATCACGCCGGTGCGCGGCTCGAGATCTTCCGCCAGCAACCCCAGCGGCGACTGCACCTCGCGCACCTTGTCGAGCAACGCGCGCGCTTCCCCGTCGTGGCCCAGCCGCGCCAGCGCTTCGATGAGCCAGAAGGTACACAGGCTGAAGGCGATCTGCGGCACCCCGAGCCCGTCGTTGGTGCGGTAGCGCAACAGCCAGCCGTGGTGATCGAGGTCTGCGCGCACCGCGGCCACGGTGGCGTGCATGCGGGGATCGTCGGGCGTGAGCAGCCGCAAGCTGACCGCCTGCAGCAGCGCCGCGTCGACCTCGGTGCCGCCGTAGTCGGCCACCAGATTGCCGCGCCTGGGGTCGACCGCCTTGGCGAGCAGCTCGTCGCGAATTTTGGTGGCGGCAGCGGCGAACTCGCCGGCGTCGACCGGCCGGTGAAGGCTCGCGATGCGGCTCATGCGATCGGCGGCCGCCCAGCACATCATCGCGCTGAAGGTCTGCGGCCTCCATTCGCTGCGAATTTCCCAGATGCCCGCGTCGGGTTGCCCCGCGACCGAGATCGCCCGCCGGGTGAGCCGGGTCACCAAATCGAGCACCGGCGCGGTCACCTGCTCGCGGAAGCGCGCGTCGAGGAAGAGCGGGGTGAGCGCGAGCACCATCTCGCCGAACACGTCGTTCTGGGTGTGCAGCGCGGCGCCGTTGCCGACCCGCACGGGCCCGTAGCCCTGGAACCCCGGCCAGTGTTCGAGGATGTGTTCGGTGAGGTCGGCCTTGCCATCGAGTCGATACAGCGGAGCCAGCGCGAGGTCGGGCGCCGATGAGGCGACGTTGAGCAGGTAGTGAATGAACTGCTCGCGCTCCTCGAAGTGACCGAGCAACCGGAAGGCCCCCAGGGCGTAGAAGGCGTCGCGCAGCCAGCAATACCGGTAGTCCCAGTTGCGCCCGCTGTTCGGCGCTTCGGGAATCGAGGTGGTGAGCGCCGCCACGATGGCGCCCGTGTCTTCGAAGCAGTGCAGCTTGAGGGCGAGCGCCGAACGAATGACCTCTTCCTGATACGCGGGGGGGATCTCGCAGTTCTTCACCCAGGTCTGCCAGTACTTCATCGTCTCGCGCAGGAACCGGTCACACAGGGCATCGAGTGGCTCTTCCACCGGCTGGCCCCACGAGAAGACGAAGTGCCGGCGCTCGGTCAACGCGAACGGCTCGTCGTTCAAATACGAGAGCGGCGCGTCGGTGGTCAGCCGCACCTCCGAGTCGTAGCCAAGAAACGAGAGGTGGTGCGAGCCGACCTCGCGGCGCGGGCGTGCGCGGCTCCAGCCAAGAATGGGGTCGCACAAGACACGAATGCGCGGGGTGCCCGAGAGCGGCTCGACGATGCGCAGCAGCTTGGTGGGGCGAAAGCTGCGCTCGTACTGAACGAAGCGCGGCGCGAAATCGAGCACCCGAAACGCCCCGTCGGGCGTGATGAAGCGCGTCTCGAGCACGTTGGTGTTCGGCAGGTAGCGCTGCGTGCCTTCTTGCGGCGTCGCGGGGCGAATGGTGAAGCGGCCGCCGTCTTTGTCATCGAGCAAGGCCGCGAAGACCGGCGGTGAATCGAAGCGCGGCATGCAGGCCCACACCAGCGAGCCGTCGCGGTGCACCAGCGCTGAGAGCTGGCAGTTTCCAATCAGGCCGAGGTCGGACAGCTTCATTCGTCGCAAGCTAACGGTTGAGCGCGGGCGGTGCCGCAGACCCTGTGGACAGCGTTACCGAAGGACCACTGTCGACGATTCGCTTGAGCAGGGCCCGGGCCGCGTCGACCCCTGACACCCGATAGCGCGCCGCGCTTTGCCCCGTGCCGACGTGCACGCCTACCGCGCCGGGGGGGAGCGCCGAGAAGAGCGCCTCGTCGGTGCGATCGTCGCCGAGCGCCAGCACGGTGGCTCCCGGCGCGCTGGCGAGAATCTCGGGCAGCACCGCGCCCTTGTTGACCCCCCGCGGCCGCACCTCGAGCACACGCGAGCCCTCCAGCACTTCGAACTCCCCGGCCTGGGGGTCTGCCGCCAGGGAAGCGCGCAGCTCCTCGAGCCGGCGGCGGGCCAGCTGCGGCTCGGTGGCGCGGTAGTGAAACGCGAGCGCCCCCGATTTCGCCTCGAGCACCGAGCCGTCGGTGCGTTGAACCACGCGCGCCATGCGGGCCCGAACGGGATCCAACCACGAGGGCGGTAAGGGGCGGCGGCTGCGCCACTCTCCCCGGCGCTCGAAGCGGGACCACAGGCCGTGTTCGGCGTGCAGGCCGATCTCCAGCTCACCTAGAAATGCTTCGAGCGATTCGCGCGAGCGCCCCGAGACCACGTGCACCGAGGTGCCCGCGCGCATGCTGAGGCGGCGAATCAAGTCGAGCAGCGGCTTGTCGGGCGTGGCCGTGCGCGGGCTGGGCGCGAAGTCGACCAGGGTGCCGTCGTAGTCGAGCACCAGCATCAGCCGGGGCGCGGCCACCACGATGGCCATCGCCTGCTCGAGGGCGATCGAGGGCGAGGTGGCGGTCTCGGTGGGGCTCTGCTCCAGCGCCTCGAGAAAGCTGGTGGCCCATTGAGAAACAGGCGCGGAATGAACCGTCTTTCGCAGCCCCTGCATTCGCAGCTTCTGCTCGAAGGGCGGCATCTCGATGGCGCGCAAGATCGCCCACGCGAAGGCGTCGACGTCGTAGGGGTTGATCTGCAGCGCCTCGTGCAGCTCGGTCGCGGCGCCCGCGAATTCCGAGAGCACCAGCACGCCGTCGTCTTCGACGCGCGAGGCCACGTATTCCTTGGCCACCAGGTTCATGCCGTCGCGCAGCGGGGTCACCAGCATCACGTCGGCGGCCACGTAGAGCGCCGACAGCTCGTCGGGCTCGACCGACCGATGGAGCATGTGCACCAGCGTTCGGGTGGGTGAGCCGAAGGTGCCGTTGATGCGGCCGATCAGCTCGTTCACCTGCGCCCGGTATTCCGCGTAGGCGTCGACCTGTTCGCGGGTGGGCACGGCGAGCTGAATGACGTGCAGCTGATCTTTGAGCTCGGGCCGCAGCCGCAACATGCGCTCAAACGCCAGGATGCGGCGCACGTGGCCCTTGGTGTAATCGAAACGATCGACCGAGAGCAGCAGCTTGCGCCCTTGAGAATCAGCGCGCAGCGCCTCGACCCGGGTCTTCACTTCGGGGGCTGCCGCGCGGGCGGCGAAGGCGTCGGCGTCGATGCCGATGGGGAACGTGGCCACCCGCACCGGACGTCCGCCGTCGGAGAGCACGTCGCCTGAGAGCTCGAGCCCGAGCAGCTGCGAACACGCATAGGCGAACGAGTAGGCGAAGCCGGCGGTTTGAAAACCCACCACGTCGGCGCCGATCATTCCGCGGAGCACCTCGTTTCTGCGCGGGAGAATCCTGAACACCTCGGGCCCGGGAAACGGCACGTGGAGGAAGAAGCCGATGCGCGCGCCGGGGCAGCGGTGCCGCAGCATCGAGGGCAACAGGGTGAGGTGGTAGTCGTGAACCCAGATGAGATCGCCCGGCCGCCAGTGACTGGCGACCACCTCGGCGAACCGTTCGTTCACCGCCCAATAGGCCGGCCAGTCATCGGTCTCGTCGAGCCGCACTTTCTCGAGCAGGTAGTGGCTGAGCGGCCAGAGCACGCCGTTGCAGAACCCGTCGTAGTAGGCCTTCACCTCGGCGGCGGTGATGTGAATGGGGACCGCGCGGTGCGGCACCAGCGCGCGCGCGATCTCGGCCTCCGGCACGCCTTCCAACAGGCCCGGCCAGCCGAACCACAACGACCTGCCTGAATCGTGCACGGTCGCCAGCGCGGTCGCCAAACCACCGCTCGAGGAGTGCACCTGCAGCCCGCCCTCCCCGTTCGTCAGGGTCACCGGCAGGCGGTTGGACACCAGCAGCACGCGCGACGGCATCCACTTGCAATACCGGGCAGAGGTGGCCCTCGCACCCCGGGAACAAGCGGGACCGGCGGACATTATCTGGTGAGCATGCTGCGCATTCCCATCGCGACGTACCGGCTGCAGCTGCAACCGGCGTTCGGCTTCGATCAAGCCGCGCGGCTGGCGCCGTATCTCGATCTGCTCGGGATCACCGATGTGTACACCTCGCCGATTCTCACCGCCCGGCCGGGAAGCACGCGCGGCACCGACGTGGTCGATCATTCCCGGTTGAACCCTCAGCTGGGCGGAACCGAAGCGTTCGAGCGCTGGTCCGACGCGCTGCGGAAATACGAACTGGGACTCATCGTCGACGTGGTGCCCGGCTACATGAGCGCGCACGCGCCGCTCAACGGGTGGTGGACCGACGTGCTCGAGAACGGGCCGGGCTCGCCCTTCGCCGAAGCGTTCGACATCGACTGGCGCTCGACCAACCCCGCGCTGGTGAACCGGGTGCTGTTGCCGATTCTCAAAGAGCCGTACGGCCAGGCGCTGGAAGCCGGGCAACTGCAGGTCGAACACCGCCACGGAAGCTTCTGGCTGCGCTGTCAGGACTCCCGCCTGCCCCTCGACCCGCGCACCTGGGGCACGCTGCTCAAGCGCGCGCCCGAACCTGGCACCGAGAAGGAGCTTGGGCCAATCATCGAGGGTCTCGAGGCCCTGCCCGCGCGTGACGAGCTGGGCCGGGTGCAGGAACGCCGCGCGAAGAAGGCGGTGCTGGAGGCGCGGTTGATGAAGCTCATCGACGGAAACCCGAAGCTCGCCCGCGCCATCGACGACGGCCTGCGCGTGCTCAACGGAAAGCCGGGAGTTCCGTCGAGCTTCGACGAACTGCACGCGCTGCTCGATCGCCAGGCCTTCCGGGTGGCCTCGTGGCGTGTCGCTTCAGACGAGATCAACTACCGCCGCTTTCGCGACATGAACGACCTCATCGCGTTGAAGGTCGAGCAGCCCCGGGTGTTCGAGGCCGTGCACGAGGTGGTGCTCGACCTGGTGCGCGAAGGGCGGGTCACCGGGCTGCGCATCGATTCGATCGACGGCGTGGCCGACCCCTTGCGGTACTTGAAAGCAGTGCAGGCGCGGTGCCGCACGGCGCACAGCAGCGGCGATCCCGAGCGCAACATCTACCTGGTGGTCGACAAGGTGCTCAGCGACGCCGAGCGCCTGCCGCCCCGCTGGCCGGTGCACGGCACCACGGGCTACGACTTCTTGAACCAGGTCGGCGGGGTGTTCGTCGATCAACAAGGGACCCGCGCGCTGCTCGATCACTACGTGCGCCTCACGCACCAGCGCCAGCTGTTCCCGGAGATCGCCCGCCAGAGCAAGAAGCTCGCGCTCGAGCGCAACCTCGCCAGCCAGCTCGCGATGCTCGGCCGCAGGCTCTCCCTCATCTCGGAACAGCAGCGCAGCTCGCGCGACTTCACCGGGCAGGATCTCAGCGCGGCCCTCGTCGAGGTGATCGCCTGCTTGCCGGTGTACCGCACGTACCTGCCACTCGAGGGTGAGCTCAGTGACGAAGACGCGCAACGCATCGACGAGGCCATCGCCGCCGCGCGCCAGGCCAACCCCGCCCTGCCCGGCCCGGTGTTCGATTTCGTGCGCTCGGTGATGGTGCTGGAGCACCCACCGGGGCTCGGCCCCGAGCAGCAAGCTGAGCGCCGCGCCTTCACCCTGCAGCTGCAGCAAATCAGCGCGGGGGTGATGAACCGCGCCCTCGAAAACATCGCCTGCTACCGCTTCTACCCGCTGTCCTCGAGCGGCGAAGTGGGCGCCGACCCCGAATACCCGGCGGTGCCCCTCGAGGCGTTGCATCGACACAACCGCGAGCGGCTCGACCGTCATCCTCATGGGCTGTTGGCGACCAGCACCCACGAAACGCATCGTGGCGAAGACGTGCGCGCCCGCATCGGCGCCCTCTCGCGCGCGCCGCAGGTGTGGGCCGCCGCTTTCGAGCGCTTTCACGAGATGAATCAGCAGCACTGCGTCGCGCTGCCTGAAGGCCACGCACCCGATGCGAATGAGCAGTGGCTGTTCTATCAAACGCTGCTCGGGGTCTGGCCCTTCGAGCCGCTCGAGGCTGCCACCAGGGCCGCGCTGAGCGACCGACTGTGCGCGTACATGGTGCATGTGCTGCGCGAAGCGAAGGTGCACTCGAGCGAGGTGAGCCCCAACGAAGCGTGGGAACGCGCGGTGACCGGCTTCGTCGAGAAGGTGCTGTTGCCGGCCACCTCCGGTCCTTTTCTCGGGGCCTTCGAGACGTTTGCGCAGCCCTTCATCTCGGCGGCGGTGTGGAGCTCGCTCGCGCAGGTACTGCTCAAAGTGGCCTCGCCCGGCGTTCCCGATTTCTACCAGGGCAGCGAGCTGTGGGACCTGAGCCTGTCCGAGCCTGACAACCGGCGGAGCGTCGATTTCGGGTTGCGCGAGCGGTTGTTGCGGGGGCTGCTCACCGAGGCTGAGACGCACACGCTGCAGTTGATCGATCGCCTGGTGCAGTCACCCGGTGATGGAAGGCTCAAGCTCTACGTCACCCAGCGCGCGCTGGCCTCGCGAAGGGCGCACCACACCGTGTTCGAGCGCGGCATCTACGTGCCGCTCGATGCGTTGGGGCCGCAAGCTGATCGCGTGGTGGCCTTCGCCCGCGAGTACGAGGGGAAGACGTACGTGGCCGCGTGTGGCCGCTTCGTGCCCGCGCTCTCCTCGCTCGCCCAGCCGCCGCTCGGAGAAGAGACCTGGTCGGCGACGCGGCTCTGGCTTCCGCCCGGACACGCGTCAGATGTGTTCCGCGACGCGTTCACAGGTCAGCGGTGGACGAGCGAAGACGGCTCCTTGCGGTTGTCGCAGCTGTTCAATCACCTTCCACTCGCGCTGCTGGAGTCCGTCGACGTGTGAGATCAGATCGGCGCGAAGATCCGCAGCCCGGTCCGGCTCGCGCCACCCGCCAGCGTGTTGTTCTCGATGAAGTCGCTGTAGCTGGTGTGACCATCGCCCGCGGTGATGGCGGTGTGGCCGTAGATGGAACCCAGGCGCGTCGAGGTGTGCTCCCACGTCAGCACCAGGCCGGGCGTCCGAAGCGCCTCGGCGAGTGAGATGTGGAGTTCCTTGAACTTGTTGCGCGGCAGGTTGTTGTCGATCTGGTTGCCGTTCCCGTACACGCGAATGCCGTAGGTGTTGGCGATCGCGCGGCTGACGCCCGTCGCGCACAAGCCCTGCGAGTGGTACCCGCCCATGCTCTGAGCGACCGCGCGGGCCGCCGAAGCGAGCCGTGACGAGCCGCCACCGGCACCGCCGCCTGCATGCGAGACCGGAGCGGGCGAAGAGGGGTGCGAGGGGCGCTTCGCCGGGTGGAAGGTGTCCTTCGGGCTGTGGCCGGGGAGGCGGAGCGTGGCACCCGTGTAGATCAGGTTCGCGTTCTTGATGCCGTTGAGCCGGGCGAGCGCGCCGACGCTGGTGTGGTACCGGGCCGCGATGCCAGAGAGGGTGTCGCCGCGCTTGATCAGGTAGTTCGCCATGTGTTGCCTCCTGATTCATTGTCGGAGTGCAAGCGCCGAGAGGGATTCAGCTGAGACGTAAATTCGTTTGACGAAGCGCGTGGGCAACTCCGGGCGCGTCTTGCCCTAGGCTGTGCGCTCCCATGCTCGATCAGATTCGTCCCTGCCTGCTGCCCAGCGCAGAGATCCGCCAACGCTCGGACGGCACCGAGGGCATCTACGATGCTCCGAGCGGCGCCAGCTTCGAGACCTCGCCGGAACAGGCGAACCTGGTGCAGCTCTTCGACGGCAAGCGGTCGCTGCTGGAGATCTCCGCCGAGTACATGAACCGCCACGGCTTCGTGCCCTTCGCCGCGATGGACGAGCTGGTGTGGGGCCTGACCGACGCGCACCTGCTGGTCGACCCTCCGCAGAACATCGACCGCCTGGGGGCGAGCGCCTGGGTCGAGCTGGTGACCCCCACCTCGCGGGCGCGCTGGAAGATGCCGTGGCCGACGGCGCTGCGCGCGCTCGAGCTGCTCGCGTGGCCCGCGCTGGCGATCTTCACCGTGTTGACCACGCCCCAGAATGCGCTCGGGCCCCTCGACGTCGCGCTGTTCTACCCGGGCCTGCTGCTGGCCCTGGTGCTGCGCGATCGGTTCAAGGGAGCGGTCTGTGCACTTTCGGGGTTCGCGCCGCGCCGCTTGCAGCTGACGGTGGTGCTGGGCCTCGTCTTCTACGTCGCGCCCGATGACGCGGTGGTGGTGCTGATGGATCGCCGGGCGCGGGTGATGGCGCACTTCGGCGCGCTGCTCGGAGTCGCCAGCGCGTTGGCCCTGGCCTGGCCCTGGCCGGGGGTGTGGGCGGGCGCGGCCATCGTGTTGCTGCTCGATCTCTCGCCGCTGGTCGAGTCGTCGGCCAGCTCGATGATGCGGGTGATCACCCGCCAGACGAACCTGCGGGAGCACCTGCGCACATACCTGGGCCTGCCGCTGATCAGAGATCTCTTCAAGATGAAGGTGGCCAGGTCCGAGCGCGCGCTCTTCGGCGTCGGCCTCTACGCCTCGGCCTGGATGATGCTGCTGTTCTTTCTCATTCTCGGCCTGGGGCTCTCGACCGGCATGCGGTTGATCGAGCTGGGCGGCAAGGAGAGCGGCTCGATGCAGGTGCTCACGGGCATCGGCGCGATGGCGCTGTTCGCGATCTGCCCGGTGCCGATTCTGCTGGGCGTGACGCAGGTGATCGAGTCGGCCTTCGCCGTGCTCTGGCCCCGTGACACCGGCGGGCGGCAGGCGAGCGGCGCGGCTGACCTTACGGCCTTCCGCTCGATTCCCCTCTTCTCGAAGCTGGCCGATGCCGATCTGGCGGCCATCGCGGCACAGTCGAAGCAGGTCACCTACGGCCCCGGCGAGCTGATCGTCGAAGAGGGCTCGCCCGGCGACACCTTCTATTCGATTCGCAGTGGCTCGGTGCTGGTGGCGCGCGGTGCGTCGAGTGATCGCGCGCGCGTGGTGGCGCGGCTGGGGGCGGGCGACTGCTTCGGTGAGACCGCGATGCTCAAGGACGGCGTGCGCACGGCGTCGGTGCGGGCCGCCACGCGCACGGTGGTGATCGAGCTGGCGAGCGAAGCGTTCGAGAAGATGGTGGCGACGGTGGGCGGCGTCGACTTCGCGGCGGTGCTGCGGGCGGCGAACGCGATCGGCAAGAGCAAGCTGTTCAAGGGTCTGCCGCCGGAGCGGTTGTCGTCGCTGGCGAGCAAGTTCGTGCCCCGCGCGCTCCCGGCTGGCACCGACGTGGTGAAGTTCGGCGACGAGGGACACGAGTTCTTCCTCATCGCGCGCGGTGAGGTCGAGGTGTTGTCGGGTGAAGGCAAGCTGCTGACCACCCTGAAGGACGGCGATCACTTCGGCGAGATCGCGCTGCTGCGGAGCGTGCCTCGCACCGCCACGGTGCGCACCACCGCCGACTGCCTGGTGCTGGCGCTGAGCCGCGACGTGTTCCTCTCGGCACTGCACGCCGATCTCACGCTGTCCGCGCGGGTGGAACAGATCGCCGCCACGCGCGCTCCGGGCGACACCCCGGTGTTGGCGAAGAGCTGATCACGAAATGGCTGCGCCCCACCCGCGGTGAGCGCGCAGCCTGAGCGTTGGTGTGCACCATGCACTGCACGGCCTCATGGGCCGTATCCGCTTCAGAGATCGGGAAGATGCTGGACGACAGTTGGCGGTCGAGCTGCGCGACTACGCGAAAGATCGGCCGATCGTCCTCGCCATTCCCAACGGCGGCGTTCCGGTGGGCTTCGAAGTGTCGCGCGCGCTGGGCTGTGAGCTCGATTTCTGGGTGGTGAAGAAGCTCTCCGTTCCCTGGCACCCGGAGCTCAGCGTGGGCGCGATCGCCGAAGGCGGTCAGCTCTCGATCTCCCGCGCGATGATCGAAGACATCAACCTGAGCGGCGTCGAGTTGGCGAACGTGACCGAGAACGCCCGCCGCGCCAGCGACGATCGGGTGAGCAAATACCGCGGCGCCCGCCCGAAGCCCGACCTGCGCATGCGCACGGTGATCGTGGTGGACGACGGCCTGTTCACCGGCGGCACCGCGCACGCTGCGATCGAGTCACTTCGCGCCCAGAGCCCGCGCCAGATCGTGCTCGCAGTCCCGGTCGGAGCGCCGGGCGTGGTGAGTCGCGTGGGGCAGCGGGTCGAGCGGGTGGTGTGCCTCAACACCCCTTCCGAGCTCTATGCGCTCGGCCTCTGGTACGACGATTTTCCCCGCGTCAGTGACGAGCAGGCGATGCGGTTCATCGAGAGGGCGCAGCAGGCCTTCGCGATCTCCCAGGCCGCCGCCCGGAATGCGAACGCGGCCCTTCCCGTGCCGGCCCGATGAGCGCCGGCCCTCTCCAGGAGTTCAGGATGCGAGTCGACCACGAAGAGACGTTGCTCATCTCCGCGGGGCGCAAGGAGCTCGAGGCCGAGCTGATCATTCCTGCCGGCGCGACCGGGTTGATCATCTTCGCGCACGGCAGCGGCAGCCCTCACCGCCAGCCTCGCAACGCCCGGGTGGGCGCGGCGATGCGCGAGCGCGGCTTCGGCACCCTGATGCTCGACTTTCTCACCGCCGACGAGGAACGCCAGGCCGCGCTCGACGCCCACCCGCGCTTCGACGTGCCACTGCTCGCGAGCCGCCTGGGCGAGGTGACCGAATGGATTCGCGGGCGCCGGGCCGTCAGTCAGCTGCGACTGGGCTACTTCGGCGTCGGCAGCGGCGCGGCGGCGGCGTTGATCGCAGCCTCGCGGCGCCCGCGGTTGGTGCACGCGATCGTCTCGCGCGGCGGCAGACCCGATCTCGCCCGCGACGCGCTCGACCGCGTGCAGGCGCCCACGTTGCTGATCGTCGGTGGTGATGACGACACCGTGCTCGAGCTGAACAAAGACGCGTACGAGCGAATCCCCTCGGCCAAGCAGCTGGCCATCGTGCCCGGGGCGTCGCACTTGTTCGAAGAGCCAGGAGCGCTCGAGCAGGTCGCGAAGCTCGCTGAGGGCTGGTTCAGGGAACACCTCTCGGCGAACCCCGAGCCCAGCTTGTTCATGCGGCTGTGAAGGTCAGCGATCGCGTTCGATGTAGTCGAAGCACCCGCTCAGGGTCGCCAGGAGCGGGTAGTCCTTGCGGGGAATGTCGAGGTCGAGGCGCTCGCTCAAACGAATGACGAAGCGCTCGAAGACCGGGGAGCGAATGTCGGCCGGCTCCTCGTGAAGCGCGAGCTCCTGGCGGATGGCAACGGGATCAACGGAAGTCTGGGCGGGCATGCGATTGGCCTCCGGGAGAGTGGGTTCACCCGCTGAGCAAGTCGCATTCCACCCCGCTCCGCTCGGAGGCTCGAGCTGATCCCGCGCATCGTTTTCGCCCACGCCTGATCAGCGTGCAGCAACTGCAGCTGCACCAGCCGCGCGCGACCGACGTGCAGGCGTTGCAGAAATGGGGGTGGCGAAATCAGGGCGTCAGCAAGGTCGCCGGGGTCGAAGTGTCGAGCACCGGAAACTGGCCGTTGATCACCGTCGCGCTCGGCGGCGAATTCAGGTTCGAGTGATAGAGCACGCCTCCCGTGCCGTACGCCTGCAGGTAGTAGGTGTACGTGCCACCGGTGAGGTACGTGAACAGCGTGCCCTGCAGGCCCGAATCGACGCAGTTCACGTCGACCCCGTTGGCGCCGTACACGTCGTTCCCCTGTGAGTCGCGCAGCCCGATGTTCATCGAAACGACGCCGGCCGAGGCGCAGGTGACGGTGGTCGTGCCGTTGCTGAAGGTCCACCGGAGCGGGAGGCTGCCCACCGCCCAGTCGAACAGATACAGGTTCTGCGCCGGGGTTCCGGTCTGCGCGAAGAGCGAAGTGGTCTTCCGGTAGAACGGGAACGCGTTGCTGTCGCGGGCTTCGAGCACCAGCGTGTGGGCGCCCGGCGAGAGGTTGTCGATGCGCACCGACGCGCCGAGCCCCTGGGTGCAGTTCAACGTCAGAGGAGCGCCCGAGTCGATAACCGCCACCACGGTGCTCATGCCGGCCTGCGTGCAGTTGGGCGAGTTCGACGCTGAATTGGGCGGGAAGGTCCAGCTCAGGTACGCCGAGGCGCCGCTGCTGGTGGGCTGCAGCGTCGCGTTCACCGTCACGTTGCCGTTCACCGTGAATTGACCCGTCGACTGGTAGAGCAACACGTTGGCCGAGTTGAGGCCCTCCAGGGTGAAGCTGTACGTGGCCGCCGCGAAATTGAGCAGCCGGATGCCGTCGGTGCCGCCGTTGGTGCAGGGGTAGACGCCGCCGTTCTGGAGCGTCTGGCCGGGAATGACGACGCGCACGGTGGCGATCGTCGCGGAAGCGCACGAGGCGCCCGCGAAGTTCCACACGAAGCTCACGTCGCCGGGCACCGCACTCGAGCCTCCGCCGCCGCCGGTGAAGCCACCGCCGCCACCACTTCCTCCACCGCTGCCTCCACCGCTGCCGCCGCCGTTGCTGCCGGGCTGGCAGGTTCCCAGCGAGCACAGGAACGTTCCCGGGCAGACCGCGCAGGTGTTCCCGCCGTTGCCGCACGCGTTCGTGGTGCTGCCGTTGACGCATTGCCCGTCAGCCGTGCAACAACCGGCGGAGCAGTTGCGGGTATGGTTGCACTGACCCTTCTCGTGGTCTCAGCGCAGGCTTGCACGGTGGTGCAAGGCACTTGCAAGGGTGAGAATCGATCGCATGGGTTTCTCCGTGGGGGGAACGGCTGCGGAACTTTCCCTCTCCTACGCGCGAGTAGCGAGGGAGAAGCCAGCTCACTTGCTGCGTGCAGCCTCGAGGGCTGCGTGACACGTTCGCGGCTCTCCCGGGGTCATCATGTCCATTCGCGCGCTCACCGTGATGCTGTTCAGTTCGTCGTTGCTCGTCTCGTGCAACTGCCAGCCGCAGGTCGTGAACAGCTGCGATCCGGCGAAGTGCGCCGGCTGCTGCGTGAACGGCAGGTGCACCTCGTGTGGCACGGCGACGGGCGGCGGCACGGCGACCGGCGGCGGCGCTGCGACAGGCGGCGGCACTGCAACCGGCGGCGGCACTGCAACGGGCGGCGGCACTGCAACGGGGGGCGGCGCGGCGACCGGCGGCGGCACGGCAACAGGTGGTGGCACCGCGGCGGGCGGAGGCGCCGGTGTGGTCGACTTCGACGGCGGCTGGCTCATCCCCACCTCGCCTCGCCAACCAGCGCTGATCGGAGACGGCGGCACCACCGTCGTCCTCGGCACCGGCGCTGACACCACCTCGGGCATGAAGTTCGGCGGCGCGATGACGGGCGGCGCCCTCAGCGTGGTGTACCCGCCCACCGGCGTGATGCTCCCACCCAACACCAACTCGATGGAATTCCACTTCATCCCCGCGGCGGGTCAGACGCTCTTCCGCTTCACGTTCCAGGCGCCCACCACCACCCTGGTCGTCTACACGGCGTGCACGCCGCTGGGCGCCGGCTGCGTCTACACCCCTGATCCGACCTTCTGGTCGAACCTCGCGCAGTACGCCCGCGGCACCGCGCCGGTGAGCTGGACCGTCGCGGGCGTCAACGGCAGCTCGCTCGGAAACCCCGTGGGGACCTCGGCCGCGCAAGCGATGAGCTTCTCCGAGCAGGACCTGCGCGGTGGCCTCTATTACTGGAACAGCGCGGGCACGGTCGTTCGCTACGACTACGGCTTCCCCAACGCCCCGCGCCAGACGTACCTCACCGCGTCGAACGTGGGCGCGCTGACCTGCGTCGGCTGTCACGTCATCTCGCGGCAGGGAAATCAGATCGCCGTCGGCAAGGACATCCCCGGGCCTGCGGCGTATTCGGTGCTCGACGTGACGAGCAAGACCGTCGTCAACTCGAGCAGCGGCCCGCTCACCGGCAGCGCGAACTTCTTCTCGTTCTCGCCCGACGAAAAGCACCTGCTGGTGTCCACCGGCAGCTCGATTCAGTGGCGCCGCCTCGCCACGGGCGCCGTAAGCAACGTGGTCAGCCCCGGCGCGATGCCCGACTGGGCGCCCGACGGCCTGCACCTGGTCTACGCCAAGCCCGCCTTCACCAGCCCCTTCGGTGGGCAGATCGGCGTGCAGGGCGCTTCGCTTCAGACGATGCACTTCAACGGCACCGGCTTCGACGCGCCGGTCTCCCTCGTGCCCGCGAACGGCCAGAACAATTACTACCCTGCGTATTCGCCCGACGGTCAGTGGGTGGTGTTCAACCGCTCGCCCAGCAACAAGGAATCATCGGGGAACGCCACCGTCGATCAGAATGACGGCGGGCTGCCCGACGGTGAGCTCTGGGTGGTGCCCACGACGGGCGGAACGCCGCTGCGCCTCTCGCAGGCGAGCAACCCGGGCGCGTGTTCGTGGCCGAAGTGGGCGCCCGTGAAGCAGGACTACGCGGGCGGCAAGGTGATGTGGCTCACCTTCTCGAGTGGAAGGCCCTACGGCCTGCGCACCACCCTCAACCAAACCACCCAGCTGTGGATGGTGGCGTTCGACCCAGCGAAGGCGGGCAGCGCGACCGACCCCACCTTCCCCGCGTTCTGGTTGCCTTTTCAGGACCTCGGGAGCGGCAATCACATCGGCCAATGGAGCACCGAGGTGCCGCGCGCCAGCTGCACCGGGACGGGCCAGAGCACCTGCGCCAGCGGCGAGAACTGCGTCAACTCGAAGTGCCGCCCAGGCTGATCAGGTCTTCGGGTCGAGCCCCCGCTCCGCCAGCGAGCGGAGCATCAACAGGCCCGCGAGCACGGCGACATCGACAGGCTGTGGCCCCGTTGCACAGCTGAACACCGGGGCCGGCGTCACCTGCACCGTCGCGCCCTCACACCCCCACACCGCCACCGCCGCGAGCACGGCGAACAGAACTCGACCCATTTGAAACCCCCGCTGAGACCTCCTTGCACGAGGCGTTCTCTGCTCCGTTCGGAGGGGCGCACCGGCGAGTGCGGTGCAGCAGTTGCGCTCGACGCACTGGCCCGTACGCCGAAAGCCGTGACGTCGACCCGGGGGCGAATGTCCCCCGCCAGAGCACCCCAAAGTGGTGATCAGCCCGATGATCAGCAGGTGGCCTTCGCGATCTTTGCATTCCGGCGCGCCGTGAATTAGTCCTACAGACGATGAATCCAGATTCACGCACCAGAATCCGGCCTCAGCGCCTCAAGGACCGGCTGCGCGAGGTGACCTCCGACGCCATTCTAACCGCGACGCAGGACGTGGTGCTGGCCGAGGGGCTGGAGGCGCCGATGGAGCACATCGCCGCGCGCGCGGGCGTGGCCGTCGGCACGCTCTACAACCACTTCAAAGACCGGAAGGCGCTTGTCGCCGCGCTGCTCGATCGCCACCGCGAACAGCTCAAGGACGACGTGCGCGCCGCCGAGCAGGCGAACCTCGGCAAGCCGATGAAGGAGCAGCTCGTCGCGATGCTCGCGGCGATGAACGTCGGCTGGTCGAAGATCTACCTGGTGATGAAGCAGGGCGAGAAGGTGCCCGACGCGAAGACCCGCGCGGCGATGAGGGCGCGCTTTCAGGAAATCTTCGCCGGCGTGCTCGAGCGAGGCCGCAAGGAGGGCATCCTGAGCGCCGACCCCGAGGGGCTTCATGCGCTGGTGCTCCAGGGGCTCATTCAGGTGTTCTTCGCCGCGGCCGCTGACGACCCACGCAAGTACCCGCCCGGAAAAGTGGTGGAGCGCGTGGTCGAGCTCTTCCTCTACGGCACGGCCCGAAAGGCCCGCGGATGAGCGGCCGGCCCAACAAGTGGATCGTGGCGCTCTCCGTCACCTTCGGGACGCTGATGGGTGCCATCGACGCGTCCATCGTCAACGTCGCGCTCTCGCAGATTCGCGGCTCGGTCGGGGCCACGGTGCAGGAGATCACCTGGATCAGCACCGGCTTCGCCATCGCCACCGTGATGGTGATGCCGCTGACCGGCTTCTTCGGGCGGCTCTTCGGCCAGAAGAACGTCTACATGTTCTGCCTCGCGCTCTTCGTGGTCGGCTCGGTGCTCTGCGGCTTCGCCTGGAACCTGCCGTCGCTGGTGATCTTCCGCGCGATCCAGGGTTTCGGCGCCGGCGCGCTGCAGCCCACCGAGCAGGCGATTCTGCGCCAGACCTTTCCCCCGAAGGAACAGGCCACCGCGATGGCCTTGTTCGCGATGGCGGTGATGATCGGCCCTGCGCTCGGCCCCACGCTCGGCGGCATCATCGTCGACCACTTTCACTGGTCGATGATCTTCTTCATCAACGTGCCCGTCGGCATTTTCGGGTTGTTCATGGTGTGGCGCTTCGTGCACGAGCCCGAAGACCTGAAAGAAAGGGCGCGCATCGAAGCCGAAGCCCAGCGCCGCAACATGGACTGGCTCGGCATCGGCCTGTTGTGGACCTCGCTCTTCGCGCTGCAATACCTGCTCGAAGAGGGCCAGGGCGATGACTGGTTCGAGTCGCCCACCATCGTGGTCTGTACGCTGATCGCGGCGTTCACGGCCGTCGCCTTCGTGGTGCGTGAGCTGACCGCCGAGATGCCCGCGGTGAACCTGCGCCTCTTCAAGGACAAGACCTTCGCCTCGGGCTCGCTGGCCACCGCCGGCATGTTCGCGGTGATGATGTCGGGCATGTTCCTGCTGCCGTTGTTCATGCAGGAACTCCTGGGCTTCACCGCGACCCAGTCAGGGCTGGCGCTGATGCCGCGCACGCTCGCGATGGTGGCCGCGATGCCCTTCGTGGCCCGGCTCTACCCGAAGGTCGGCACCGTACCGCTCGCGCTCACGGGGCTGGTGATCACCGCCTACGGCCAATGGACGCTGTCGAACCTCACGCTCCAGAGCAGCTCGGCGAGCATCATGGTCTCGCTCGTGCTGTTCGGCGTGGGCATGAGCATGATGATGGTGCCGCTGCAGACGGTGGCGCTCTCGACCATTCCACGCGAGCGCCTCGCCGACGCCACGGGCCTCAGCTCGTTGCTGCGGCAGATCGGCGGCTCGATGGGCGTGGCGGCCTTCGCTACGTTGCTCACCCGCGGCGGTGTCTTCGCCGGAGCCTCGGTGCGTGCGCACCTGGTCGCCGAGCGCCCTGAAGTGCAGGCGCGCATCGCGGGCATCGAGGTCTCGATGATGGCGCGCGGCCTCGACCCCATCACCGCGCACGCGATCGCCCTGCGCTCGCTGGCCGGTACGGTGGCGAGGGAAGCGATGGTGCTCTCGTTCGATCACCTGTTCATGGTCGGCGCGCTCTTCTTCGTCGCCCTCGTTCCCCTGTTCGCGATGCTTCGCCCGCCCCCCACCACCATCGCTGCGCCCGCAGCCCCTGCTCACGTCGAACTGGAGTGAAGAACATGACTGCCCCCGCCCCCGCCGCCAATACGCAGCTGATTGACGAAGCCAAACAGGCGAGCGCTTCGGCCCGCGCTGCCGGAGGACGCAAGCGTGTCGTCATCATTCTGGCAGTCGGCGCCGCGGTGACGGCCGGCTACTTCGGCATTCGCGCCCTCGGCGCCAACAAGGAGACCACCGACGACGCGCAGATCGAAGCCGACGTGGTGCCGCTCGCCGCGCGCGTCGGAGGACAGATCTCCGTGGTGCGCGTGAGCGACAACGCGAAGGTGAAGAAGGGCGACGTCATCCTCGAGCTCGACACCGCTGACCTGAGCGCCCGGGTGAAGCAGGCCGAAGGGGAGCTGGGCGCGGCGAAGGCGCAGGCCGCCTCGGCTGACGCGCAGGCCCACGTGTCCGAAGCGGGCGCGCGCGGTGGGTTGTCGTCGGCGAAGGCGCAGGTCTCGACCTCGCTCGCGCAGGTGAGCTCGGCCGACGCGCAGATCGCCAGCGCCAAAGCGCAGGTGGTGCGCGCGGAGAGCGACCTGAAGCGCGTCACCACGGATCTCGATCGCACCCGCAAGCTGCGCGAAGCCAACGCGCTGCCCCAGGAGCGCCTCGACAACGCGCAGTCGGCCTTCGACGCGGCGAACGCGGCGTTGTCCGCGGCGAACGCGCAGCTTCGGGCCGCTGATGAGGCCCGGCGGGTGGCGCAGAGCCGGGTGGCCGAGGCCAACGGCAATGTCGATACCAATGCACCAGTAGACGCGAAGGTCTCGGTGGCGATGGCCAACGCAGAGCTGGCGCACGCCCGGGTCACCACGGCCGAAGCGGCCCTCGAACTGGCGCGCCTCAGCCTCTCGTACGCGAAGCTGATCGCGCCTTCCGACGGGGCGATCTCGAAGCTCAACGTGCACGCGGGACAGCTGCTCTCGCCGGGAATGCCGGTGGCTTCCCTGGTGCCGGAATCGACCTATGTGGTGGCGAACTTCAAGGAAACGCAGGTCGGCCACATGAAGGCCGGCCAGGCCGTGGAGGTCGAGCTCGACGCCTTCGGAGGCCGCAAGTTCGAGGGCGTGGTCGAGAGCCTCTCGGGGGGCACCGGTTCGCGCTTTTCGCTGCTCCCGCCGGACAACGCGTCGGGCAACTTCGTGAAGGTGGTGCAGCGCGTGCCGGTGCGCATTCGCTGGAAAGACGGCGCGCCTGACGTGGTGATGCGCGCGGGCATGTCGGTGGTCGTCACGGTTCACACGGAGAGCTGAGATGCGCGCGCTGCTGATGGTCGTGCTGGTGGGCGCTCCTGCGTTCGCGGGTGAGGTGTTGACGGTCGATGAGGCGGTACGCCGTGCGCTGTCCGACAGCCTGCAGATGGCGGCGGTCCGCGAACGGAAAGAAGCGGCAGACGACGCGGCGAGATCCGCCCGCGGCCAGCTGCTGCCCAGTGTGGTGTTGAGCGATGAGTTGCAGCACTACAGCGGGCCTTTCCAGGTGGCGCTGGCGATTCCTGGAGCGCCGGTCAGTCCGCAGTTGACGGTGAGAGATCAGAACACCAACAGCTTCGTGGTCTCGGGCAAGCAGCCGGTGGTCGGGTTGCTGAGACTGAGCCAGGAATGGCGCGCGGCGGGCGCGAACGCCGATGCGGCGGCCTCTCAGGTGGAGAACTCCGAGCGGGCCACCCGTGAAGCGGTCGAGACGGGGTTTCTGCGGCTGTTCGAAGCGCGCGCGGCGAAAGAGGTCGCGCACGTCTCGCAGACCCAGCTCGGGGAGCAGTTGACCGTGGCGCAGGCGCGCGTCGAGGCGGGCGCGTTCACCACCGCCGACGTGTTGCGGGTGCAGGTGGCGCGGGCGAACATTCAGCAGCAGGAGTTGCAGGCCGGCGTGCAGGAATCGGCGGCGCGCATTCAGTTACTGACGCTGCTGAGGCTGCCGCTCGATGCCGACGTCGACTTCGCCGAGCCGGATTCGCTCGAGAAGGAAGCTGAAGCGGCGCCGCCTGAGTTGAGCGTGGCGTTGAACTCGGCCATCGAAGGTCGTGCCGACTTGAAGCAGCAGGTGCACCTGCTCGAGAGCGCTGAGGCAACGGCGCGGGCGCGGCTGTTCACGCTGCTCCCCGACATCGATCTCACCGCGGCGTACGTGCGCGTCGATGGCCAAGCGCTCGCGCAGCAGAACTCGGCGTACATCGGCGTGCGCGCGTCGTGGCCGATCTGGTTGTGGGGCACGCAGTGGTACGCGCATCGCGCGGCGGTGCACCAGGCCGAGGCGACGCGATTGG
>JAYVNA010000646.1:0-11023 GCA_043758715.1 Archangium sp.
CCGCGCCGGGTTGGTTGCTCGGTGGGGGCGCCGTCGTCGCGGGCGCCACGTCGGGAATCTTCTTAGGCCTCGCCACCAGCTCGCGCGCGACCCTGGAGACCACGCCCGACCCCAGCCCGCTGACCCGCTCGCAGGCGACGGGCATCGCCGCCGACGCGAACCGTGACTATTCGGTGGCGCTGGCCACGGGTCTGGCCGCCGGCGCGTTGGCGACCGCGGCGATCATCTGGCTGGTCAGCGAGTGACCCTGATGGGGGGGAAGAGCCGCGACAGATTTTCCGCGAGCGACGGCCGCATTTCCCGCATCAAGCTTTGAATCTCTCGCGCGGGCAGCTTGAGCCGTTGGCCCAGCACCCTCCGCGTCTGCGCCAACAACGTTTCCTGCGCCTTCTCGAGCCGGCGCATCGCGGTGGTGCGGTGCACCCCGAAGGCTGCGCCCACCGCGTCGATCGACAACCCGTCGACGAAGCGCATTCGCAGCCAGGTGCGCTCCTCGGGGCTGAGCGATTCGAGCGCTTCCTTGAACGATGCGGTGAAGTGCGACCGATGCGCTTGGTGCGCCAGTCGCGAGTCCACCGAGTCATCGCCCGCGGTCGCCGAGAGCAGCACGTCCTCTTCTCCCGTTTGTTCTTTCGAGCCCGCGGCTCGCGAGAGATCGACGGAGACCGACATCACCACCGCCTTGAGGTACTGCACCAACGCGCCCTTGCCCTGGTAGGCCGCGAGCCGCGGCTTGTCGCCCACCAACAGCCGCTGCCGCACGCGCTGCAGCACTTCCTGCAGAAAGTCCGCATCGCCGCGCTTCGAGGCCGAGGCCTTTGCGATGCGCTGAAGCCTGCGCTCGATCTTCGCCGTGGCGGTCGATTCTCCTGCGAGCGCGAGCCAGCACAGCGCGAGGTCTTCCACGTTGAGCTCGCTCCATTTCTCCTTCGGCGTGCGCGCCAGCAGCCACGCTTCGAATTCCTTCCGATGCGTGGCCAGTGCAGGCAGAGCCGTGACTGCGAGCGAGAGGGGCGAAGGGGCCATGGTCAGAGCTTGTTGAAAAACGGTGAGAGCAACACCGGCAGGGGACGGCTGTCGTAGATGCCAGGAGCGAGGGCCGTGCCCGGCTGAATCAGCAGAAAGCCCGTGCCCGGCGCGCCCGGAATTCCCACCACCCCCTGAGGCGTGGCCACCATGCCCAGATAGCCGTAGCGGCCCGCCTGCACGGTGGTGGTGGTGATGCCTCCGTCGCCCGCGATGCGCGCGAGCAGGTTGTTGAGGTCAGGCGAAGTCCACACGCGGCCGTCTCCGAAGCTGGCGTTGAAGCCGTACCCCATCACCGGACCCGTGAAGACCGACGCGTTGATGAACCCAAAGAAGGGCGTTCCGAAACAGACGACGCGCGCTTCGAGGCCTGCCGGCGTCGCGCAAACCTGGCCCTCGAATGTGAGCGAACCACCCTGCAGCGGGAAACCACCATCGGTCATGTCGAACGCCCCGACGGCTTCGAGGCCGGCATCAGCGAGCGCCTCCTCTGGACTGATCACGAACGGAGTCGGCGCGAGCACGGAGGGGTTACTGGCGTACTCCTTGGGAAAGGTGATCAGCCGATCGTCGGGAAGCCGGGCGAGCCCCCAGAACCCGCCCCACGGCCCCGACTTGAACGAGTGAAAGGTCATCACGCCTGAGACGGGATCGAAGCGGAGGAGCGGGAGACCGTCGGGGCTTTCGGATGCGCTCCACACCGTGCCGAAAGAATCGAGCACGCCGCCGACGTACTGCGGCGCGCCGCCATCAAAGGAGAAGAGCTGCGGGCCGACCTCGCGAAGGCCTCCGTCTTCGGGCGTGAGCTCGAGCACCGCGTGCGCCTGGTAGGGAAGGACGTAGACCCGGCCATTGCGGGCCAGCACGCCGCCCGCGTATTTCCGCGCGGTGCCCGGGACGAGGGGGCCCAGCTGCGCGACCGCGTCGGTGCGGGGATCGAAGGCGAGAAATCGATCAGCGTTGTGCGCGATGGCGAGCACGCGACCATCGGGAAGCAGCACGCCGCCGAACCATCCGTAGGGGCCGCCGTCGACGCCCGCGGGGAGATCGGTCAGCCGAACTCCGGTGGACCCGGGTGCTGAAACGCCCGTCCACAGCTGCTGCACGCAGGTCCAGCGTTCGCAGAAGCCGCCGTCATCGAAGCGGCAAATGCCGCCGTCACAGACGACCGACGCGTCGGGCGTTCCCGCATCGAGCGTGCCCGCGTCGGGTGTTCCGGAGTCTGGTGTTCCCGCATCGCGTGTTCCCGCGTCTGGCGTTCCCGAATCTCTTTGGCCCGCGTCGACCGGACCCGCGTCGGCCTTCAGGAGGTGACGTCACCCGGCTCGCACGCGTACTCGCGCGGCGGCACGGTCACGCACTGGCAGCTCGCGAAACCGCCGAGCATGAGGAGCAGGAGGAAACGCACGTACCGAACCATACGCGAGGCCCCCCGCGAATCGAGGCTCGTTCACCGCGCGCGTTGGTCAGCGGTCATGCGATCCGCGGCGACGGCGTACTCCCCACAGCAGCAGCGGAATGCCGAACAATGCCCATCCGCCGCTGGAGCAGCCGCACGCCGCGGGAAACTGAACTTCGGCTGCGGGCAGGACGATCGCGCAGCCACCGCGGGCGCACGTGCCTGAGCTGATCGCACACACGCCGGCGTCGCAGCTGCGGGCGAGCTCACACACCTCTCCGTCAGCGCGGCGGGTGCATTGGGAATCGCGAACCTGCTGGAGGGCTGCGATGGCATTGACGCGCGGCGTGACCCGCCCGTTCTTGGGGTCGCGCGTCGGAACGCCGCTCTGCACCAGAATCCGCTCGAGGTCCTCAGGACTGAGGCGGGGGTCGAACTCGAGCATCAACGCCGCGATCGCCGCTGCATGAGGGGTGGCCTGTGAGGTACCGCGACGTTCGCCGGCCGACGCTCCAGGATTCGAAGAGCGGATGCGTGAACCCGGTGCGAGCAAATCGAGCCCGGCGCTGCTGTTGCTGAAGCACACCACCGAGCCAGCGTCGGCGTTCTCATCGAAGCAGCCGCTCGAATAGGTGCCGGTGTCGGGCTCGCGATCGAGATCGCTGTCGTAGACCGCGCCCACGGAGATCACACCGGCCACGCACGCAGGTGCGTTGAGCCCGTCGGTGACCGCCTCATTCCCCGCCGCCGCGAAGAGCGCCACGCCCGCATCGCGCAGCCGCCCCACCGCTTCACTGAGTGCCGGTTGTCGGGCATCGCACGCGCCCGGAAACGATTCGTCGGTGCCGAGGCTCAGGTTCACCACCCGAATTCGCTGCGCCTCGTGCACGCTCAAGATCCAATCGAGGGCGGCGACCCAGTCAGAGACCCGGCCCACCGACTGGCTGTTGAACACCCGAATGGCGATCAACTCGGAATCGGGCGCGACGCCCCGCGGCGCGACGAGGCCGTCGCTGGTGAAAATGCCCGCGACGTGAGTGCCGTGCCCAGTGCCTTCGGGCGCAAGCTCACCGGTGTCGGTGTTCATCGGGGGACAGCCGCCCACCACGAAGCACTTCTCGAGCACGAGGCCGCCGTCGAGATCGGGGTGCGTGCGATCGACGCCGGTGTCGAGCAGGGCGACTCGCACGCCCCGGCCCGTCAGCCCCAGCTCGCGCGTCACGGCTCTGGCTCCGGTGAGCGCGGCCGCTTCATCGGTGCGCGCGTGGCCGACCTGGTCTGCTTCGATGGTGGCCACCATCGCGTCCCCGAGGAGCGCGTCGAACTCAGCGGCGTTCACGCTCGCCACGAAGCCCGGGAGCAGGGCGAAGCGGCGCAGCTCGACCCCGGGGTGTCTGCCGAGCACGTCTTCGACCCGCGCTCCGGCACGCACGAGCACGATCACCTCGGCGTGCCCCTCGAGCGCAATTCGTTCTCGCACCGGCCCCACCACGCGGGCTGAAGGCACGGCCATCACGATCATCGAGGTGAGGAGCGCGAACATCAGAAGAAGACCTTCCAGATTCCCCAGGCGAGCAGCGAGATGGCGCTGGCGATCACCACCACCGCGATGACGTTGTTGCGGCGCTCTTGCCGGTGGTGCGCGAGGCGCACGCGCGGCGGAGCGTGTTCGATTGGCATCAGCGGTGGTTCCTCGGGTGTCGACCCCACACCTGGGGACTTCACCCCACAAATTTCCTTCACGCGAGGTGCGAAATCACGAGCGAACGCGAGGGATTCGGCATTGCATCAACCCTCGACATGCACGGCGTACGATTTTCGCTCCTCGCCGCACTGCTCGCGTTCAGCGCTCACGCGCAGGATCAGTGCAAGGCGCCTCCGGTCTCGACCGATCCGCCCAAAGACACGCTCACGCCCAGCCGCACGCTGCGCCGCGCGTACCTCGCGCTCACCGGCAGCACGCCGCTGGCGTCTCAATACGAAGCGCTCGTCGCGGCCCCGCCTGAGGCGCGCCCGGCGATGGTCGACGCCGAGATCAACGCGCTGCTCGCCTCGCCGAAATTCTACGAGCAGATGGTGCGCTTCGGTCACGAGTGGCTCGCGGTGCCCGCGTACACCAAGGGCGCGCAAGGCGACGCGTACCAGGGCGACATGTCCGGTCACCTGTTTCGGTGCGGCGGCGCCACGCTGCACGCCGGCGCGTTCTATTCGGTGGGAGAGAACGGCTCGCCCGGTGACCAGTGCACCTCCACGACTGCCGAAGTGAACAACGTCGAGCCGTGGTGGGCGCCGGGCACCACTGTCGACGTGTTGGGAAAAGCGGGCACCGCCGTCACCACCATCGTCGACAGCATGGGCATGACGCGCGACTGCGGGCTCGTCTCGGGCGGCTACTACGATCCTGCCCTGCAGGCCGGCTGCGGGTGTGGGCCGCACCTCATCTGGTGTTCTCCGCTCTCCGGGCTGGGGGCGGGCAGCAACTTCGATCTGTTCAACTCTCAGCGACGGCACCCGTTCGAAGAACCTGCGCGCCTCTTCGCGCACCTCGCCTGGCACGACCGGCCGCTGAGCGATCTGATCGTCGGCAATTATTCGGTGGGCACCAACTGGCTCCGCTCGCTCTACGTGCGGCAGGGCCGGCAGCAGGGCGCGGCGGATGTCGGGGGTGATTGGTGGAAGGCGAGCGCCGACGTGAGCCCGCGCGACCCGATGCACCCGACGGCCGAAGATCCGCAGGCGTGGCGCGAGTTCACCGTCGCATCGCTCAACCCCTATTTCCTCGCGCGACGCGAGTACTCGTACGACCCGCGCACCACCACGCTGCCTCCCGACGGGCTGCCTTCGGCCGGCGTGCTCACCATGATGGGCCCGCTCTCGGCGTTTCCCCGCGAGCGTGTTCGCGCGGCGCGCTTTCTCGAGATGTTCGCGTGCTCCAGCTTCTCCCCGCCGCCCGCGGGCGTGACCTTCCCTCCGTACACGGGCGATCCCGCGACCGGCGGCACCTGCCTGCACTGCCACCGCGCGCTCGACCCCGCGGCGATCTTCTTCAAGCGGTGGGACTTCGGCGCCGACAGCTACTACGTGCCCTGGCCGTTCATGCCCGGCGTGGGGCGCTATCGCATCACCGCCGCGTGGGTCTCAGGCCAGTATCCCCACAGCGCTGCCGACAACTCGCCGGGCTTCCGTTGGAGGAACGCCTTCAAGCCCGGCACCGTGATGACGCCCACCACGCAGGCCGAGGCGACGGCGAACCCCGAGGCGCTGCTGCTCGACACCATGCCGCCGAGTTACTCGCTGCTCGGCACCGCCAGCGACGGCACCATGGGGCCGCTCGGCTTCGGGAAATTGCTGATGGCCTCAGGTTCGTTCGACAAGTGCGCGGTCAGAAAAATCTACGCGCGCTTCGTCGGCCGCGAGCTCGACCCCGCTTCAGAAGCGCCGTACGTCGACGCGCTCACCCGTGAATTCGTGGCGGGTGATCGCAAGCTCAAGCCCTTCATCAAATACCTGCTCACGCAGCCTGAGTTCCGGAGGGGCCTGTGAGAGCGCGCCTGCTGGTGCTGCTGTTCCTCGTCGGCTGCGAAGGTAAGTTGGCGTCGTCGACGCCGCCCGGGCTGTTGGTCGATGGGGGTTGTCCTCCTCAGGGGAAGACCGACGAGCTGCGGCAGGCCCTCGCGCCGGCGTGTGCGAGCTGTCACCTCACTGGCAACAAGCCGTACTTCGCTTCGCTGCCCGCGTTCGAAAATGGCATCGCGTACGACGAGCGTTGGGTGATTCGGGGTGACCCCGACAACTCGCCGTTGATTGGGTTGTTGCAGGGGCAGGCGCCGGGCAGCTATCCGCAGATGCCTCCCAACGAGCCGTTCGCTGCGTACTCGGCCAACGGGCGCATCACGGTGACGCTCGACGACGTGAAGCAGTGGATTCGCGATCTGCCCCCGCGGGGCGCGGTGAACCAGGGCCCGGTGCCGGAGAACTTCACCATCCGCCGGTTGCGCGCTGACGAGATGATCCTCTCGTTGATGGATCAGTTGGGCCTGGGCGTCGAAGACTTCGTCGACACCTCGCGGCCCACCTGGCGCGACGAAGAATTCACCGTGGCGGGAGGTCGTTTGTTCGTGTGGCCGACCGACTGGGCGCCGGGCATTTCGCAGCAGTACGTCTCGGACAAGCGCGCGACCGAACGCTACGAGACGCTCGGAGGCGCGGTGGTGCTGCAGGGCCGCCGCAAGGACCTCACGCTGGGGCCGTCGTCAGTGCAGACGGTGGTGCAGATGAGCCAGGCGTGGTGCCGCATCGCGATCCTGAAGACGGGGAACACCGCGGTGCTCCGCTACGTCACGCTCGCCGACAAGAGCGCGACCAAGCTGCCGGAGATCAAGAAGAACATCGCGCAGCTTTCGTTGCGCATGCTCGGCGACGAAGCCACCGAGGCTGAGGTGAACGAGTTGTACGAGCAGGTCTATCTGCCGCTCGAGCCCGCCAGCACCACCGCTGCGTGGACGGCCGTCTGTTCCGCGCTCGTGCGTCACCCGAAATGGTTGAGCTACTGATGAAGACCTCTCGACGAACGATGTTGAAGTGGGCGCTCGGCGCGGGGCAGGTGGCGCTGCTCGAACAGTTCGGCCTGCTGCGTTCAGGTGTGGCGCGCGCGGCGGCCGGTGATGTGCCGAGCCGGCTGTGCGTCATCTACCTGCCGGGCGGGTTTCGGCCGCAGTTTCATTTCTGGCCGATGGAGGACGCCGACGTCGATCAGTGTGTTCCCCCGCCGGGTGGTTTTCTGGGCGAGCCCATCTTCTTCCGCAAGGAAGGGCTGGTGGATCTCGCGCCCGCGAACAGCGCCTACAAGCCGCTGCGCGTGTGGCAGTCGTGGGACCCAGCGAACCCTGCCAATCGCTCCAATGGGTTCACGCCCTCGATGTATGGCTTCAAACATTTCGATCTCGCGGACCAGGTCGCGATGCTGCACGGCGTCGATCAGGGCACGGCAGATCACGGCAGCGCGTTCGTCTCTGCGATGTGTGGAGTCGCGAGCCCCGACTTCCGCGCACCGGCGATGCACTCGGTAGTCGCGAACCATCTTCACGCCCGGTACGCCTCGACGAGGCCGTTGCCGTTCGTGGTGGTGACGAGCGATCGCGGGACTCCGGTGGCGATGGGTCTGCCTTCGCACGCCGCGCCGGTGCGGGTGCCTTCGCTCGAGGCCCTCACCCCGCAGATGTCGGACGACCCGACGAAGAACCCGTGGTGGGACAAGCTCAACGTGCGCGTCGATCGCCCGGAGACCGGCGTGCGCGGTGAGGCGCTCGGCTCGATGCTCAAGACCACCACCCTCGAGCAGTTCTCGCTCAATCAGCCCGGCAAATTCCTCGGCCGCTCAACCGCGAACGTGGACGGCTTTCTCGAATCGCTGCATGGCTCGTTGCGGGGCGTGAGCCGCGTGCTGGCCGCAGACGTGGTGTCCGTGCTCGAAGCGCAGAAGGGCATCGATTCGCTCATCACCAATCGGCCCGCGTACCTCGCCAACTATTTGAACCAGCCGTTCAGCTACTCGTTCGGCCCTGCCAACTTTCACATGACCACGCTCGAGCCGCGCATGGACATGGCGCTGCGGCTGCTCAAGTCAGATCTGACGTCGGCGGTGCACGTGGCGCTCAACCTCGACTTCGATACGCACTCGGGGCTGGGGCAGGCGTTCAGTTGTGCCCACGGCCGCGCGATGATGGACCTGGTGGCCCGATTCTTAGGCGAGCTCAAGGCGTCTCCTGCGCCTGGGTTGCCGGGCAAGACGATGCTCGATGACACGCTGGTGGTGGTGTTGTCTGAGTTCGGCCGCTCGTGGGCTTCACCGAACGGCACCGGCTTCAACCTGCCTGATGATCATCATCCGTACACGAGCGTCATGTACGCCGGCGGCAACGTGGCGGGGAACCGGCAGGTCGGCAGCTACGATCGCCGCGGGTTCGGCGTGGAAGCGGCCCTCGTCGAAGAGAACGGCATGCCGTCGAGTCGGGTGCCGAGATCGGCGGACGCGGTCACGACCGCCATGCGCATCATGGGGCTCGAGTTCAACGAGTTTTTCATTCCGGGCGGGTACGGAGAAGTCGTGGGCATCCGCAAGGAGTAGCGGGGCCTTCTTCGATGCGGGCCCCCGCGCTACCTGTTCTACGCTGCGCGGTTCGATGAACACGGTGCCCGAAACTGAAGTCGACGCTTCGCGGGTGCACCCCGTCAGCGACGTCGTGGGGCGCTTCAAGTTGGTCGAGCGGCTCGGGGCCGGCGGCATGGGCGTGGTGTACGTCGCGTTCGATCCCCAGCTCGAGCGTGAGGTGGCGCTCAAACTGCTGAAGCTGTCGAGCGCTGGAGATCGCACCGAGATTGATCGCCTGCTTCGCGAAGCGAACGCGATGGCGAAGATCAGTCACCCCAACGTGGTGCCCGTCTTCGATGCCGGCATCGATGGAGATCGCCCCTGGGTGGCGATGGAGCTGGTGCGCGGCACCACCTTGCGCGAGTGGCTCAAGCAGAAGCGCACCTGGCCGCAGACGCTCGGGGTGTTGTGCCAGGTCGCCCGCGGGCTCGAGGCGGCCCACAAGGCAGGGCTCGTTCACCGCGACGTCAAACCCGAGAACGTCTTGATGGGCGCGGATGGCCGAGTGGCCGTCACGGACTTCGGCATCGCGCAGGCCGCCTGGAGTCCTCCCACCCACGAGCTGGCCACTCCGTTCTCGCCTGCTCCAGGCGGGGCGGCGGGGACGCCCGGGTACATGGCGCCCGAGCAGTTTCAGCACCTGCGTGTCGATGAACGCAGTGACCAATTCTCCTTCGCCGTCACCGCGCATGAAGCGCTGTGGGGCGAGCTGCCGACAGGCAAGGCGCCCTCGTCGAAGAGCGTGCCGGCCGCGGTGTGGAAAGTGCTCGAGCGCGCCCTGCAACCGAAGGCCGAGCAGCGCTACCCGTCGATGGGCGCGCTGCTCAAAGAGCTCGAGCGCACCCTGCCGACGCGAAAACCCTGGTGGCCGCTGGTGCTCGTCGTCTCGGTTCCCTTCGCGGCTGCGTTCGCGCTCAAGCCGTCCGCCGTCGATCCCTGCGCCGGCGCGTCGTTGCGCCTGGCCGACGTGTGGAGCCCGGAGCGGCAGCAGGCGATGGGCACGGCGTTCGCCGAGACGAAGCTGGTCTACGCAGGTGACGCCTGGCGCGCCGCGAAAGACGGCCTCGACGCGTACACCTCGCAATGGCAGGCGATGTACGGCGAGACCTGCCGGGCCACCCGGGTCGAAGGCCGGCAGTCAGAGGCGCTGATGGATTTGCGCATGGCGTGTCTCGAGCGCAGCCGCAGCGTGTTGGTGGCCCTCGGTGACTTGTGGACCCGAGACGTCACCTCCGGAGTGGTTCGGGCCGCCACCGATGCGGTGCGTGGGCTGCCTTCGCTCGAGGCGTGTGCCGATGCGCGGGCGCTGAGCGATCGGGCTCCGCTCCCCAAGCAACCCGAGGTGCTGGAGAAGATCGGCGTCGCCCGCACGAAGATCGATCAGGCCCGCGCGCTCAACCTCGCCGATCGCCGCCAAGAGGCGCTCGAGGCGGCTGCGATGGCGCGCACCGAAGCCGACGCGACCCAATGGGACCAGGTGCGCGCGGAAGCCGCGATGGCCGAGGGGGAGGCACTCTCGGCTCTCGAAGACGTGAAGGCCGAGCCCTCGCTGGTGGCGGCCGCCCGGCTCGCAGGCAGCGCCCGTGACGATCGCCTCGCCGCGGAGGCGCTGCTCGAGCTGGTGCATCACCTCAGTGAAGACACCCAGAACGCCGCGCGCGCCCTGCTGGTGGCCGACCTCGCTGATGGGGTGCTGCTGAGGGCCGGCGATGATCCCAAGCAGCGTGCCCGCCTCACGCGCTACCGCGGGAGCGCGCTGCTCATTCAGGGCAGCTACGCCGAAGCGAAGCTCACCTTCACCGCGGCGCAGGCGCTGGCCGTGAAAGCCTTCGGCGAGCACGACTGGGAAACGACCGCGAACGTGGCCGAGCTCGCGCGCGTGGCCGAGGCCCAGGGTGACTACGCCCAGGCGCGCAAGCTGGGCGATGAAGTGGTCGCCGCGGCGGTCACCCGCTTCGGGCCGAACAACCCGACGGTCGCCGCGCTGCTGAACAACCTGGCCATGGCCGTCGACCAGGGCGGCGATCCAGACGCGGCGATCGCCTACCACCGGCGCGCACTGGCCATCAAAGAGAAGGCGCTGGGCCCCGAGGCCGCGTCAACGGCCACCTCGCTCAACAACCTCGCCATCATCTTGATCCAGCGAGAGCAGCTCGACGAGGGCCAGCAGATGCTCGAACGCGCGCTCTCCATTCGCGAAAAGGTGCTGGGGCCCGAACACGCGTTCGTCGCGACCACGTTGGGCAACCTCGCCACCGTGTACCGTTCACGAGGCCAGTTCCCGCAGTCCATCGAGCTGCTCGAGCGCTCGCTGGTGATCAAGACGAAGGCCTACGGCCCCGTGCACGCGAACGTCGCCAACTCGCTGGCGGAGCTGGGCCAGAGCTGGTCCGCGGCCGGCCATGAAGAACGCGCGCGCGACTACTTTCAAAAGGCCCTCGAGGTGC
>JAYVNA010000647.1:0-29492 GCA_043758715.1 Archangium sp.
AAACCTGCAGCGGCGCCGAACTTCGCCATGCCGCCGCCGCTTCTGGCGCTTCCTCAGCAGCGTTGGTCGCAACCCACTGCATCAGGAATCAAGCGTGACCCCGTCCGCCTGTCCGCCTGTGCCCCTCCTGCCACGGGTGGTGTTCGAAGACGGCAGCACCGCGCTCTTCGCGGCGTCGGGCGCTTTCGCGGGGCTGCGAGACCTCGCAGGAAATGAGCAGCAGTACTTCTCCTGGCCAGAGGTGCTACCCGCCACGCCGGCGAAGTCAGGCCTGCGCCAGGGCGCCCGAAGCGTGGAGCTGCATCGCTACAGCGCGAATCGGACCGACGTGGTGGCCAAGGTTGGCACCACCACCGAAACCGTCGCGCGCGTCATTCTCGAGGGCGACTACCTCACGGACATCTGCGTGCCCGTAAGCCCGCTCAGCTCGCCCGCCTGCGCCAGCCCCGCTTGCAACGCAGCGGGCCTGCGCAGCCTCTATCACTTTCAATACGTCGCCGTGGCGCAGGGACCGAGGCGCCTGTCTGAAGTAAGTGACGAGGACTGCAAGGTGGTGGAGCGCCACGCCTACGAATTGAAGGACGCCCTCGGGGTGGTGGGAAACACGTCGGTGTCGGCGACCGAGTCGCTGAGCCTCGAGTTCAGGACAGGGACGACGCCGACTCGCGTGGGCGCAGTCGACATCCATGACGCGCTCGCCGCGGCGGCCTCCACCCGCACCGTCGATCCGACGGCCAACCGCGTGGGCGGCGTGAGCGGCCCTTGCAACTGCAGCAGCAACGTCGCTCGAAAATGGGGGGCGCTTGACGGCGTCCCCGTCATCGACGAGCGACGACAGGGCCTGACGACCTCCATCTTCACCTACGGGAGCAGCACGCTGGACCCGTTCCGTTTCGGGAGGGCGACAGCCGAGCGGCAGAACGACGAGCACGCTGGCACCTGGGGCGTTTCGCCGAGCCGCAACCTCACGTTTGGCTATCAGCACCCGCTGGTGCGCAGGCCCACGCTCACCACCCAACCCGCCAACAGCAACGCCGGCCTCAGCCCGAAGGTCAACGTCTGGGACTACGATGACGACGACGCGAATTTCCCGTGCCGCGAAGGCATCGCGCCGGTCGCGGGTAGCCCCACGATTGCCAACCAAGCCCCCACCCGGCTCCTCTGCCGTGTCGCTGACGGCAGCAGGGTGACGCATTTCCGCTACGACAACCTTGGCCGGCTGAGGAGGCGTGATGGGCCCGACGGGGTGCCGGTGACATACGGCTACTGGCCAGACGACGACGCGAACGCACTGCGCGCCGGGCTGCTCAAGTCGGTGACGCTCGGTGACACCGCAGGCCCGCTCTCGCTCACCACGAGCTTCGAGGAGTACCACTTCACTGGACGGCCTCGGCTCATCGTCAATGCCAACAACGAGGTGACGAGCATCGAGTACGACCTTCAGGGCCGCGTGACGCGGGTGCTTGCGCCCGACGGCGCGGTGACGCTCACCGAGTACGCCGCAGGGAACAAGCCTTCCAGGGTGACCCTGCCTTCAGGCGCCACCATCAACACTGGCTACGACGGGTTTGGGCGAGCGCAAGATGTCACCTGGCGAACGCCCGCGGCGCTCGGCAGCACCATCCTCCAGCGGCTGCATAGGACGTTCGACCTGGGCGGCAACGTGCTGGTCGAGGAGCGCTTCGACGGGAACGACGTGCTGACGCGCCGTTCGCAGCGCGACTACGACGAGGCCCACCGGGTGACGCGCGAGTACGGCCTGACGCGCAACGTGTGGAAGAGCTTCCAGTACCGTCATGGGGTGCTGACGCAGTCGACGGACGAGGGGAGCCGGGTGAGCTCCTTCGAGTACGACGGCTTCGGGCGGCTCCGCCGGACGCTGCGGCTGCTCGGCGGTGGCGTCGTGCCCGCGCCGCCCATCACTCAATACAACTACGACGTGATGGACAGCCTCGCCGAAGTCATCGACGCCAACGGCAACCCCACGCGCTACCTGTACAATGACTTCGGGCAGACGCTCGAGGTGACGACGCCCAACAGCGGCACGACAAGCTTCGAGTACGCGGAGGATGGCGTGCTGCTCCGGCTCAGGACTGGGGAAAACACCCAGCGCCTACGTGGGCTCGGCGCCTTCGACGAGCTCACCTACACCTGGGATGCGCTGCGCCGCCCAGCGGGTGAGTTTCAGACGAGGTACCGCTCGCCGGTGCAGCGCTGCACGCTCCCGCCGAACGTGGTGTGTACACCAGACATCCTCTCGGAGACGGCGATCGTCACGTACGGCTACGACTCTGGGAGCCACGCGAAGGGACGGCTCAGCGAAGTCACGTTCCCGGGCGGGAAGAGGACCTTTGCCTGGGACGACGCGGGGCGGATGCAGGGCGAGGTGGCGACGCTGACTGGGCTCGCGACGACGCTGGCCTTGACGCGCAGTTACCACCCCGGCGGCGCTTTGGCCTCGATGGCGTACCCGCGCCAGACAAGCTCGAGCGCACCGCCGGTGCTGGAGTACGACAAGGCGCTGGACGAAAGCGTTGCCGAGGTGCGCTTCGGTGGCGTCAGGTTGGCGCGAGACGTGACGCACTACCCCTTCGGCGGTGGCATGCGCAGCCTCACCCGCGGGAACGATCTCACCGTCACGTGGAGCGAGGACTTGATGGGACGGCGCTTCGGCTCCACCGGTGTGCCCATCAACCTCGGGTATGAGCTGGACGCGACGGGTGACGTGAAGCTGGTCAGGGAGAGCGGGGACAGGTTGCGGATGCGCGACCTTGGCTACGACCCCGAGCATCGGCTGACGAGCGTGGTGGTGAATGCGGGGCCGGCTACCGCCGCGCTGTTCTCGGAGACGTATTCCTACGACGAGGTGGGGAACCGGCTCCTCAAGGTGAGGAACGGCGCGAAGCAATACATCTCGGTCTTCGATTGGAAGCCGAGGGCGGCTGGCCAGCCGACGAACGTCCCCGCCAATGACCTGCTTCGTGCCGTGGTCGACCCCCCAACCGCGGGGCTCTGCGTAGTGCGGGACGGCGGCCAGTCTTCCGGCCTCCACGACGCTAACGACGCTAACGACGGTAACGACGACGACGATGACGATGACGATGACGATGACGATGACGACTCAGGCGAGCATCACGGCGGCCGAGACGGCGGGCGGCGCCGGGAAGATAAGCGTGACGGCGGTGTCGTGACAGCCGACGGAGGACTGGCGTATTGCCCGGCGAGGAGCGCCAAGGAGTTGGCGCAGCTCGACTCCGAATGGAAGGCGCTGATGCATGAGGCCATGAGGCTCGTGCGAGATGCTCCCGAGTTGCGCCCCGACGAAGCGCAGAACCGGCTCCTCAGCGTGCTGGAAAAGCTGAGGGTGTGGCTGGAGAAATACGACGTGCCCATGCCCGCGCTGCTGGGAGTGCTGGCCGGGACGAAGCGGGGCACCGCGGACTTCGCCGCGACGATGTCGAGCTACCTGGCCCGGCGTGCCTCGGGAGTCGCCTTCGGGCAGGCAGACCTCGACATGCTCGAGACGCTGCTGAAGTTGGCGGAGAAGGCCGAGGTGAGGCAGGCGGTGGAGAACGACCCGACGTGGCGGTACACGCACGACGCCAACGGCACCGTCACGTCAGTGACAGTGGAGATTCCGGCCTTCGTGCTGGTGCCGGCGGACCCTGCCAACCCCTTGCAGACTCCGGCCGTCGTGAGCCCGCGCATCTACAACACCATGTGCTACCGCTACGACGCGCGGCAGCGGCTGGTGCAGGTGGAGACGGTGGTGCGCAGCGGCGCGCAGGTGTTTTCCACCACGCCACCATGCGAAGACGGGGCGAGGGCGACGATGGCTACCTTCCGCTACGACGAGGCGAACCGGCGCGTCTACGCCAACGTCGCAGGGAAAGAGACGTGGGAGCTGCGCGGCTCCGCGGGCGAGTTGCTCGCAGAGGTGTCGCAGGCTGGAGAAGTCGACCGAGCGTACGTCTACCTGGACGGGGAGCCACTGGCGATGGTTGCTCTCAACCCGGGCAAGGCGCTGCGCAGTCCCTCGACGCCGCTGGGCTGTACGTCGACGGGTGGGCTCTCGGGTCCGATGCTGGCGCTGGCGTTGCTCGTCATGGTGCTGCGCAGTCGGAGAGGGCGAGGGGCGCAGGGCGCAGCACTGACGGGGCTGCTGATGTTGTTCACCACCTGTGACGGAGGGGGCTCGGGCACTCCACCGGGGCCAGCGCCTGCGCCAGGGACACCGCCTGGCACCGTTTACTACTTCCACAACGACAGGCTGGGTACGCCGGTGCGGTTGACGAATCAGCAGGGGGTGACGGTGTGGGCCGCGGAGTACCGGCCCTTCGGTGACGTGCAGCGGCTTGAGACTGACGTTGACGGCGACGGGGTGCACGTCGAGCAACCGCTGCGCTTCGCCGGTCAGTACGACGACGCCATGTCTGCGCTGATTCTTGCGCAGGGGCCCTATTACAATCTGAATCGCCATTACGAGCCTGGGACCGGGCGGTACCTCTCTCCCGAGCCTCTCCTCCAGAACCCCAGATGGGTGAGGCGCGAGGCGAAGAGCGGCTTCAGCACACCGACCTACGCGTACGCGCGCAACAACCCTCTCGCGTACATCGACCCGACGGGCTTGGCGCCTCCAGAGTTTCCGGGGAAACCGACGTGCAGCGCGATGCGGATGTTGGAACTGAGCTCACGGTTCCGCCAGACGGCCAACGGTGACGTTTGTCTGATGTGTCGGGTGGCGAAGTCAAGCATGACAAGCACGTGCGAACTGTGGGGGACGGGGCGGCTTTCGCCCGGAGAAGACCCCGGAGATTGCAACTGCTGGGCAGAGCTGACTGATCAGTGGTGCGACCAAGCGGATCAGAAGCTCGAGTGTCGCGAGGTGCTGGTCTGTAAGGGCGCGCAGTGAGAGTCGTCGTGGTCGTTGGCGCGATTTTCGGTGCGTGCGCTTGCCGTGAGCAGAGGCCAGTCGCGACTACTGAGTGGGTGCCGACGCCGATCGAATGTTCGAATCTGGTTGCGGATCTGGGGCGCTACGGCGATCCGGAATACGAGGTCAGGTACTTCGGGCCGCCAACGATTGACGCGGGGCTTGCTGAGGCACCGGCTGTGCCCAAGCGGCTCATGTACTCCGCGATCGTGCATGAATGTTCTGACGCAGACGAATCGGAGCGATGGCTCAAGGCCGCCATCTGCATGGTGCCACCGAACAGTGAACTCGTGGCCGAAGCGATGCGGCAGATTCGATTGATCCAGATGGATCGAGATGGCGGCTTGCTCAGCAGAGAGAAGCCAGGAATTCAGCCCGCACGCCGTTGAGCGATGAGAGTGGAGACGAACTGCTCGACGAGCTGCTGCTGTCAAGCGGCACGGCGTGCACGACGTGCTCATCGCCTACGACAGAGACGACGCCGGCGACGCGGCCGCCGAGGTGCTCGCGAAGCGACTGCAGGCGCGCGCGGGCGTGTCGCAGAACGTGGCGCGTCACTTCGCGGCGAGCGCGGCGGCCCTGGTGCTTCCTCCCGCGCGGCTCGACGTCGTGCGGGTCGGCATCTCGATGTACGGGCTGTGGCCGTCACCCGAGACGAGGCTGTCGGCCCGCGTGGTGCTCGGGACGCTGCCGGCGCTCGAGCCCGTGCTCTCGTGGAAGGTGCCCAGCCAGGTGGTGAAGTGGCTGCCGTCGGGAAGTTACGTCGGCTACGGCTGCACCTGGCGCTGCGCTGCCGACACCCGGGTCGCGGTGCTCCCGGTGGGCTACTGGGACGGCTACCCAAGGCTCGCTTCAGGCAAGGCGCATGTGCTCGTCAACGGGCGCCGCTGCGCCGTGCTCGGCCGCGTGATGATGAATCACCTGATCGTCGACGTGACCCACGCGACGAAAGACGAGCAGCCGGTGGTGGCGACGCTGGTGGGGCGCGATGGGGAAGAGCAGGTCTCGATCGAGAGCATCGCGGGCTGGGCGCAGACGATTCACTACGAGACGATGACGCGGCTGGGCCCGCACCTGCGGCGGGTCGTGGTGCCCTGACCTTCAGTACATGAAGCGGCCGACGGCGATCATCGCGGCCAGCACGCCGGGAACCACGGCGGGAATGACGGGTTCCTTCAGATCAGCGTGAGTCTTCACCGCGCCGACCATCAGGATCGCCAGGCACACCGCCGCGATCGGCGTGAGGATCGGCAAGATCCCCGTGAGCCTCGGCACGATCAGCCCCACCGCGCCGAGCACCTCTGCGAGCCCCAGCAGCTTCACGTTGGTGTCAGTCCACGTCTTCGCCCAGTGCATCTTTTCCACCAGCTTCACGCGGGCCACGACCACCTTCAGCGTGCCTGTCGCAAAGAACATGAACGCGGCGATTCCCTGAATGACCCACAAGGCGGTGTGCATGGCGCGCTGTAAGTGCGGCTTCGCTCCCGGTTTCAAAGGAATCGATTAGAAGCGCTGCCTGATGCTGCTCGCGCTGATCCTCTCGATTCTCCCTGACGCTCCCCGCGCGCTGGTGTTGGTGCCCGCGGCGGCCCCCTCGACGGCGACGCCCTCGAGCCTCACCGACGCACGCAAGATGGCGGAGCAGCTCCGCTACGAAGAAGCCGTGGTCGAGTACCAGCGCTACCTCGCAACGCCCGATCGCCCGCTCGCCGAACGTGCCAACGCGCTGCTCGAGCTGGGCTTCATTCACCTGGTGCTCGGAGATCAGGCCAACGCCGAGAGCCGGGCCATCGAAGCGCTCGAGCTCGACCCCAGGCTGTCCCTTCCCTCGAACGCGCCGACGAAGCTGGTCGACTTCGTGATCAAGATGCGGCGGCTCTACCAAGCGCGGGCCCGGCTCGAGCTGCAGCAGCGCGACGACGCCGATCCTCCGTACGTGGTCAAGGTGAAGGTGGTCGACCCGGAGAAGAAGGTGACCCGGGTGCTGCTGCGCCACGCGCTCACCTCCACCGGCCCCTATTACTCGTCAGAGATGAACTGCTCCGACGAAGGGGTCTGCACGGGCTCCATTCCTCCGCCGAAGGACGCCTCGAGCTTCACCGCCTGGTACTTCGTGGAAGCGCTCGACGCCACCCAGCTGACCGCGGCGAAGGTCGCGAGCCCGGAATCTCCTCTGCAGCTGTCCGTGGTCGATCAGAAGCCCTGGTACACGAGCCCGGTCACCTGGGGCATCACGGGCGCGGCGCTGGTGGCCATCGCCACCGTGGTGTTCGTGCTCGCACCGCAGCCGCCACGCTGACTCAATTGCGAGGCCACGCGCGGCGTCGGAGCGCTGCTCGGCTTGCCGTGGGTTGCTCTCCTTTTCATTCGTGCAACTCAGCGTTTCACTCGTGGGCTGGAATCACGCGAATAGCTCGCGGAGTTCGCCACGGAGCGCACGAGCCCGTTCGAATATGATCCGGATAATTGACCCGACTTCGCGCCTGCCAGCCGGATATGTGCGCATCCATAACGGGTACGGGCAGCCCGTCGACGTTTTTGCGAAACCGACGGGGCGCGATGCGACGCACATATCGCTGGACTGTGCTGGATCCACTACTTGGCCTTGGTGACGCTCATGAATGCAATCGACCGCGGTGACCACTGGGAACTCCCGCTCAAGGGGCAGGTGGTTGCTAGGTGTTTCGTGGACCAGGCGTTTGGTTTGGAGTTTGGGATCAACGTGCGACGGTTCGTCTTGCGGATTGAGGGACGGTTTTCGGTCTATTCCTCCGTTGCTGAGGCGGAGTGCTTGCCGGATGCACTACAATCGCTGGGGCCGACTCTCCAAATCTACGCTCAGACGGTCGAGTCGTGCCACGCTGCGAAAACAGGTGCCCTCGAGATCGAATTCGCTGGTGGCATGCGTGTGCATGTGGAGCCGGACGAACAGTACGAGGCATGGGAACTTGCAGACGACTCAAGTGAGCTGCGGGTGGTCTGTAATCCCGGGGGCTCATTGTCAATCTGGCAGCCTAAGCTGTAGAGCACTTAAAGGGTCGAAGCCAGGCCGCACGTCACGGACTCCAAGCGGTGCGAGGCGTCGTACCTCCACCTCCACCTCCACCTCCACCTTCACCTCCACCTCCACCTCCACCTTCACCTCCACCTTCACCTCCACAGCAACGTGGACGACGAGTCGCGTACCCCAGCCGCTCTTCGAGGTGAGTCCCTCTCCGTCGCCGGTCAGCGTGTCGATGTCCTTGGTGCGCGGCATGGCGAATGCGGGCCTCAGGGCCAGCAGCAGAAACAAGAAGCGGAGGACGCGCTTCACGAGCGTCTGACTCTACGCGATGCGCACGATCTGAGTCCCGGCATGGGCTGAGCCGTCGGACACTTGCCAGTGCGTCGTGGCCCACCGACGCGGTACGGGCCGGCACTCGGCTCCTCCGCGCGAGGTGTCAGAACGGAAGTTCTTCAGCGCGGGAGCTGCGTCCACGCGGTGAGCGCAGCCGCCTGAACATCCTTCAGCGGCACCTTCGCCTGCGCCGCGATCGCCCGGCAATCCTCGAACTCCGGAGCCGCGTTGAGCACCGATTCGCCGCGGAAGCCGACCTTCACCCGCACCGGGCCCCACTTCGTCTGCACCGTCTCGTGGCGTCGTTCGAGCGCCGTGCGGCTGACGGAATGTTCGCGAACACCCAGCGTGGTGGTCTCGGTGATCATCGTCTCCACCAGCGCCGCGCGATGTTCACCGTCGGTCAGTACGCCCAGCAGATGACCCGGCCGGCCCTTCTTCATCACCACCGGCGCGATCCACGCGTCGAGCGCGCCGCGGGCCATCAGCAGGTCGACCGTGGCCCCGAGCACCTGAGGTGAGCAGTCATCGAGGTTGCACTCGAGCACCGTGAGCGCGGAAGCCGGCTGCGTCGCCCGGCCCAGCGACATGCGCACCACGTTCGCGCGGTCTTTCCAGTCCTTCGTGCCCACGCCGTACCCGATGCGCTCGACGATCATCTCGGGCGGCGGCGCCACGGTGGCGAACGCCTTGATCAACGCCGCGCCGGTCGGGGTGGTGAGCTCACCGAGCCCCTCGAAGCGCACCGGCACGCCTTTGAGCAACGCGAGCGTCGCGGGCACCGGCACCGGCACTACGCCGTGCGCGATGCGAATGGTCCCGCTGCCGAGCGGCGGCGGCGCGCAGTACACCTTCGGGTTGCCGAGCAAATCGAGAGCGACCGCGGCCCCACAGATGTCGACGATCGAATCGACCGCGCCCACCTCGTGAAAGTGAATCTCGTCGAGCGTGGTGCCGTGAATCTGCGCCTCGACTTCACCGATCAGCCGGAACACCTTCAGCGCCCCCGCCTTCGCGGTCGCGCTCAACTTCGAGCGGGAGATCAGCGCGTCGATGTCTTTCCAACTGCGATGCGCGTGCCCACCTTCAGGCGCGGTCACCACCACGTCGAGGTGAGTGCCCACGATGGCATGACGCTCGGCCTGGCTCAGCTCGAGCTTCCACCCCGGCACTTCCAGCGACCGCAGCTGTTCCTCGAGCTCACTCTGAGAGACGCCTAAGTCGAGAGCGGCCGCGAGGAACATGTCCCCCGCGATGCCACCGACCGGCTCCAACCAGAGGAAGCGCTCAGACACTCAGTACGCCTTCGCGAAGACGATGCGGCCTGTTGACGGGTTACCGGTGAGGATGCACTTGCCCGGCTCCTGCTTCAGATCGAACGGCCGGTTGCGCGTGGTGACGCCGAACTCGTCCTTGATGCGCTTCTCGGTCTCGGGCGTGCCATCCCAGTGCATCAGGAGGAAGCCGTCGTCGGCCTTCGCCTTCAACTCGTCGATGGTGTTCACCTCGAAGGTGTTCGCCGCCTTGAAGTCCTTCGCCTTGGTGAAGAGCGCCTTCTGCATCAACTCGAGCACCTCGCCGACCCGCGCGACGACGGCATCGAGACCGAGCGTTTCCTTCTCGGCCACGTCGCGGCGCTTGAGCATCGCCTGGTTCTGCGCGAGGTCCTTCGGGCCGAGATCGACGCGCACGCACGCGCCGCGCAGCTCGTACTCCGCGTACTTGAAGCCCGGACCCTTGGTCTCGTCGTCGTCGACCAGCACGCGAATGCCAGCCTTCTTCAGGTCGGCCGCGAGCGCCTGGGCCTTCGCGCGCACCGCACCGCGCTCTTCCGGCGTCTTGCCAATGATCACGATCACGCACTGCATCGGCGCGAGCTTCGGCGGCACGATCAGCCCCGCGTCATCGGAGTGCGTCATGATCAACGCGCCGATCAACCGCGTCGAGACACCCCACGACGTCTGCCAGACGTGCTCCTTCTTGCCTTCCTTCGACTGGTACATCGTGTCGAACATCTTCGCGAAGTTCTGCCCGAGCATGTGCGAGGTGCCGGCCTGCAGGGCCTTCTTGTCCTGCATCATCGCTTCGATGGAATACGTGTTCACCGCGCCCGGGAACTTCTCGCTCTCGGTCTTCTGTCCCTTGGTCACCGGCATCGCCATGTAGTCCTCGGCGAAGCGCTCGTAGACGTCGAGCATGCGAAGCGTCTCCTCGGTCGCCTCGGCCTCGGTGGCGTGGCAGGTGTGGCCTTCCTGCCAGAGGAACTCGGTGGTGCGCAGGAAAAGGCGCGGGCGCATCTCCCAGCGCATGACGTTCGCCCACTGGTTGATGAGGATCGGCAGATCCCGATAGCTCTGCACCCACTTGGTGAACGAGCGGTTGATGATCGTCTCGGACGTGGGGCGAATGACGAAGCGCTGGCCCTCGGGGAGCGGCTTCCCGCCTGCATGGGTCACCACCGCGACCTGCGGCGCGAAGTCCGCGACGTGCTTCTTCTCCATCGCGAGGTACGCCTCGGGGATGAGCAGCGGGAAGTAGGCGTTCTGGTGGCCGGTGTCCTTGAACATTCCGTCCAGCACACGTTGCATGTTCTCCCAGATGGCGTAGCCATTCGGGCGGATCACCATCGAACCCTTGACGTCAGAGTGATCGGCGAGCTTCGCGCGCTCGATGAGCACGTTGAACCACTCCGAAAAATCTTCGGCGCGGGTCGGCAGCTTGAAATTGTCGTTCTGCTTCTTCGGCGCGTTCTGCTGGGGCTTCTGGGCGTCAGACATGCTTCGAGCACCTAGAGCACGTGGGCGACAAACTCAACGACTCTGGGGCTGGCGAACCGGCGCGGTTTGGAGCAAGCCCTGACCCATGCTCCAGAACAAGGTCGCAGTGATCACCGGCGCCAGCTCGGGTCTCGGCCGGGCCATCGCCCTGCGGTACGCCGCAGAAGGCGCCTCGCTCATTCTCGCGGACATCAATGAGGAAGGCGGGCAGCACACGCTCTCGCTCCTGCCCGAGGCTGCGCGGGCCCGGGCGCGGTTCATCAAGGTCGACGTCACCAACGAGGCCGAGGTCGAAGCGGCGGTCACCCTGGCGGTCTCCTCCTTCGGTCAGCTCGACATCATGGTGGCCAACGCGGGCATCGGCGCCCCGGGCTTCATCGCCTCGCTCGCGAAGGAAGACTTCGAGCGGGTGGTCGCGGTCAACCTCACCGGCGTCTTCCTCTGCGCCAAGCACGCCTTCCGGGCGATGAAGATCAAAGGCGGCGTGATCCTCACCATGTCCTCGGTGGCCGGGCTGCAGGGCACCATGAAGTTGGGCGGGTATGGACCTTCAAAGGCCGCGGTCATTCAGCTCACCCAGACCCTCGCGCTCGAAGGCGCGCAGTTCAACATTCGCGCAATCGCATTGGCCCCGGTGTGGACCGAGTCTCCGATGGTCGACGGGTTCGTGAAGAGCCTGCGCGCGGGGCACGAGGCGGGCGTGAAGCGGCTCACCGCCGACATTCCCCTGGGGCGGCTGGGTAAACCTGAAGAGGTCGCCGCAGCGGCCACGTTCTTCGCCTCGGACCAGGCAAGCTTCATCACCGGCATCGTGGTTCCTCTCGATGGCGGCCACCTCGCAGGCAGGATCCCCACCGTATGAGCGACCTCTTTTCGTTGAAGGACACCGTGGCGATCGTCACCGGCGCCAGCCGCGGCATTGGCGAGGCGATCGCGGTTCGGCTCGCAGAACACGGTGCCGCGGTGGTGCTGGTCGCGCGTAAGCCCGACGCCCTGCACGCGGTGGTCGAACGGATCACGAAGAGTGGCGGCCGCGCGCTCGGGTTGCCCGCGCACACCGGCAAGCCCGAAGACGTGAAGGCGGTGGTGGCGAAGGCCATCGAACATTTCGGCAAGGTCGACGTGCTGGTCAACAACGCGGCCGCGAACCCGTACTTCGGGCCGATGCTGCAGATCGAAGACAGCGCGTGGGACAAGACCTTCGAGGTCAACGTGAAGGGGTACTTCGCCATGATGCGCGAGGTGGCGAACCACCTGACCTCGCGCAACGCGCCGGGCTCGCTCATCAACGTCGCCAGCATCGCGGGCCTGCGATCGGCGCCGTTTCAGGGCGTGTATGGAATGACGAAGGCCGCGGTGATCTCGATGACCCAGACGCTCGCGCAGGAACTGGGCGGCTCAAACATTCGGGTCAACGCCATCGCGCCGGGCCTGGTGGAAACGAAGTTCGCGGCGGCGATCGTCGGTGACGAAGACATGCGCAAGCACGTCATCGAACGCACGGCCCTGGGCCGGCACGCGCAGCCTGATGAGATCGCGGGGGCGGCCGTGTTCCTGGCGTCGAAGGCGTCGTCGTACGTCACGGGCCAGGTGCTGGTCGTCGATGGTGGCACGATCATCACCACGTGATCCGAGCCTCTCGCTGGATCTCGAATCAGAGGCTCTTCAGCCCTACGCCGGTGAGCGGCACCATCACCGCCACCATCTCGACCAGCTCATCGTCGCTGGTCGAGTTGCCGTAGCTGTCCGCCAGCGCCCACGCGACGGGCACCCGAAGATCTTCGAGCTCCTCCCCGCGCAGGAGGAGCTCCGTCGCGGCGCGCGCGACCGCCGCATGCCAGCGATCCGCCGGCAGGTAGCGATCGGAGACGCGCCGCACGTAGCCGTCTGCCACCAGCCGTTCGATCACGTGATGGTCAGACATGGGCCTCCGCCGGCGGAGGCAGCCCGGAGCGATGCGAAGGCGCCTGGCCCAGGCCGCTTCGATCCTTCGCCGCTTGCGCCTTGATGTTGCCGACGATCTGCAGCGTCTCCGTCTTGAACGCCTCGTAGTCGGTGCCCATGGAGTTCATGAACGTGCTCGCCGACATCGTGTGCGCGCTCATCGCCGCTGCCTCGGCGATCTCGTCATCGGTCGCGCCGAACAGCCGCGCCGCTTCGACGTGGAACAACTGGCAGTACTTGCACCGCGTCGCGCCGGAGACCGCGAGTCCAATGAGCTCCTTGTACTTGTTGGGAATCTTCGTCTCGGCGAGTTGGAAGTCAGCCATCGTCCGCCAGAAGCCCTCGATCGCCGAATCGGGGAACTGGCTCACCCACTGGGGAATCAGCCCGAATGCGCTCTGAATTTCCTGCTCGATCTGCGCCCGCTTGTTTGCTGTGGCCATAAAGACACCTCGGTGCGCCAGCCCTCCACCCGCCACGAAGACACCGCTGCTGATCGCCGCGTGAAGAGTGCTGGCTACCGATTTGATCACGCGCGCACCTGGTGAAACTCAAGCCCGAGTGCGCGCGTGCCAGTCCCGATCGGCCTGAGCCGTTCAGCCCGTGCGACCCACCTGCGGCTGGCTGTCAGGCAGCATGGCGACGTCGAGGGCCCGCAACGAGCGGCTCTCGAAGCCGCGGAAGGCTACCGTGCGCGAGCCCCGAACCTGCGCCAGCTCGTAAAGCGCGTTGTACGCCTCGAACACCGCGGGGTTCTTCTTGAGCCGTTCCAGCGCGCGACCCACCGCGAGCGGATACTGCGACTTCGCCTGGGCGACGAGCGAAGCCACCCGGTGCGAGGTGTCAGCCTCGAGCTGGGCGACGTCGAGCCGGCCCTGTTCCACCAGCACGGCGCGGGCGCGCTCGAGCCGGGCGGCCACCGTACCGAACACCTGACGCGAGACTTCGGGCAGCAGCGCCACGTGCCGCACGAAGACCTGGTCGACCTTCACGCCCCAACGCTCCGTCTCGGCCGAGACGTCACGCTGCAGCTTCGAGCCCAGGTCGCTGCGATCGTCCAGGATCTCCTGGAAGTCGCGGCAGCCCAGAATCGTCATCGCCGCGTGCAGCACGAGGTTCTGGGTGGCCTTGTCCCAGTCTTCCACCGCGAACAGTGCCTTCTCGGGATCGACGATGCGCAGCTCGAGCCAGAGATCGACCACCACCGTGGTGCCGCGTGCGTCGTTGAGGTGAAGATCGTGAATCACCCGGAAGTCGCGGGCGAGTGAGACCTGCGTCACCTTCACCCAGGGCAGCCACTTCGTCGGGTGAAACACCAGCCCCGGCTTGTCGTACTTCGCCACCAGCTTCCCGAAGCTCGTCACCAGCGCGACGTGTTCATCTTCGACGCCGATGAAGAAACCACGCGCTGCCAGCGAGAGGAGCGTGAGCGACGCCGCGCCTGCGCCCGCACCGAGAAACAACATCATCCAGTCCATTCCAGTCATCGGCTCTCTCCCAGCGGCTTGACGTCATCGTTCAGGTACACGGTGCGCGACTCGGACATCACTTCGGCTCTCCGGCGCGAGAGGTAGGCATCGAGCACGGCGGCCTTGTCCAACTGCTCGAGGTGGCGCGCCAATTCGTCGATCTCCGCTTCGACGGCTGAAGCGCGGGTGCGCGCGATCTCCACGCCCTGCTCAGCGGCGAGCACCTTCTGGGCGCAGTCGCTCTGGCCGCGAAAACGCATCGACTCGGCTTCAGCGCGGGCGCTCATCACCGCGTTGAGCGCGTCGGCGAGCTCATCGGGCGGGTGAATGTCGGTGATGTCCACCGCCTCGAAGTGCACGCCGTAGTCGCCCAGCTCCTTCTTCGCGAACTCGCCGATGCGATCGTTGAGCAGCTTGCGATCGCGCCGAACCAACGCGAACGAGCCCCCGAGATCCTCGGTGAGCGTCTTCAGGTCGGCCTTCAGCACCGGCCCCTTCACGTTGGCGATCTCGTTGCGCAGCAGGCTCGAGAACAACCCCGCCACGTGTTCCTTGCGGTGATGCAGCCCGAACAAATACTTCGCGATGCCATCGCGCTGAGGCGCGTAGCGCAACATCGACTGCAGGCGAATGACCGTGCCGTCGTTGAGCATCATCGGCTCTGCGCCCTGCTCACCACCCAGGGTGATCAACTGCTCGCGCAGCGAGACCACCTTCACTTCTTCGAACGCCCACTTGAAGTGCAGCCCGGGCCCGAAGAGCGCCAGCTTGCCATCGGGTTCATGCCGCGCCGCCCCGAAGCGGGTGATCACCGCGACGTGGCCCTCTTCGACCCGGAAAAAACAATCTTTCGCGACCCACCACAGAAACAGGCCGAAGCCGGCCATCAATCCAGTCAGAAACATGAGGTGCTCCTTTTAGAAACGTTCGTTGGAAGGGCGAGCCCAGCGCTCGTCCCAGGAATGGGGTTCGCCCGCGCCGCCGCCGAGCCGGGGGGCAGGGTGGCCAGCGTCGAGCAGCCGTCGATACGCCGCGGCCAGCCCGCGGTTCACGTCGACGACGTCTTCGTTGAAGTGGTGATGCGCATCGGTCGCCACCCCGAGCGCGTCGGCCTTGTCCTGCGTGTCGATGATGGTGCCGTGCGGCACGAAGCGGCCGTCGGCCACCTCGACGCCCACCACCACCGCGCCGATGCCCACGAAGCAGCCGCGCCCGACCACCGAGTCGTGCACCACCGCCTTGAAGCCGATGAAGGTGTCGTCACCCACGTAGCAGGGGCCGTGCACCAGCGCGTCGTGCGCCACCGAGACGTTGCGGCCGATGAACACGGCCCACTTCTCCCCATCGACCTGCACGTGCTTCTGCTTGAGGGCGTGAATCACCACGCCGTCTTGCAGGTTGGTGTTGGGGCCGATGAAGAAGGGCGTGCCTTCGTCGGCGCGCACCGAGCTTCCCGCTGCGATGTGCACGTTCTCGCCCAGCACCACCTGGCCGATCACTGCGGCCTGCGGGTGAATGAAGGCGGTGGTCGGCACCACCGGAGTGCTGCGCACGTGCGCCATCCACTCCGCGGCGTTGCCCGTGGAGTCCTGGTGCACCTTGCGCGCGAGCGCGTGTTCCTTCTTGAGCACCGCGCGCACGCCCGGGGGGAGTGAAGGCTTGCTGGCTGCCTTCGGATCGTTTCGGTGGAAGACGAAGTGGTTGATGGCGTGAATCACGATGCCGCCCACCAGGCCCATCATCAGATGGCCGGAGACGGTGCCTGCCGCGGTCACGATGAAAGAGACAGCCTCGAGCTTCTCGTGCCGCGCGAGCTCGAGCAGCGTACCGAAGTCGATCAGCCGAACGCCGATGACGCAGAGCAGCCCCGCGAGCGCGGCCAGCGGCACCTTGGCGATGAGCCCTGACATCAGCAGCACCGCAGCGCCGAGGAAGACCGCGTGAAGCACGGTCGCGACCTTGGTGCGCGCGCCGCTCTGCACATTGACGCCGCTGCGCACCACCACGCCCGAGACGGGCATGCCGGAGAACAGGCCCACGGTGATGTTCGCCAGCCCCTGGCCCAGCAGCTCGAGGCTCGGCTGCGCGGGTCTCTGCAGGTTGGCCCCCTGCATGCGATCGACGGCGCGCGCCGCGAGCAGTGACTCTGCCGACGCGAGGAAGGCCAGCGGCAACACCGCGATCACGAGCTCGAAGAGCTGCCCGCCTTCCAGCGCGGGGAAGCTGAGCGCGGGGAAGGTACTCGGCACTTCACCGACGCGCGTGATGTCCCAGCCCACGTAGTTCGCGATGAAGGTGACGACGCCCACGCCGACGATCGCGGCGGGAAATCGCTTCCACCTCGCCGTGCCCACCACCAGCAGCGCGACGAAGAGACCGCAGACCACCGCGAGCCACTCGACTTCCTTCAACCAATCGGGGCGATGCACCATCGCGGCGAGCTGCAGGACCCGGTAGTCGAAGCCGAGCAGCTCGGGGATCTGCTGGTCGAGCAGCTTGATGCCCACGCCGGTGGTGAAGCCGGCCAGCACGCTCTCGGGCACCTTCGCCATCAGGTGACCTGCGCGGGTGAACGCGAGCAGCAGCTGGAAGCCGCCCACCATGACGGCCGCCAACGCGACGCCCTGGGCGCCAAAGCCGAGCGCGATCGCCGCGACCAGCGAGCTGAGCGCCGCCGCGGGGCCAGTGACCTGCAGCGGAGCGCCGCCGATGAAGCCCGCGATCAAGCCGCCGATCGCGCCGGCGACCAGGCCCGCGGCCGGGGGCATTCCACTCGCCACCGCCAGCGCGAGGTTGAGGGGCAACGCGACCGCCGCCACCGTGAGGCCGGCGAGCGCGTCTTGCGGCAGGCTCTGTTGTTTCTGGATGTCTTTGAACGTGCCGACGTACGAGGTCCACATCGCGCCCCAGTCCTTGCGGAGCGGGTCCCAGAGTGAACGGATTTCAGGTTTGGTACCCCGGCTGACGCGCCGGGGCGGAGTTCGGGTGGCAAGAGAGGTGGTCATGCGAAGCCTCGCGCAGCCCCGGAATTTCGAAGCCAGCGCGCAGAGAAGTGATCGGGTTCGAGCGCGAAGGCTCAGCGGTCCGCGCAGAGCGGTGCCGTGCCTTCGACGTGCTCGTTTAGAACTGCGTTCGGCTCAGGTGATCGGAGGGCGGTGAAGCCGCTCGGTCGACAAGAACGAGATCAGCTGGGCCGTGGAGTTCACGGGGTCCTGGGGGCTGATCTGGTACTCGAGGGTGAAGTCGTGGTGCTCGACCTCGATGTCGTCCTCGATGAACGTGCCGAACACGTTGCTCGCTTGAAGCTGCAACATCGACGCGGGCGCCTGCAGGGTGTCGACGTCGGGCACCGCGGGCATCCGCTGGCCCACCGGCATCACGATCAGGGCAAGCACCACCAGGGCGTTGACCCGAGTGAGGAACTGCCGAGTGCGTGCTGAGCCGCGCATGACCCCGTGAGATAGTCAGGAACGGCGGACTGCGGCAACCCGAATTCCACCTCGAAGGAGTCACACCTCGATGAACTCTCTGTTTCTGGCGGTGCTCGTGCTCGCAGCGACCCCTGACGTGACCAAGGGCTGGACGAAGAAATCGTTGTCCACGCTGGGGAAGGAAAAGTTCTCGTTCGAGGCGAGTCTGCGGCTGCCGAAGGGCACCAAGACCAGCGGCGGCGCGACCACCGACAGCGCCGGCAAGCGCACGGGCACGATGGCGTACTTGGACCTCCCTGACGGCGTGCGCGTGATCTTGATGGAGCGCACGGCGGCTTCGGTCACCACCGACCCCAAGATGCTCGACGTGATGGAGAGCATGATCGCGATGAGCGGGAAGATCGTCGTCTCGACGCGCGAACCGAACTTCTACTTATTCATGGCCGAGACGGCCGAGGGCGTGGTGTTTCAGGCCGCGAACTGGGCGGTCTCGCCGGGCATCGACTGCGCCACGATGAAGCCTGTCACGCGCGCGCAAGCGGATCAGGTGATCGCGATCTGCAAGACGCTCGCGAAGTGACTCAAATTGCGAGGCGCTGATCTTATGGACGGTGCTCATTCCCCACGCCGAAGACCCCCCCCCGGGGAATCGCGCCGCGACCGCGGGCGATCGCATTGACACGCACATCGAGATGGCCCGACGGCACAACTTCATGACCCTTCACCTTCCTGCGCAGCCTTACGGCGAAGCAGTACACCGCCCGCAAGAAGGGAACCTGCAACGGGAAGAAGCACGAGCGCCCCAATCGGATGCGTGAGACCAACGCGAAACTCGCTGAGCAGAGAGCACAGAATGAGAAGAGCGACGCAACTACCGGCAACGAGCACGAGTCGTTGACGCCCGCTCGCAGTACCGGCGAGAGCAATCCCGGCCGCAACGAGCAACAACGCTTGGGCGCGGAACAATCCAATAGATATTACAAACAGATCGACCAAGCCAGATAAGAAAAGCCACATCAACCCAATCGCGATCAGCACGCGACCTGCTCGAATCATGGTCGACTCACCGGAGTGCCAATCGGAGCAAGGTGGCGCCGTGCGCGGCGGATAGACTCGAGCGTCTTCGCATCGAGATAGAAATCCTCGGCTCGGTATGCGCGCGACTTGGGGTCGCCCTCCACATCAGGGTCAGAAGCCAGGCCCGATAAGCCGTCACACTGCAGGTCATTATAATGCGAATACTCGTGCACCAGCGTCGCATCCAAGCCGGTAGGTGCATAGAAATCACGAATCCGTATCACGCCGCCTGTGGTCGTGCTGGCGGCGGCACCCTTGATTTCCATTATCCAATCCACCGCGCCGTCCGCGGTTTCGATCTTTCCATCAGCTAGAAGTGCATACAGTTCCGTCGCCACCCACGCATGGCTCGGGACGTCGGCTATTTTCGAAATGGAGTCAGCGACATGCGTATACTCAGCGGCATTCAAGGGTCTGAGTCCATCAGGATCTAAGCAGCCCTGGGGGTCATCGCGGCAATAGGAGAGCGCATTGGCCCCCCCGCTGAGGCGTATCGGGTCTTTGGCTGTCCATGCCCCGGTAGTCGGGTCGTAGTCTCGGTAACCGAAGTGAAGCAGAGCGGTGTCGGAATCGAAGAGTCCACCACCGAACGCGAACGGCTGGAAATCAGGAAGGCTATTGGCAGTGATGCTCCCCCAAGCGTCGTACTCAACTCTCTGCGCGATTTCGCCCGACCCTGAGTCGACGACCATCAAGATACTTCCGAGGTGGTTCTTGACGTACGCATAGGTCTTGCCAGCGCGCAGCAAATAGTCCGGACTGTGCGATTGGCTTCCGTAGACAAACCGACTCGTGACAACTCCTGCCCCATCGACTTCCGCCACCACCCGATACTGGCCGTCGTAAATCCACCGCTTTACGACCATCCCGTTGCGCCTCTTTGCAACGCGGCGCTGGCGCGCGTCGTAGTCGTAGGTCACCACCGTGGAATCTGGAAGAGTGACTGAGGTCAGCGCGGCCAGTCCATCGTGCGTGTACCTCGTGACTGCGCTCCCTTCATTCTTGAGCCTTCGACCGCCAAGTGCGTCGAACTCGTAGGTCGTCGTCCCTCTCGTTCTGATTCGGTCCTGCGCGTCGAATGTGGACCCAACTCCGTTCTCGGTGAGGCGGTTGCCGTTCCCGTCGTAGGTCCAGGTCGTTGCAGTGGCGCCATTCTTCGACGCGGAAGTAAGGCGACCTAGCTTGTCGTAGCCGTAAACCCACTGCACCGGCACACCCTGACTCACCTCTTCCACGACTCGAATTCGACCGGTGCTGTCGTAGCTCAGGCCCTCCGAATAAAGCGCCGTCCCGCCCGCAGTGGTCGCGAGTGTCGCGAGTTCTCCGTATTCGTTGGGCGTCACCACCGTGCGCACGCTGCCCACGGCGACCGCCGCCAGTTGTCCAGTCGATAGTGTGTGAGCGAGCGTCGCGGCACCGGCTTGCACCAGCAGTGAGTCGTTGTCGTAGGCATAGGCAATCGCCACGCCTCCGATGGTGTGAGTCGCGCGCCGGAAGTCCGAGTCGTAGCTCCACTGGCTCGTTGCCGAAGCAATGCCCGTCGCCTTTTCCTCGGTGACGAGGAAACCGTCGTGCTTCCAGTCGAGCCGCTGGCTGCCCCGCGTCGCCGTTTCCACTTGGCCACTCGACGTCGTGTATGAGAATTCGTTGACCCACCAAGGCGTGGTAACTTGCTTCACACGCCCCGACGTTTCGCGAGTGATGATGGTCTGGCTCGAATCGGCGTGGCCCCAGCGTGTCACCAACCCGTCGAGATCGAAGGTGGTCGTCTCGTTGCCGACGCCCGTCACCGCTGGAGGGATATACGTCGTCGCCTCGTCTGCCTTGTCGTAGATCAAGGCGTGGGTGCCCGCGTCGGGTGGAGTTACGCTGGAAAGGTTGCCGACTGGGTCCTGCGAGAAATTCGCTTCGTTCAAGTTCGCCAGCGTCGCCCTCTGGAGTCGACCGGTCTTGTCGAAGGCGAGGGTCGTCATCTCGTTGAGCGCGTTGGTGGCCGAACTCGGGTAGCCATTGTCGTCGTAAGCGTAAGTCTCGTTTCGGATGCCCTGCGTCGCCGTCGAGAGTCGGCCGCGCGCGTCATACGTGTATGTGATTGGTAGCAGGCCGGGTTTTGTAAAAGTCAATGGACGCAACTTCGTGTCGAGCGTCGCCATAGCACGCCGTCCTTCTGGGGAGGTCACTTCGAAGGTCTTGGCAGCGGCGTCGAAGCGGGTGCGCCAAAGCCTCCCATTCACCCGCGTCTCTTCAACTTCCTCTGTCACCGCCAGGAAATCACCGGGCGCGTTGGTCGAGGTGCGTACCGAGGTGGTGACGGACTCCAACCCCAGCGGCGTGCGAACGACGACCTTCCCAGGGACGTCAACCGCGCGGCCGAAGCGACTGGCCAAGACGGCCTGCATCTCGACTTCGATGGCAGCGCCGTTGGACGGAAAGTACCGCCGCAGTCCCGCGCCGAGGGCGCTCGTAGACTGCGTACCATCTGAACGAGAGGTCGTCTGAGCCGTGACGCCACTCCCGTACTCAGTCAGGTACTGAGTGAGTCGGCCCTCGGGTGAGGTGTACCCGATGCCGTCCAAGACGTGATGAAAGGTCTTCTTAGCTTGGAGCGCATTGGCGTGTGTTTCAAGATTTCCGACGTCGTCCCAGGTGAAAGAGGTGGCGTTGCCGTTCTCATCCTTCCATTCCGAGAGCAGTCCCGTTGGAAAGTACGCGGCCTCGACGAAGCGGCCCATCGCATCGGTGATGCGCTCCACTCGGCCGGAGGTCGTATTCAAGGACAACTCTGTCCTCTGACCATCTTGCGCCACCAGGGCTTGCGCGCTGCCGTCGCCACGCCGCTCGACCATGGTGACGTCGCCATTCACGTCGGTGACGGAGACGAGCCCCAGTGGCCCCCACGCGAAGGTGAAGAGGGTCAAGCCGGTGCGCGCAGATGTGGTGCGCAAGTGCCGCCCGCGCGCGTCAAAGGCATACACTTCTTCACCATTGCGACTGGGGACGATCCGATTGGCGTTGAGGGGTAGGGCGACCTCGTGCAGCGTCGTCGTAGGCCCGCGGTGCACCACAGCCAGACTGCCATTCCGCCGGAGGACAAGGTCACCGACTCCATTGAGTTGCGTGAGTGCAGCGAGGCCATCAGGCGGGCGCAACCCGCTGGAGGCCGCGCGCGCGCCCCCGAAAAAAAGGCTGAAGGCGCCGTCGGGGGAGATGGCGCGGACGCCAGGGCCCCGCAGGCCGCAGCCTGTCCCACCGGACTCGCCCACATAGAGAGTACCGTCGCGGGCCACGGCCATGCCCGTGAGGCCGCTGAGACATGTATTGCGCGCCTCGGGCTCGTCAGCGTCGAGACTGAGGCCCGCGCCGGCCAGCAACCTCACCCGACCGTCGGCTTCGATACTGCGCACCACGTAATCGCTCCTCGCATCGCCCGAGTCGTAGCCCGCCACATAAATCGTCCCGTCGAGGCCCTGCGCCAACCAGTGAGGCCCACTGCGGAAGGCGATGGCCTTTGGTGACTGGGCCTCCCACGGCGGAGCACTCGCGGTGCTTCCACCAGCCATCGTCGTCAGCACACCATTCTCCACGCGGCGCAGCGTGTAACCGTTCGCGTCCTGGGCCATGAAGTAGAGCAAGCCGTCCTGTCCAAACAGGATGTCCGATAGCCCATCGAGCTTCGCGTCGGTGGCGAGCGTGCCATCGGGTGAGAAGCCGCGCTGCCCATTGCCCACCACCGTCGAAAGAACGCCCGTCAGTGCGTCGACGCGGCGAATTCGGTAATTCTCGACGTCTCCGATGTAGAGGTTTCCCGCGCTGTCCGTCTCGAGCAGCCGCGCGTAGTTGAAGCGGCCCTGCGTCGCGGGGAGGCCGTCACCCGCGAAACCCAGGTTGATGTCGCCGGCGATGGTGCTGACGCCACCGTCGGGCCTCAGCAGGCGCACGCGCGATTCCTTCTCGACGTAGAAGATTCCCTGAGGCCCCTCTGCCAGCACGGCGGTGCCGCTGCCGAGATTGACGTCATAGGCACCCGCGTCTTCCGAGAAGTCAGTGCCTCCACCGGCTATGTGGCGCACCATCGCGCCGCTCTCTGCAGCGGTAACTTCGGAGCCATTGCCCAGGTGTAGCGTGCCGTCCTCCGAGTAGCCGTGCAGGATGTCGAGGGAGAGATTGCCGAGGTTCTCGCGTGGCACCCAGTCGCCCAGCGAGCGGCTGGAATGCTTCAGGTAGAAGGCCGCCTCGCGCGTGGAGGAGAGCAGCACCGCCCCGGGAGGGGGCCAGACTCCGAAGTTGGGCGTCAAGTCGACGATGCCAGTGGCACCACTCGCTCCACTGCTTGCCATCACGGAGACGCCCGCGAAGCCGTACCCTGTCGTCGACGTGGCGGCGACGGGGCCTTTCACCGCCCGGCCAAAGGCGTCCTTTCCGTCCCAAGCGAGCTGCACGGCGTCGCCGAAGCCACCGTCCAAATGTTCCACCACGTACTGTCGGCCCGCCACCTCAAGGCGAAAGTAGGTGGCGATGACTCCTTGCGGTTGGCCGCCATCTCCCAGCAGCCCCAACCTCAGGTCGACCGCGGCCTTTCGCACGTTGCCACGGTTGCTGTGCCACCCAAGGCTCAGGCCCGTTCCGGCAACAGGGACGAACTCCGAAAGGGTGCGGGTTTGGATGCGGATGAGGCTGCCTCCTGTCTGCGACTCGCAGACGCTATTAACTTCTTGGTCGCCGGCCGGCTCGCAGCTGCCGATGCAATGCCAGCACGCGTTGGTATCCATCGCGCTGAAGTGCGTCGTCAGGCTTCGCACTAACTGCGTTCCCGGAGGGTATTGGGCGGCCAGTGTCGCACCCTCGCCGGCCAGCAACGGGAAAGCGGAGTCAGCGACGCCATCGCCGGTGATGTCCACCCCACCGTTGGCGGTCACTTGAAGGACGACAGCGTTGGGTGCTGATTCCCACCGCCCAACGGCCTCGTCGTAAATGCCGAGCGGAATCGCCGAGCCCACCGGGTAGTGAAGAAAATTGTCTGCGTAAATCGCGACGGGTGCCGCGAAGCCCACCCCCATCGCGCCAGCAGCGAGCGCTTCGTCTGCGGAGATGTCTGCGGCAAATGTGTATGCAGTTGCCGGCGGGAGGGAGGCCGGCATTGCCTTCGGACCACTGGGTCCCACTGTCGCCTCGGTCGCGCGCAGGCTGAGCGCGTCGACGGCCTGAGTGCCCCCGTCTGGCAACCGCAGCCAGGCGGAGGTGCCGGCGGGAATGAAGACGGAGGTGGTTCGCGCGCCGTCCTCGTCCTGCTGTGGCGTGGCTGCGTGAAACCCGCCAGCCGCGACGGAAATCGCCGTCACCTTGGCGTCGCGACGGAGCACCACTGTGTCCGGCAAGTAGGTGAAGTCTCGTGCCTTGGCGGTCGCAAGTCTTTGAATTGGTAGGAATGACGAAGCACGCACGTCGAGCGTGTGCCGGCCCGCCGCGACGGCGAGCGCGTACTGGCCATCGGCCTGAGAGAGCGTGCTGCCCCACTCCGCATGGCCCAGCACGGAGACGCGCATTCCCGGCACTCCGACCCCGTCGCGCGTGCGCACGTGGCCGACAACCACCGAGAGCAGCTCGCAAGGAATTTGCGCGCTGCCTTGCAAAAGGAAAGCGTTGGAGCCGCAGAAGTCTGTCGAGATGTCACCCTCAGGCACGTCAAGCTTGGGCGCAGGCGCGACCTCGGCGCGGAGCGGCGGTGTCACCGTTCCATCGCGGGCGACAGCAACCACTTCAACGGGGAGGTGATTGCCGAGTGAGAGGCCGGTGAGAGTGGCCGTGGTGCCCGTCTCATCGCGCGTCACTCCGGGCCAAGTGAGGCGGTAGTTCGCCACCGCGCCTCGCGCTTCCGGCCAGCGAAGACCGGCGCTCGTGGCCGTCGTCGCGGTGATTTCGAGCGTCGCCCCGGGCGGCCACTCGAGGCTTTGCGCAGTCGAAGCGTCAGGCCCACCCTGTGGGTCGCAGTTGCAGCCCGACATCATGAACAACACCGAGAACAGCCCACCCCAACGATGCGCCATGTTTTCTCCCGCCCTCGAACCGTCCAAGAAGCCTGAGAGCATACCGGCGACAGTGGCCTCATGCATCCGCAGAGCCGGACATGGGATTTAGTTAGTCGCTGCCTGCTGCGGAAGACGCAGATGAACAGTTGATACGCGATGGATCCTCGCTGCAATGTGCCCGCAGGGGGGAGCCGGCCCAGAGTGACGTGGAAGTTTTCGGCTGGTTCACTGGGCTACGCCCACGACGAGCGTCGGCTCAGACGGCTTCGGAGTGGCATTCAACGCACGTTTGCGAAGGACGAATGGGCGCCAAATGATGCAGCCGCGAGTTGAGTCGCATCGGACGGCCTTCGAATGCGTTAGAGCCTGCACCCCTCGAGACCGGATGCTTGGTCCGGCTCAACCCGGAGCCGCTCGGTGGCCTGCTCTAGGGCACCAGTGATCGCGTGCAACTCGGTGCAGGGTTGCTTCGCAATTTGCTGGCGATGCAGCCGGCCTAATGTCGCTCACGAAAGCCACAACTCGGAGAGGTGAATGCCGAGATGCAACGTCGGAATCGGAATTGTAACGGCGGCTGACCTGGTCAGAACCCTCGCCATTCCGGCCTTCGTCCCAACGAGGAGAACAGGGACTTTTCAGGGGCGCAATCCGTTCCCGACGCCGAGGTACACGACTCCGTCGCGCCCCATTCCATCCAACTCCACCACCACGCTGTCGCCGCTGGCGGGCTGTGACACGGGAGCGAGCGTTTGGGTCGCATCCGCCGGCACCACCCCGAACGTGAGCGGAGGCGTCATCCCTCCCGGGGCCACCACTTCCCACTTCGGCAACCCCGCAGCATCGAGCACCGTCACGCGCGCCGCGGCCCGCGGAGGCAGCCAGGTGATCGACGAACCCAGGAACGTCGCCGTCACTTCGAGTCGATCTTCCCCGCGCAGAAGCCTGAGCGTCAGCGGCTCATTCGGACAGCTCACGAAGCGCTGGCCACCGCGCCGCTGCACATCACCGCTGGCCGTCGAGTTGCTCGCGCGCGCGCCGAAGTAGACCGAGCTGAGCAACGGCACGTTGAGGGTGAAGCTGCCGTCAGCCCCCGATGGCGCGGCGAGGCTGCAGCGGGTGCCGAGCTTTCCGCAGAACGCGCTCACCGAATTCCCTGCGACCGAATCATCGAAGCCCACCACCTCGGCGTTGCTCACGGGGTTTCCCAGCGCATCGAGCACCTTGCCGGTGAACTTGCACAACGACGACAGCTGCAGCGCATCGGCCAGCACCGACACTTCTCCCACTTGCCGGCACTCGCCTCCGCAGCGCCCTGCCGTGGTGGGCCGCGGCAACGCGCCCAGCGAATACGGCAGGCCTGCGTATTGCCCGCCCGCTTTCAACAACGCGTCGCCGGTGGCCGCCGGCGCGCAGAACGCTCCCGACTCATCAGCCGCGATCGGCTCGGCCCCGGGGAGAATCACCGCGGCGCCGCGGGCCGGCTTTCCTTCGGCCTCGAGCGTTCCCTGCACGCAGCCTTCCGCAGCGCGAAGCCCGAGAACGGCGAGAAATCGATCGCTCACGAAGGGAAACTGCGCGACCGCGCCGCCAGCGTACTCCGCACGTTGCAGCAAGGGCAGGGCGCTCTCGGGAACCGGCAGGCCCGATTCTGAATACAGCGGCACGGGGGCGAGGCGCGTCCACTTACCCAGCGAAGGGTCGAACGCCGCCGCGGCCACCTCGAGAACGCCATTGCCAGGCGTGGCGTCGCTCAGCCCACTCCATCGGGTCAGCGGTACGCGTAGGCCGAGGGTCCCCGTGGCGCCACCCGTGAGCTGAACGAAGGCCGCGGCCAGCACCACTGGGCGCTCCGCATCGACGTCGACCTGTACGGGAGACTCGAGGTCCATCTCGAAGCTTGCCACCGTTCCCGCGGACCCCTGCGGCGGAGTGGACCACTCGAGATCCACCCCCGGTGCGCTGCAGCCTGTGTCGACGCACTCGAGCATCGTCACCGGCTCGAGTGAAAATGAGCTGGTCAGCTCGGTGAAGGGGCCCACGGTGAACGCCTTCGCGTACGGCGCGAACTGAGCGAGCTGAGCGATCAACACCACCCGGGTGCCCTGCGTGACCGTCACCGCGATGCGATAGCCGCCAGCCGAAGAGCTGGTGTTCGACGCGAGCTCCTCGCCGGTGTCTGCGCGGCGCACGGACAACTTCACCTCGGGCAGCGGCTCACCTCGCCGCGAGAAGCCGCCTGCGTAGACCGTTCCGGTCAGCACGAGCTGCGACGACTCAGGCCGGCGAATGCTGGGCGGGCACGCCGTGAGGAAAAGCAGAAACGCGATCGCGAGGCACCGCATCGGTCCATCGCTAGCACGGCTCGTAGTACGAAGCGCGCCATGAACCTCAGGCGCGCCGTCACGCTGCTGTGTCTGCTGTCCTCGGTCTCCACCCTCGCGCAAGACGCGGGCGTTCCGCTCATTCCTCGTGAGCTATTGTTCGGAAACCCCGAACGCACCCAGCCGCGCCTCTCGCCCAATGCCGAACAGCTCGCCTGGCTCGCACCCGACCCGAAGAACGTGCTGCAGGTCTGGGTTCGTCCGGCGGCGGGTAAAGACGCGGTCGCGGTGACGGCCGACCCCAAGCGGGGCATTCGTTCGTACTCGTGGACTGAGGACTCCAAATCGATCCTTTACGAGCAGGATCAAGATGGCGACGAAAACTTCCACCTCTACCAGGTCGAGCTCGCCTCGAAGAACGTGCGCGATCTCACCCCTTGGCAGGGCGTGCGCTCGTCGCTGCTCGCCACTTCGGTCAAGCAACCCAACGTCATTCTCGTGACCGCCAACGTCCGCGATCGCAAGTCGATGGACGTGTATCGCCTCTCCCTCGATACCGGCGCGGCGGTGCTCGACACGCAGAACCCGGGTGACGTGAACGACTGGGGCGTCGACTCCCAATTGCTGGTGCGGGTGGCGATCGCCTCGACCCCTGAAGGCGGCACGGAGCTGCGCGTGCGCGAGACGGTCAAGGCGCCCTGGAAGGCGTTCATCACCGTCGGGCTCGAGGAGATCCTCTCTTTCATCGACTTCACCGAGGACGGCCGTTCGATCATCATCAACAGCTCGATCAACTCGGACACCGCGCGGCTGCTCGAGAAGAGCCTCAAGTCGGGCGCCGAGCGCGTGCTCGCTTTCAGCGACAAGAGCGACGTCTCAGACGTGCTCGGTTACCCGACCCGCCATGGCGTGCGCGCCGCGAAGCTGGACGTCGAAGGCCGCATGAGCTGGACGCCGGTCGAGCCCTCGATGAAGGGTGACCTCGAGCTGCTGAAGAAGGCGATCGCGGGCGACTGGTCAGTGGCCAGCATGGACGCCACCGACAACAAGTGGATCCTCTCGGAGACGAGCGACCAGGCACCGCTGCGCTTCTGGATGTTCGATCGCAAGTCGAAGAAGACCGAGCTGCTCTTCACCGCGCAGCCGAAGCTCGAAGGCCTCCCCCTCGCGCAGATGAAGCCGGTGAACATTCCGGCGCGCGATGGGTTGGTGCTCCCTGCGTACCTCACGCTGCCTCCGGGAAAAGAAGCGAAGGCGCTGCCGACGGTGTTGTTCGTGCACGGAGGCCCGTGGTCGCGCGACACCTGGGGCCAGCGGTCGATGGTCCAGTGGCTCGCCAATCGCGGCTACGCGGTGCTGCAGGTCAACTTCCGCGGGTCGACGGGCTTCGGAAAGAAGTTCCTCAACGCCGGCAATCGGCAGTGGGGGCTCGCGATGCATGACGATCTGCTCGACGCGGTCGCGTGGGCGGTGAGCCAGGGTGTCACGGACCCGAAGAAGGTGGCGATCATGGGCGGCAGCTACGGCGGCTACGCCACGCTCGCGGGCCTGGCCTTCACGCCCGACACCTTCGCCTGCGGTGTCGACATCGTCGGTCCCTCGAACATCTTCACCTTGCTCGCGACGGTTCCTCCCTACTGGGCGGCGTTCCGGCGTCAGCTCGTCTCCCGCATCGGCGACCCGGAGAACCCGCAGGACAAGGAGCTGCTGACGAAGGCCTCTCCGCTGTTCTCCGCGAACCGCATCAAGGTGCCGCTGATGATCGGGCAGGGCGCGAATGATCCCCGCGTGAAGCCGGCCGAGTCAGAACAGATCGTCGCCGCGCTGGAGAAAAACGGGCTGCCCGTCACCTACGTGCTCTACCCCGACGAGGGCCACGGCTTCGCCCGCCCGGAGAACAGCATCGACTTCAACGCCCGCGCCGAGGCCTTCCTGGCGAAGTGCCTGGGCGGCCGCGCCGAGCCGCTCCCGAAGGAAGGAAAGATCCCCGGCTCGACCGCGCAGGTGAAGGTGGTCGTCGCGAAGAAGCCGTGAGAGCCTGCGACCCAAGATCCTTCGTGCGCTCCTCGCCGTGGCCGTCGCGAGCTTCCTCCTCGCTGCGTGCGGTCCTGCGCCGAAGACCGAACAGGAGGTCTGCGGCCCCGGTGGTTGCGACGGCTGCATCGGGCTCGCCTGCA